>JAUSPV010000245.1 GCA_030652755.1 Caulobacter sp. | reverse complement strand
GAGGGTGCGGATCATCATGGTTGAAGGTTGGCGCGGCGGGGCGGCTGCGTAAAGGCCTTGCGTCCTTCGACACGCCCGCTGCGCGGGCTGCTCAGGATGACGTCGTTTGAAGGCTGCCCACCCACGTCATGCTGAGCAGCGCTCGAAGAGCGCGTGTCGAAGCACGCAGGGCCTCAGTTCCCGTCTTCCAGCAGACGCCGGGCGATGACCTGGGCCTGGATCTCGCCGGCGCCCTCGAAGATGTTGAGGATGCGGGCGTCGGCCAGAACGCGGCTGATCTCGTATTCCATCGCGAAGCCGTTGCCGCCGTGGATCTGCAGCGCGTTGTCGGCGGCGGCCCAGGCGACGCGGGCGGCGATCAGCTTGGCCATGCCGGCCTCGAGGTCGCAGCGCTTGCCCTCGTCCTTCTGGCGGGCCGCGAAATAGGTCAGCTGGCGCACGCCCATGATCTCGGCGGCCATGATGGCCAGCTTGTTGGCCACGCGCGGGAAGCCGAAGATCGGGCCGCCGAACTGCTTGCGGTCCAGGGCGTAGTTCAGGCCCAGCTCCAGGCCGCGCTGGGCCACGCCGATGGCGCGGGCGGCGGTCTGGATGCGGGCGCTCTCGAAGGTGGCCATCAGCTGCTTGAAGCCCTGGCCCTCGACCCCGCCCAACAGGTTGGCGGCCGGGACGCGGAAGCCGTCGAAGCCGATCTCGTATTCCTTCATGCCGCGATAGCCGATGACGCCGATCTCGCCGCCGCTCATGCCCTCGGTCGGGAAGGGATTGGCGTCGTCGCCGCGCTGCTTGGGCGCCAGCAGCATCGAGAGGCCGCGGTAGTCGGTGGTGTCCGGGTCGGTGCGGACCAGAAGGGTCATGGCGTCGGCGCGGGCGGCGTGGGTGATCCAGGTCTTGTTCCCGGTCACGACATAGCTGTCGCCGTCGCGAACGCCCCGGGTGCGCAGGGCGCCCAGGTCAGAGCCGGTGTTGGGCTCGGTGAACACCGCGGTCGGCAGAATCTCCGCCGAGGCGATCTTCGGCAGCCACTCCTGGCGCTGGGCCGGGGTGCCGCCGGTCAGGATCAGCTCGGCGGCGATCTCCGACCGGGTGGCCAGGGAGCCGACGCCGATCCACGCGCGGGACAGCTCTTCGGACACCACGCACATGGCGGTCTTGCCCAGGCCCGCGCCGTCATACTCCTCCGGGATGGTCAGGCCGAAGACGCCCAGGTCGCCCAGCTCCTTGACCAGCGCCATCGGGATCAGCTCGTCGCGCAGGTGCCAGCCGTGGGCGTGCGGCACCACCTTCTCCTCGGCGAAGGCGTGGAACTGGTCGCGGATCATCTCGAAGGTTTCGTCCAGGCCGGTAACCTCGACGGTGGCCTTGCCGCGCGAGGCGGCGACGAGGTCGGCGACGCGGATCTTCACCGCCTGGCCGCCGCCCTGGTTGACGAGCGTCAGCAGCGGGGCGGCGAACAGCTTCTCCAGGGTCTCGGGCGAGACGCCCAGGTCGGCGGGGCGGATGGTCTCGCCCTGGTTCATCGGGATGCCGCCGATCATCTGGGCGGCGTATTCGGAGAACAGCAGCTGGGCCAGCAGGGCCTCGGTCTCGCCGAACGCGCCGTCGGCGTCCAGCCGCTCGGCCCAGCCGGCCACCTGGTTCAGCAGTTCGCCGTAGGAGGCGTACCAGCCGTAGCCGTGCACCGCGTGCTGTTCGACATCGGCCAGCTTGCGGTCGATCTTGCCGCCGGCCGAGATCCTCGCCTTCACCGGCCCCTTGGCCTCGTGGACGAAGGCGCCGGCGGCGTCGGCCGCCTCGCGCAGAAGGGCGACCAGACCCGGAAGGATCAGGTCTTGTGATTCAGACTGGGCGACGGCGGCGCTCATGGGCAGGTTTCCCCGAATTATTGTTGCGGCGCACTATAATCGTTTCGCACTTGCACACAACGGACGTCCTGCAAGGTAGAATTTGCCAGCCGGAAGGCCAGCCCTATGGTGGGAAATATTCTCATTCCTCCAGGAAGGCCGCCATGCTCGTCGTTCACCACCTCAACGAGTCGCGCTCGCAGCGCATCCTCTGGCTGCTGGAGGAACTGGGCGCGCCCTACGAGATCGCCTTCCACCAGCGTGACGCCGAAACCCGGCTGGCCCCGCCCGAGCTGGTCGCCGTGCATCCGCTGGGCAAGTCGCCGGTGATCGTCGACGACGGCCGGGTGGTCCACGAGTCCGGGGCGGTCATCGACTACATCATCCGCAAGCACGGCAAGGGCCGCATGGCTCCCACGCCCGGCACGGCCGAGCACGAGGCTTACCTGCAGTGGCTGCACTACGCCGAGGGCAGCGCCATGCTGCCGCTGATGATGCTGATGTACGTCATGCGGCTGGGCGAGGCCGGCGCGCCGCTGCACCCGCGCATCGAGAGCGAGATCGCCAACCACATGAGCTACGTCGAGGGCGCCCTGGCCGGCCGCGACTGGCTGATTGGATCGGAGCCGACCGGCGCCGACGTGCAGATGAGCTTCATTCCCGAGGTGCTGAAGGCGTTCGGCAAGCTGGACGCCTATCCCAACATGGCCGCCTGGATCGACCGCATCCATGCGCGGCCGGCCTGGAAGGCGGGGCTGGACAAGGGCGGGCCCTACGCGCTGGGGCGGTAGTCGCCCCTCACCTGTCATCCCGGACGGCCGCAGGTCGATCCGGGACCCAGCTGATGCCAAGCGCTGTCATCTGGGTCCCGGCTCTTCGCTGCGCTTCGGCCGGGATGACAATGATGATCAAACCCCGTCCAGATACCCGTCCAGGAAGTCGAACACCGCCGCCTTGAGCAGCCCGTGCGGGATGGCGTTGAAGTGGTCGCAGCCGGCCAGGGTCAGGGCCTTCGCGCCGGGGATGGCGTCGGCCAGCCCCTGCGGGTCGCCGGCCAGGTCGTCCCGGGATCCGGCCACCACCAGGGTCGGGGCGCCGATGGCGGCGAGGGCGTCGCGGTGGATCGAATCGGTGCGGCCGCGGGTGAAGGCGGCCAGAGCCAGGCGATCCTCGCCCTGCTCGTCGGCGAACTGGCGGAAACTCCTGAGCAGCGGCTCGCTGATGGCCTCGGCGCTGTCGGCCTCCATGGCGAGGGCCATCGGGTCGCCGGGCAGGGGCGGGTCGAACAGCCTGCCGCCCACCCCGCCGACGATCAGGTAGCCGATCCGCTCGCGGTGCTCGAGCGCCAGGCCCAGCGCCAGCCGCGCCCCCATCGAATAGCCCAGCACATTGGCCCACTCCACGCCCAGATGGTCGAGCAGCCCGACGATGTCGGCGAGGATGGTCCCGCGCGCATAGGCGGCCGGGTCATGCGGCTTGCCGCTCTCGCCGTGGCCACGCAGGTCCAGCGCCACGACCCGCTGCCCGCGCTGGGCGAAGGCGGCGTACCAGCCGGTGCGCTTCCAGGCCTCCTGGCGGTTCGACGAAAAGCCGTGGATCAGCAGCATGGGCGCGCCGGGCCCGCCGGTGTCGTCATAGGCGATAGGGACGCCGTCCGGGGCGGTCCACGTACTCATCGATGCTTCCCTGCCCCGATCGCGCTTCTGCGTACGCGTCAGTAAGGGAGCCTGCCCTCTGTGGCCGGAGGGTCAAGCCTGAAATAGATCGGGGACATGCACTTCAGTGCGTGTCCCCATCAGCTTGCAGGCTGCAGGGGACACGTACCGAAGACGGTACATGTCCCCGGTCTGTCACCGAAGATCCGGCGGCGTCGCTTCGGCGGTCAGGATGGCCACCGCCTCCTCGATCGTCACCACCGTCTGGTCCTGCGACCCGAGACGGCGGATGGCGACCTTGCCTTCCTCGGCCTCCTTGCGGCCGACGACGGCGATGGCCGGCACCTTGGCGACGCTGTGCTCGCGGATCTTGTAGCCGACCTTCTCGTTGCGAAGGTCGGTCTCGACCCGCAGGCCGGCCGCGCGGAGTTTGGCGGCGACCTCCGTGGCGTAGTCGTCGGCCTCGGAGACGATGGTCGTGACCACCACCTGCACCGGCGCCAGCCACAGCGGGAAGCGGCCGCCGTAGTTCTCGATCATGATGCCGATGAAGCGCTCGAACGACCCCAGGATGGCGCGGTGAAGCATCACCGGCCGCTGCTTGGAGCCGTCCTCGGCGATGTATTCGGCGCCGAGGCGTTCCGGCAGGACGTAGTCGAGCTGCAGCGTGCCGCAGGTCCACTCCCGGCCGATGGCGTCCTGGACGATGAAGTCCAGCTTGGGCGCGTAGAAAGCGCCGTCGCCCTCGGCGATGACCGGCTCGACCCCCGCCTGTTTGGCGGCCTCGGCCAGCATGCCCTCGGCCCGGTCCCAGAACTCGTCCGGGCCGGCGCGCACCTCCGGCCGCGTGGCGAGCGCGATGTATTTGGTCTCCATGCCGAGGTCGGAGTGGATCATCTTGGTCAGGCGGATGAAGCGCTCCGTCTCCTCGACGATCTGATCCTCGCGGCAGAAGATGTGGGCGTCGTCCTGGGTGAAGGCGCGCACCCGCATCAGCCCGTGCAGGGCGCCGGACGGCTCATAGCGGTGGCAGGCCCCGAACTCGGCCATGCGCATCGGCAGCTCCTTGTAGGAGCGCTGGCCGACATTCCAGATCTGCACGTGGCCCGGGCAGTTCATCGGCTTGAGCGACAGCGTCTCGCCCTCGACCGTCTCGCAGACGAACATGTTGGGGCGGTACTTCTCCCAGTGGCCGGAGTTTTCCCAGAAGGTCTTCTCCAGCACCTGGGGCGTCTTGACCTCGATGTAGCCGGCCTCCGTCAGCCGGCGGCGCATGTAGGCCTCCAGCGTCTGCCACAGCGTCCAGCCCTTGGGGTGCCAGAAGACCATGCCCCGGCCCTCTTCCTGCATGTGGAAGAGCTCCATCTGGCGGCCGAGCTTGCGGTGGTCGCGCTTCTCGGCCTCCTCCAGCCGCAGCAGATAGGCGTCGAGGTCGGCCTGGGAGGCCCAGGCCGTGCCGTAGATGCGCTGCAGCTGGGCGTTGTTCTGGTCGCCGCGCCAGTAGGCGCCGGCCAGCTTCATCAGCTTGAACGCCTTGCCGACATGTTTGGTCGACGGCAGGTGCGGCCCGCGGCAGAGGTCGGCCCACTGGCCCTGGTGATAGACGCTGACCTCCTGGTCGGCCGGGATGCTCTCGATGATCTCGGCCTTGTAGTGCTCGCCCTTGCCCTTGAACCAGGCGATGGCGGCGTCACGGGGCATGACCTCGCGCGTGATCTTCTCGTCGCGGTCGACGATCTCGGCCATGCGCTTTTCGATGGCCGCGAAGTCGTCGGTGCTGAACGGCTCGTCGCGGGCGAAGTCGTAGTAGAAGCCGTCCTCGACGTTGGGGCCAATCGTCACCTGGGTGCCGGGGAACAGCTCCTGAACCGCCTCGGCCATCACATGGCTGGCGTCGTGCCGAATGGTTTCCAGCGCCTCGGGGCTGTCGCGCGTCAGGATCTCGAACTTGCCGCCGCCCGGCAGCGCGCGGTCGAGGTCGTAGAGCTGCCCATCAAGCTT
>JAUSPV010000209.1 GCA_030652755.1 Caulobacter sp. | reverse complement strand
TGAAGCGGCGGGGGACACGCACTGAAGTGCATGTCCCCGACTGCGGCACCGCTTCACTTCCTCATCTTCCCTCGCTATCCCCCGCCCATGACCATCACCACGGTCGGCCTCGATGCCGATGACACGCTCTGGCACAACGAGACGCTGTTCCGCCTGACCCACCGGCGGTTCGTCGATCTGCTCGCGCCCTACGCCGACGAGACGATGCTGGAGGCGAGGCTGGCGGAGACCGAGAAGCGCAACCTGCGACTCTACGGCTACGGGGTGAAGGGCTTCACCCTGTCGATGATCGAGACGGCGATGGAGCTGACGCAGGACAGGGTGTCGATCGGCGTCATCAAGCAGATCCTCGCCGCCGGCCGCGAGATGCTGACCGAGCCGGTCGAGCCGCTGCCGGGCGTCGACCTGGCGCTGCACCAGCTGTCGGAGCGCTACCGCCTGGTGCTGATCACCAAGGGCGATCTGCTGCACCAGGAGCAGAAGCTGGCGGCCAGCGGCCTGGGCGACCTGTTCGCCGCCGTCGAGATCGTCAGCGAGAAGGACGCCGACACCTACCGCCGCGTCTTCGCCCGCCACGGCACGGGGCCGGCGCAGGCGGTGATGGCCGGCAATTCGATGCGCTCCGACATCCTGCCGGCGCTGGAGGCCGGCGCCTGGGGCGCGCTGATCCCCTATCCGCTGGTCTGGGCCCACGAGGCGGCCGAGGCGCCGCAGGCCCACGACCGCTACGCCGAGCTGGGCTCGATCAGCGAGCTGCCGGCGTGGGTGGATGGGTTGGGAGGCTAACGCTCTCATTCCGTCATCCTCGCGCTTGTCGCGAGGACCCATGCGTGGTGAGCGGAAGGCTGAGTACGGGCAGAGACGCGCGGCCCATTCCTGAATGTCCGTGTTCATGGGTCGTCGGAACAAGTCCGACGATGACGGATGTTGGGAATGACGGGCGCACCGGGGTTGCACTAAGGTTCGTCATGGTGAGGAGCGAGCCCTTGGGCGAGCGTCGCGAACCACGCAGGGAGCCGCAGCTTGAACCTTCGCCCGCTAATCGCCCTTGCGGCTTCGCTGTTCCTCCTCTCCTGCTCGGCCCTGCCGGAGTTGCCGACCCTTCCCGCTCAGGGGGCCAAGGGCGCGCCGTTCGACATCGTCATCCGCAACGGCCTGATCCACGACGGGACCGGCGGCGCTCCGTACCGGGGCGAGGTGGCCATTCGCGGCGACCGCATCGTGGCCATGGGCGCGAAGGTCAAAGGCCCGCGCCTCAGCGAGATCGACGCGAGGGGCCAGGCCGTCGCCCCCGGCTTCATCAACATGCTCAGCTGGGCCACCGACAGCCTGATCGCCGACGGCCGGGGCCTGTCGGACCTGAAGCAGGGCGTCACCCTGGAGGTGATGGGCGAGGGCTCGTCGATGGGCCCCTGGAACGCCGAGATGAAGCGGCTGGAGCGCGGCCGCCAGGGCGACATCAGGTACGACATCGCCTGGACCACGCTGGGCGAGTACCTGGCCCATCTGGAAAAGTCGGGGATCAACCCCAACGTCGCCTCCTTCGTCGGGGCCGAGACGGTCCGCACCCATGTGCTGGGCGAGGGCGACGACCAGCCGGGCGAGGCGCAGCTGCAGCGCATGCGGGCCCTGGTCGTCCAGGCCATGGAGGAGGGGGCGCTGGGCGTCGGCTCCTCGCTGATCTACGCGCCGGGCAGCTACGCCGAGACGCGCGAACTGACCGCCCTGGCGACCGAGGCCGGGCGCTGCGGCGGCATCTACATCAGCCACATGCGCAGCGAGGGTAACCGCCTGCTGGAGGCCATCGACGAGCTGATCGACATCTCCCGCCTGTCCGGCGCCCCGGCCGAGATCTGGCACCTGAAGGCGGCCGGCAAACAGAACTGGGGCAAGCTGGACGCCGCCATCGCGAAGATCGAGGCGGCCCGGGCCGGCGGCCAGCGCATCACCGCCAACATGTACACCTACACCGCCGGCTCGACGGGCCTCGACGCCGCCATGCCGCCCTGGGTGCAGGCCGGCGGCCGGGAGGCCTGGATCAAGCGGCTGAAGGACCCCCAGATCCGCCGCGAGGTCATCGCCGAGATGCGCACTGACAGCCCGGTGTTCGAGAACCTCTACCGCTTCGCCGGGGCCGAGGGCACGCTGCTGGTCGGCTTCCAGAACCCGAAACTCAAGCCTTTGACCGGCAAGACCCTGGCGCAGGTCGCCGCCGAGCGGAAGGTCAGCCCCGAGGACGCCGCCATCGACCTGGTCATCGAGGACGGCAGCCGGGTGCAGGTGGTCTATTTCCTGATGAGCGAGGACAACGTCCGCAAGCAGGTCGCCCTGCCGTGGATGAGCTTCGGCTCAGACGCCGGCGCCCAGGCGCCCGAGGGCGTGTTCCTGCAGTCCAGCACCCACCCCCGCGCCTACGGCAACTTCGCCCGGCTGCTGGGCAAGTATGTGCGGGAAGAGAAGGTCATCACCCTGCCGGAAGCCATTCGCCGGATGACCAGCCTGCCGGCCCACAACCTGGGCCTGCGCGAGCGCGGGATGCTGAAGCCCGGCTACTACGCCGACGTGGTGATCTTCGATCCGGCCAGCGTCAGCGACCCGGCCACCTACCAGAGCCCCAAACAGTTCGCGACCGGCGTCAGCTGGGTGCTGGTCAACGGCGGCGTCGCCCTGAAGAACGGCCAGCCGACCGGCCAGGCGACCGGACGCGTGGTCCGCGGCCGTGCCTGGAAAGGCTGGCCCGACGGCGGCTGCCGGGCGTCGGCGAAGGACTGGGGCTGGTAGCAAAAAGGGGGGGCACACACGCATTTTCTTTGCGTTCGCACAGGCGCTGGAAATGCGTGTGTGTCCCCCTTTTTTGCGTGTGTGTCCCCCTTTTTACTCTTCGGATGTCACACCGCCGCCGCCTCCCTCGTCTCCATCACGAACAGGGAGACACACCATGATCTATCGCTGGATCGCGGCGTTGCTGGGCGGAGGGCTGGCGGTCAATGCGCTGGTCATGCTGGCGCGCCCGCTGGGCTGGTACGACGCCGTGCCGGGCGTGCCGCTGACCGGACCGTTCAACGTCCACTTCGTGCGCGACATCGGCATGGCCTACCTGGTCGTGACCCTGGGCCTGGGCTGGTTCGCCTGGCGGCCCACGCAGGGCTGGCCGGCGCTGGTCTGCGCCGCGGCGTTCCTTTGCCTGCACGCGGCGATCCACGTCGGCGACGCCAGCTGCGGGGGCAGCGTCTGGCGCGACCTGGCGCGCGACTTTCCCGGCGTCTTCCTGCCCGCCCTGATCACGGCGTGGATCGCCTGGGCCGCCCGTCCCGCGCCCGCCATCGCCAAGGAGGCGTGACATGCTCAAGACCCTGCTCCGCCGCCGGATCGACGGCTTCGAGAAGACCTGGAACTACGGCGCCGGCTACATGCGCGATCTGCTCGACAAGGGCGGCCCCTGGACCTTCATCCGTTTCGGCCTGGTCGCTTCGCTCGGCCACGGCAAGGCCGCGCCGGCCGAGGCGCGGGCGGCAGCCGGCATCGTCGGGACCCTGGCCGGCGACTGCGGACCCTGCACCCAGATCAGTGTCGACATGGCCACGGCCGGCGGCGTGCGGCCGGAAGTCCTGCGCGGCATCCTGGCGGGCGACCGGCTGGCCATGGGCGAGGCGGCGGCGCTGGCCTATGACTTCGCCCGCGCCGTGCTCGACCGGAACCTCATGGACGCCGACGAGTGCCGGGCCGAGATCGCGCGACGTTGGGGCGAGGCGGCCGTCGTCGACCTGGCCCTCGCCCTGACGACCGGCCAGATGTATCCCACGGTGAAGTACGCGTTGGGCCACGGCCGCGCCTGCACCAGGCTGGTGGTGGCCGGCGTCTCCGCCCCCTTCCGCCTGTCGGAGCCCGTCGCTGTATGAACCCCGCCACACTGACCTTCGAAGCCGAGCGGCCCCGCCTCAAGCGGCTGGCCTATCGTATGCTCGGCTCGGTGGCCGAGGCCGAGGACGTGGTCCAGGACGCCTGGCTGCGCTGGGACAGGGCCGGCGCGGCGGCGGAGAACCCCCAGGCCTGGCTGGTCCAGACCGTCACCCGCCTCTGCCTGGACCGGCTGAAGTCGGCGCGCGCCCGGCGCGAGACCTATGTCGGGCCCTGGCTGCCCGAGCCGCTGGTCGAGGAGATCGCCGACGATCCGGTCGAGCGGGCGGAGGATGTCTCCGTCGCCTTCCTGCTGGCGCTGGAGCGGCTGTCGCCGCTGGAGCGGGCGGTGTTCCTGCTGCACGACGTGTTCGACCAGGACTACGCCGCCGTCGGCGCCGCGCTGGGCCGGGGCGAGGCGGCGGTGCGCCAGCTGGCCAGCCGGGCCCGCGCCCACGTCCGCGACGCCCGCCCGCGCTTTGCGGTGTCGCCGGAGAAGACGCTTGAGCTGGCCGCCGCCTTCATGCGGGCCGCCGCCGCCAACGACATGTCGGCCCTGGCCGGCCTGCTGGCCCGGGACGCGGTGCTGATCTCCGACGGCGGCGGCAAGCGGCCGGCGGCTCTGCGGCCGATGGTCGGGCGGGACGACGTCATGCTGTTGCTGCGCGGCCTGGCCTCGCGGGGCGGGTTCGCCAGGCCGATGGCCATGCGCCCGGCGACGATCAACGGCGCCCCCGGCGTGATCATGGACCTCGCCGACGGCCTGCAGACCATCGCCTTCGAAGCCGACGCCGACGGCCTGCTGAGCGCGATCTACATCATGCGCAACCCGGACAAGCTGGGGCATGTGAGGGGGTAGCTTCACTGTCATCCCGGCCGAAGCGCAGCGGAGCGCTGGGACCCAGAGGCGGCGGCTGTATCGGCTGGGTCCCGGATCGCCCGCCGCGTCCGGGATGACAGTGAAGGGAGCTATGGCGCGGAACCGTCCCATCCGCGATATGCTGTCCCCATGCGCTTCGACGACCGCTTCCTGGAGGAGATCAAGTCGCGCGTCCGGCTGTCGGACGTGATCGGCAAGACCGTGAAGCTCAAGCGCCAGGGCCGCGAGTTCGTCGGTTTGTCGCCGTTCACCAAGGAGCGGTCGCCCAGCTTCTTCGTCAACGACGACAAGGGCTTCTTCCACGACTTCTCCAGCGGCAAGCACGGCGACCTGATCAGCTTCCTGCAGGAGACCGAGCGGCTGACCTTCATGGAGGCGGTCGAGCGGCTGGCCAATGAAGCCGGGATGCCGATGCCGGCCCCCGACCCGCAGGCGGCCGAGCAGGAGAAGAAGCGCCAGGGCCTGGCCGACTGGGTCGAACTGGCCGCGCAGTGGTTCGAGGGCGAGCTGCACCGCCCGTCGGGCAAGGCGGCGCGGGACTATCTGCTGCGCCGGGGTCTGCCGGAGACGGAGTGGAAGCGCTTCCGCATCGGCTTTTCCCCCGCCAGCCGCACGGCGCTGAAGGACTACCTCATCGCCAAGGGCGCGCGGCCGGCCGAGCTGATCGACGCCGGCCTGCTCATCGCGCCGGAGGAGGGCGGGGCCGCCCCCTATGACCGCTTCCGCGACCGCATCATCTTCCCGATCGCCGACGCCCGCGGCCGGATCGTCAGCTTCGGCGGCCGGGCCATGGATCCGGAGGCGCGGGCCAAGTACCTGAACGGTCCGGAGACCAGCCTGTTCTCCAAGGGCCGGCTGCTCTACGGCCTGCCCGAGGCGCGCAAGCTGCTGCACGCCGGCGGGGACGACACGGCCCTGGTCGTGGTCGAGGGCTACATGGACGCCATCGCCTGCCAGCGGGCCGGCGTCGCCGCCGTCGCCCCGCTGGGCACCGCCCTGACTGAGGACCAGATGGAGGTCCTCTGGCGCCTGCACCCGGAGCCGACGCTGTGCTTCGACGGCGACGGGGCGGGGATGCGCGCCGCCAGCCGCGTGATCGACCGCGCCCTGCCGCTGCTCAAGCCCGGCAAGAGCTTCAGGTTCGCCATCGTCACCGGCGGCAAGGATCCCGACGACGTGCTGCGCGAGCAGGGGCCGACGGCCCTGAAGGCCCAGCTGGCCGAGACCACGCCCTTCGTCGACGCCCTGTTCGTCCGCGAGCGGGACCAGGAGCCGCTGGATACACCCGAGCACAAGGCGGGGCTGAAGGTGCGCCTGCGGGAGCGGGCGGCCAGCATCGCCGACAAGGACCTGGCCCAGGCCTATCGCGAGGAGCTCCTGGGCCGGCTCGACACGCTGTTCGCGCGGCCCGGTCCCGGCGGGCAGGGCGCGCTCCGGGCGCCGTTCACGCCGCGGGCGCGGGGGCGGCGCGGCGAGGTTCTGCATTTCGACGCCTTCCCGACGCCCGAGGGCAAGGCGGCGGCGCGCAAGCTGGCCGTTTCGCTCGATCCGATGGCCGCGGCGCTGGCCAAGGCGGCGCTGGAAGACCCCCACCGGCTCGACGAACATTTCGAGCAGCTGGAGCGCTCCGGGTTCGGAGATCCTGCTCTTTCCGAATTGGCGAGGGAGTTCATTCGGTTGCGACTTGACGCCGATCACCTTGACTCCGCGTCTCTCGCACGCCATCTGCGGGATCGTGGATTTGCCGGGCTGCTGACTGACATCGACCGGGCCGCTGCAATGGCAGGCGCGCCCTTCCTGAAACAGGATGTCACCCTCGCCGCCGCCAGGTCCCAGTGGACGCTAGCTTTTGAGGCCCTGAACCGATTGGCTGCGCTCGAGACCGCCCTTACGTCCGCCAAGGCAAGCCTTGGGGGCCGTTCAGACATGGCGGCGCTGGAGCGCCTGAAGGCCGAACGGGACACGCTGAGGCGCGCGATCCGCTCGGGAAGCCTGTGGACGGACGGCGAAACCTCTCCCTAAGGCGCGTCAGCGTCCGAAAAGAATTTTGAAGCGTTCCACCTTCCCAGAGGCGGTTCGCCGGAGAACGTAATGAGCACGACGACCAACGAGCAGGCCGAAGCCCCCGAAGCTCCGGAGAAGGACGGCCCGCTCCTCGACCTCACCGATGCCGGGGTCAAGAAGTTCATCAAGCAGGCCAAGGCCCGCGGCTACGTCACGATGGACGAGCTCAACAAGGTCCTGCCGTCGGAGGAAGTGACCTCCGAGGCGATCGAGGACACGCTGGCCATGCTCAGCGAGATGGGCGTCAACGTCGTCGAGGCCGAGGAGGCCGAGGGCGAGGGCGGCGAGGTTGTCGCGGCCGGCGAACAGGCCATCGTCACCGAGGCGGAGACCAAGTCCACCTACGACCGCACCGACGACCCGGTCCGCATGTATCTGCGCGAGATGGGCAGCGTCGAACTGCTCAGCCGCGAGGGCGAGATCGCCATCGCCAAGCGCATCGAGGCCGGCCGCGACACCATGATCCGGGGTCTGTGCGAAAGCGCCCTGACCTTCGAGGCCATCATGGTCTGGCGCGAGGAACTGGGCACCGGCCGCATCCTGCTGCGCGAGGTCATCGACCTGGAAGGCACCTACGGCGTCATGTTCCCCGCCGCGCCCGTGGTGGTGCCGAGCGAGGACGCCGAGCCGGCCGAGCCCAAGGAAGCGGTCGAGGGCGAGGAAAAGCCCGAGGGCGAAGAGGACGACGACGACTTCGACGACGGCGCGGGGCCCACGGTCAGCGCCATGGAAGGCGAGCTGCGCGAAAGCGTCATGGAGACGCTGGACGCCATCGCCGCCGAGTTCGACGCCTTCCGCCGCCTGCAGGAAAAGCTGGTCGAGCGCCGGCTGAAGGGCGGCGACCTCAAGGACGAGGACCGCAAGGCCTACACCGCCGCCTCCAGCGCCATCGTCACCCGGCTCAAGACGCTGAAGCTGAACAACAACCGCATCGAGGCGCTGGTCGACCAGCTCTACGCCATCAACCGCCGCCTGATCGCGCTGGAAGGCCGGCTGCTGCGTCTGGCCGACAGCTACGGCATCAGCCGCACCGAGTTCCTCAAGGCCTACTTCGGCTCCGAGCTCGACCCCAACTGGTCCGAGAAGGTCAAGGCTCTGGGCGTGCGCTGGACCAAGTTCAGCGAGAACGACGACTCCTCGATCCGCGACATCCGCCAGGAAGTCGCCGCCCTGGCCACCGAGACCGGCGTGCCGATCGACGACTACCGCCGCATCGTGCAGACCGTGCAGAAGGGCGAGCGCGAGGCCCGCCAGGCCAAGAAGGAAATGGTCGAGGCCAACCTGCGCCTGGTCATCTCCATCGCCAAGAAATACACCAACCGCGGCCTGCAGTTCCTGGACCTGATTCAGGAGGGCAACATCGGCCTGATGAAGGCGGTCGACAAGTTCGAGTACCGCCGCGGCTACAAATTCTCGACCTACGCCACCTG
>JAUSPV010000207.1 GCA_030652755.1 Caulobacter sp. | reverse complement strand
CTGAGCAGGCCCGAAGGGCCGTGTCGAAGGACGCAGGGACTCCCCGCCCCTACCCTTTTGCGCTATACCCGGCCCCCGTCGCCCCCGCTCGTCGGGGGCGTTCGCGTTCGGACCTGTGCAGATGACCCAATCCTGGGATGTGATCGTGATCGGCGGCGGCCACGCCGGCTGTGAAGCCGCGGCGGCCTCGGCGCGCTTTGGCGCGCGCACCCTGCTGCTCACCCACAAGCTGGAAACCATTGGCGAGATGAGCTGCAACCCGGCCATCGGCGGTCTGGGCAAGGGCCACCTGGTGCGCGAGATCGACGCCCTTGACGGCCTGATGGGGCGCATGGCGGACAAGGCGGGCATCCAGTTCCGGATGCTCAACCGCTCCAAGGGCCCGGCCGTGCGCGGTCCGCGCGCCCAGATCGACCGCAAGCTCTATCGCGAGGCGATGCAAGCCGAACTGGCCGGGACGCCGAACCTCGACATCATCGCCGAGGCGGTTGAGGATCTGATTGTCGAGGCCGATATGGTCGCCGGCGTGGTCGGCGGTTCGGGAACCGAGTACCGCGCGCCGAAGGTGGTTCTGACCACGGGGACCTTCCTCAAAGGCGTTATCCATCTGGGCGAGCAGCGCATCCCGGCTGGTCGGGTCGGTGACGCGCCGGCCATCGGCCTGTCGGACCGGCTCTACAGCCTGGGCCTCGACATGGGGCGACTAAAGACCGGCACCCCGGCGCGACTCGATGGCTCGACCATCGCCTGGGACCGGCTGGAGATGCAGGCGGCCGACGCCGAGCCGATCCCCTTCTCCTTCCTCAACGATCGTATCGACGTCCCGCAGATCCAGTGTGGCGTCACATGGACGACCGAGGAGACCCACCGGATCATCGCCGAGCGGCTGACGGAGTCGGCCGTCTACGGCGGGCGCATCGAGGGTCGCGGCCCGCGCTACTGCCCGTCGATCGAGGACAAGGTCGTGCGGTTCGCCGACAAGACCAGCCACCAGATCTTCCTCGAGCCCGAGGGCCTGGACGACGACACGGTCTATCCCAACGGCATCTCGACCTCGGTGTCGGAAGAGACCCAGCTGCTGTTCCTGCGCACCATCCCGGGCCTCGAGAAGGTCGTGGTTCGTCGCTATGGCTACGCCATCGAGTACGATTACGTTGATCCGCGCGAGCTGTTTCCGACGCTGGAGGTCAAACGGCTTCCCGGGCTCTATCTGGCAGGTCAGATCAACGGCACGACGGGTTATGAAGAGGCCGGGGCCCAGGGTCTGATCGCCGGGATGAACGCGGCGCGCGCCGTTTCGGGCGCCGAGGCGGCGACCTTCGCGCGGGACGAGGCCTATATCGGCGTGCTGATCGACGACCTGGTCACGCGCGGCGTGACCGAGCCCTACCGGATGTTTACCAGTAGGGCCGAGTTCCGGCTTCTGCTGCGCGCCGACAACGCCGATCAGCGTCTCACGCAGCGCGGGATCGACCTCGGAATTGTCGGCGCTACAAGGGCTGGAGTGTTTCACGTGAAACAACGGGCCCTCGACAGCGCCCGCGCCCAGGCCCGTTCATGGTCGTTAACGCCGGCGGCGGCGCAGAAGGCGGGCCTTTCGGTCAAGGCTGACGGTCAACGACGCGATCTGACCCAGCTTCTGGCTTATCCGGAGGTGACTTTGGACGTGCTGAGCCGCCTCTGGCCGGAGATCAACAGCTGGTCGCCGGCTATTCGAGAGCAGATCGAGATCGATGCCGCCTATGCCGGCTATCTCGACCGCCAGGCCGCCGACGTCGAGGCGTTTCGCCGCGACGAGGCGCTGCGCCTGCCCGCCGATCTCGACTATGCCGCCATCGGCGGCCTCTCCAACGAGGTCCGCTCGAAGCTGACCGCCGTCCGCCCCCTGACCCTTGGCCAGGCGGCCCGCATCGAGGGGGTCACCCCCGGCGCCCTCACCGCCCTGCTCGCCCATGTCAGACGCCCCCGCGCCGCCTGAGGCGGCTGGCGCGGCGCTGGACGCCGCGGGCTTTCAAGCCCTGACCCAGGCCACCGACGCCCAGATGGCGGACCTTCAGCGGTTCCTCGAAATGTTGACCGCCGGCAACGCGGTGATGAACCTCGTCGGTCCGGCGACCCTGCCCGATTTCTGGAACCGCCACGCCTGGGACAGCGCGCAGCTGCTGCGCCTGGCGCCGGAGGCCCGCATCTGGGCGGATCTGGGCGCCGGGGCCGGTTTCCCGGGGCTGGTGTTGGCCATCCTGTTCAAGGACACGCCCGGCGCCACGGTGCACCTGATCGAGAGCATGGCCAAGCGCTGCCGGTTCCTGACCTCGGTGTCCGAGGCGCTGGACCTGCCGGTGGTCATCCACAACGAGCGTGCGGAAGACCTGTCCATGACTGTGGATATCGTCACCGCGCGGGCTTGCGCGCCGATGACCCGCCTGCTCGGGTATGCCCGGCCCTACCTGAAGCGGCGGGCCACCGGCCTGTTTCTGAAGGGGCAAGATGTGGTATCCGAACTTGAGGACGCCACCACATCGTGGAAGTTCTCCAGCCGGCTGATCGAGAGCTTGAGCGATCCCCGCGGCCGCATTGTTGAAGTGAAGGGACTCTCCCGTGCCTGACAGGCCCAACCCGGTCCTACCGCCGGCCCCGATGCGCGTTCTGGCGGTCGCCAACCAGAAGGGGGGCGTGGGCAAGACCACGACGGCCATCAACCTGGGCACGGCCCTGGCGGCGGTCGGGGAAAAGGTCCTGCTCATCGATTCCGACCCGCAGGGCAACGCCTCCACGGGCCTCGGCATCACCCGTCAGCAACGCAAGACGAACCTCTACGACGTGCTGATGAATGACATGCCGATCGCCGAGGCGGCGGTGCCGACCGCCCTGCCCGGCTTCGACATCATCCCCTCCGATCCCGATCTTTCCGGCGTCGAGCTGGAGCTGGGCCATGCGCCCCGCCGGTCATACCGACTGCGCGACGCGCTGGAGCCGCTGCGCGTCGCCGGCCACTACGGCTATGTGCTGATCGACTGCCCGCCGTCGCTCAATCTGCTGACCGTCAACGCCATGACCGCCGCCGACGCGGTGTTCGTGCCGCTGCAGACCGAGTTTTTCGCGCTCGAAGGTTTGACGCAGCTGATGCGGACGGTCGATCTGGTGCGTGGCAGCCTCAATCCGACCCTGGAGATCCAGGGCGTGGTCCTGACCATGTTCGACCGCCGCAACAGCCTGTCCGAACAGGTGGCGCGCGACGTCCGCGCCCACTTCGGATCCAAGGTCTACGAAACGGTCATACCGCGCAATGTGCGGGTGTCGGAGGCGCCGTCCTTCGGTCAGCCGGTGCTGATCTACGACCTGAAGTGCGCCGGGTCGCAAGCCTATCTCAAGCTGGCCCGCGAGGTCGTGGGCCGCGAACGCGAACGGCGCCTGCGGGCCGCCTGACGCCGGAATGAACGGAGTGACGACGTCGATGGCTGAAGGTCGCAGGGGACTGGGACGCGGTCTGTCCGCGCTGCTCGGCGAGGCCGAGGCGGAGAATGCTGACGCGCCGGCCGGCGAACCGGCGGGCGTGCGCGAGATCCCGATCGAGCTGATCCACCGCAATCCCGATCAGCCCCGCCGGCGGTTCGGCGAGGCCGAGATCGGCGAACTGGCCGATTCCATACGGGAAAAGGGCGTCCTGCAGCCCGTGCTGCTGCGTCCCGCCCCCGACCTGCCCGGCGAGTATCAGCTGGTCGCGGGCGAACGTCGTTGGCGCGCCTCGCAACAGGCCGGCCTGCGGGCCATGCCGGCTCTGATCCGTGAGCTCGACGATCGTCAGGTTCTCGAGATCGCCATTGTCGAGAACGTCCAGCGGGCCGACCTCGGCGTTGTCGAGGAGGCGTTGAGCTACAAGGCGCTGATGGACCGGTTCGGCCGCACCCAGGAAGAGGTGGCCCAGGTGGTCGGCAAGAGCCGGCCGCATGTCGCCAACGCCCTGCGCCTGCTGACCCTGCCCGAGCCTGTCCAGCTGATGCTGGCCGAGGGGCGGCTGACCGCCGGTCATGCCCGGGCGCTGGTCGGCCATACCGAGGCGGTCAGCCTCGCCAGAGAGATCATCGACCGCGAGCTCAACGTCCGGGAGACCGAGGCTCTGGTCAAACGCGGCGCGCCGGAGACGAAGTCGGCCCGGCCCGTTGCTGGTCGGGCCGGCGGCAAGGACGCCGACACGATGGCGCTGGAGGACGACCTTTCCGAGGTGCTCGGCCTGCCGGTCGAGATCAAGGACGCAGGCGGGGCCGGCGAAATCCGCATCCGCTACAAGACGCTCGAGCAGCTCGACGACCTTTGCCGGCGCCTGACACGGGGCGGCTGAGGCGCAGGGAGCCGTAGCGGAGGGCGACCGGCGCGACTAATTTCGCGACAGAGCCGATTTTGATGTCGGCCTCTGTAACCTACTGAAACTGTTGATGTAATTTCGAGCCAGTCTCCCCCTCGGGAGCCTAGAGTCCCAGGCGACGCGCCCGGCCGGCGATGGTGAGCGCCAGCCGCTCGGCCAGCAGGTCATCCGGCGCGCCGGCGGTCTTGCAGGCCATGTCGGCGGCGAGCACCTCGGGGTGCAGCGCCAGCAGATGCTCCAGCGTCCAGGCCCGCGCCTGGCGCAGCATCTCGCGCTCGTTCTTCCAGAATACGCCGGACGCCTTGGCCGCCTCGGCCAGGCTGGCGCCGTTGCCGGCCAGGGTGAGGATGCGGCGCAGCCGGGCCAAGTGCATGCCCATGGCGCGAACGGCGGCAGGACCGCCCTCCCCTTCGGCCGCCGCGCGCCGCAAACCGGCCTGGGCGGCCGCCAGCTTGCCGCCGAACGCATCCGTGGCGGCATCGGTCAGCGAGGCCTCCGGCTCGACGCCGAGGAAATCCTCCAGATCGGCCGGCGTGGCGATCCGTCCGCTGCCCGGGCCGAGCCACAGCGCCAGTCGCTCCATCTCCTGCCGGGCGACCCCGCGCTCGCGGGGCAGCCGCGAAACGAAGAGCTCCAGCGCCTGGCTGTCGAGCCCGACCTTGTCGCCGGCCAGCGCCTCGCGGACCAACCGGGCGACGTCGCCGGGCTCGTCGTCGTAACAGGGGATGGTGGCGCAGGCGGCGGCCTTCTCGGCCACCTTGCGCAAGGCCGAGTCACGGCCCAGCGCCCCGGCCTCGATCAGCAGGAAGGCGTCGGGGTTCAGCTTTCCGTCGGCGTGGGCGGACAGCGCCTCGGCGGCGGTCTTGTCGGGCGCGGCCTTCTCGCCGGTGAACCGCACGCGGACGAGGCGGCGGCCGCCCATCATCGAGATGGCGGCCAGCTCGCCTTCCAGGCGTCCGTCACCCAGCTCGTCATCGTTGAGCATGGCGGTGTCGAAGGGATCATCGGGGTTGGCCGTGACGACTTTCGCCAGCTTGTCGGCCCGTTCGCGCACGCCGCCCCGGTCGCGGCCATAGATCAGGGCCGCGCGCACGCCGGCGTCGGGGCCTTTGAGGAAGCGTTCGACGTCTGGGCGCTTGGAGATGATCAAGGCGGCTACCCCGCCCGGCCGCGCGCCATCCAGACGGCCAGCTGCAGCTGGATCTTGCGGGCCAGTTCGGCGGCGGCGCGCTCCTCGGCGTCCTGGTGGCCGGCGATCGAGGCATAGGGCTGGTCGGCGCGGTCGAAGGTGACTTCCGTGCTGGCCACGCCCTTGAAGGCCACCAGGCCAGAGGCGGCCTCGGTCAGCGTCCAGTTGGCGTCAAGCACCAGTTCGTAGCGGCTGGCGGCGGAGTCGACGCGGCGGCCCCGCGGCGTGCGGGTCTGTTTGAGGTCGACCTTGAGGGTATAGGCAGCCGGAATGGCGGCGTCGCGGGCCAGGGCGTCGTCCAGGGACTCGCGCAGCAGGAAGCCCGTACGACCCTCGGGCGCGATGGTCTCGATCGCTGACAGTCCCGGCCCGACGCCCGGCGCGGCGTACAGGGGCGTGAAGCCGCAGCCGGCCAGCAGCGGGGTGGCGGCGATCAGAACCAGAGCCAGAATGCGCGCCTTCATGATCACCCCGCGACGATGTTCACGATGCGACCGGGCACGACGATCACCTTGCGCACGGTCTGACCTTCAAGGTGGACCGTAACCGCCGGGTCCGCCAGCGCCTTCTCGCGCACCGCGGCCTCGTCGGCGTCGGCCGGAACCCGGACCTCGGCCCGGCGCTTGCCGTTGATCTGCACCGGCAGCACCAGTTCAGCGTCGACGGTCAGGGCCGGATCAACCACCGGCCAGGGCGCGTCAACGGCCATCCCCTCGCCGCCGATCCGCACCCAGCATTCCTCGGCCAGGTGAGGCGTGAAGGGCGCGATCAGCCGGGCCAGGACCGACAGAGCCTCGGCCCGGGCGCCGGCCACCCCGGCGTCGCCGGCGGAGAAACCCTTGAGAATATTCAGGAATTCATACAGTCGGGCGATGCCGCTGTTGAACCGGAAGTGCTCGATCGAGTCCGTGACCGCCTTGATGGTCTTGTGGGTCGCGCGGCGCAGGTCTTCGGCCCGCGGGTTGGCGTCCGGTCCCGACGGCGCGGCGCCATCAGCGTCGAACTCGGCCCAGACCCGGTTGACGAAGCGGCCGGCGCCCTCGACGCCGCCCGTTGTCCACTGCACATCCCGCTCCGGCGGGCTGTCGGACATCACGAACAGTCGGGCGGCGTCGACGCCGTAGGCCTCGAAGATCTCCTCCGGCGCGACGACGTTCTTCTTCGACTTCGACATCTTC
>JAUSPV010000206.1 GCA_030652755.1 Caulobacter sp. | reverse complement strand
CGTCTCCGGCGCGTCGGAACGCGGCGTCGACCCGGCCCAGGCCTCGTCGATCTTCGAACTGGTCGAGAAGTTCGCCGGCTACGGCTTCAACAAGTCGCACGCCGCCGCCTATGCGCTGATCAGCTACCAGACCGCCTGGCTCAAGGCCAACGCGCCGGTCGAGTTCCTCGCCGCCTCGATGAGCCTGGACATCTCCAACACCGACAAGCTGGCGGTGTTCTACCAGGACGCCCGTCGCTTCAAGGTGCAGGTGCTGCCGCCGGACGTGAACCGGTCGGGGGCCGACTTCGACGTGACCGACGGGGCGGTGCTCTATGCGCTGGGCGCGGTGCGCAACGTCGGCTTCGCGGCCATGCAGCATCTGGTCGAGGTGCGCCGCGAGGGCGGGCCGTTCCGCGACCTGTTCGACTTTGTCGAGCGGGTCGACCCGCGCCAGGTCAACAAGCGGGCGCTGGAGAACCTGGCCCGGGCCGGGGCCTTCGACTCGCTTCATGCCAACCGGGCCCAGATCGTCGCCGCCGCCGATGTGCTGATCGCCCACGGCCAGGCCGAGGCCAGCGACCGCAACTCCGACCAGCTCAGCCTGCTGGGCGGCGAGAAGACCGAGAGCTCGCGCCCGCGCCTGCCGCGCACCGAGCCCTGGGACCAGATCCGCCGGCTGGACGAGGAACTGGCCGCCGTCGGCTTCTACCTGACCGGCCATCCGCTTGAGGACATGGTCGATGTGCTGCGTCGCCGGCGGACGACCATGGTCACCGAGGCGATCGTCCAGGCCGAGGCCGGCGCCGAGGCCTTCCGCATGGCCGGGGTCGTGCGCCGCCGCCAGGAGCGGGTGCAGCAGAGCGGCGACCGCTTCGCCTTCGTCTCGCTGTCGGACCCGACCGGCGAGTACGAGGTGCTGTTCCCGCCCGAGGCGCTGCGCAAGTGCCGCGACGCTCTGGAGCCGGGCAAGGCGGTGCTGATCAAGGTGCGCGCCAAGTCGCGCGACGGCGAGGTGCGCTTCTTCGGCGACGACGCCGAGCCGCTCGACAAGGCCGTCGAGCACATCGCCGCCAGCCTGCGGGTTCACCTGTCGCCGCACTCGACCGAGATCGAGGCCCTCAAGAAGCGACTGGTCGGCGCCGCGGCCCAGCGCGGCGGCGAGGTGGTGCTGGTCGCCGGCCTGGGCGGCGGCCGCGAGGTCGAGCTCAAGCTGCCCGGCTTCTACACCCTCGACGCCTCCCTGCGCGGCGCCCTGAAGACCGCGCCGGGGGTGGCGTACCTGGAGGACGTGTAGCCTGCGGTCCTCTTCCCGAAGAGTCGGGAGAGGGATCCACGCACATCCATCCTCTCCCTTGCGGGAGAGGGGGACCATGCGGAGCAGGGTGGAGCGGGACACGCAGACGGTCAGCGACTGGCTGCCGGGTTCGGCTCTATCCCCCGTCTTCCCGGCGAAGGTGTTGTGTCCCGGGAGATTGGGTTGATCGACTCGGTGTAGTGTCTGGCATCGCCTG
>JAUSPV010000205.1 GCA_030652755.1 Caulobacter sp. | reverse complement strand
CAAGATGTTCCTGCCGCAGGTGGTGAAGTCCGCGCGGGTGATGAAGCAGGCGGTGGCGCACCTGCTGCCCTTCATCGAGGCCGACAAGCAGGCCGGCGACGCGCAGAGCGCGGGCAAGATCATCATGGCCACGGTCAAGGGCGACGTCCATGACATCGGCAAGAACATCGTCGGCGTGGTCCTGCAGTGTAACAACTACGAGGTCATCGACCTGGGCGTCATGGTGCCGGCCGACCGCATCCTGGCCGAGGCCAGGGCGCACAACGTCGACATCATCGGTCTGTCCGGCCTGATCACCCCGTCGCTGGACGAGATGGTCTTCCTGGCCTCGGAGATGGAGCGTCAGGGCTTCAAGGTTCCGCTGCTGATCGGCGGCGCCACCACCAGCAAGACCCACACGGCGGTGAAGATCGCCCCGGCATACCGCGGCGGGTCGACCACCTATGTGCTGGACGCCAGCCGGGCGGTCGGCGTGGTCTCCCAGCTGCTGTCGAAGGATGACAGGGACCGCTTCGAGGCCGCCACCCGCGACGACTACGTCCGGGTCCGCGAGCAGTTCGCCCGGGGCCAGGCGCAGAAGACCCGCACGCCGGTCGAGATCGCCCGGGCGAACCGGTTCAAGATCGACTGGGACGCCGCCCCGCCGCCGCCGCGACCGACCTTCACCGGCACGCGGGCCTTCGGGCCCTACGATCTGGAAAACCTCGCGACCTTTATCGACTGGACGCCCTTCTTCTCGACCTGGGAACTCGCCGGCCGTTATCCGGACATTCTCGAGGACGACGTCGTGGGCGAGGCGGCGCGGGACCTGTGGCGCGACGCCCAGGCGATGCTCAAGCAGATCCTCGAGGAAAAGTGGTTCGAGGCGCGCGGCGTGGTCGGCTTCTGGCCGGCCCAGTCCGATGGCGACGACATCGTGGTCTATGCCGACGAAAGCCGCAGCGAGGAGATCGCCCGGCTGCACACCCTGCGCCAGCAGATGGCCAAGAGCACCGACAAGGCCAACCTGGCCCTCGCCGACTTCATCGCGCCGATCGGGGGGCCGTCCGACTGGATCGGCGGCTTCGCGGTCACCGCAGGCCATGGCGAGCTGGAGATCGCCCGTCGTTTCAAGGACTCGGGCGACGACTATTCGGCCATTCTCGCCACCGCGCTGGCCGACCGGTTGGCCGAAGCCTTCGCTGAGGCGTTACACCATCGGGTGCGCACCGAACTGTGGGGATACGCCCCGCAGGAGGACCACGACATCGACCGGCTGATTGGCGAAAAGTACCAGGGCATCCGCCCCGCGCCGGGCTATCCGGCCCAGCCCGACCACACCGAAAAGGCGACCCTGTTCCGCCTGCTCGACGCCACGGCCCAGACCGGCATCGTGCTGACCGAGAGCTTCGCCATGACCCCGCCCGCGGCGGTCAGCGGCCTCTACTTCAGCCACCCGGACAGCCACTATTTTGGGGTCGGCCGCATCGACCGCGACCAGGTGGCGGACTACGCTCGACGGAAAGGTTGGGACCTGGCGGTTGCGGAACGCTGGTTGGCTCCCATTCTCAGCTATGATCCCAACGGTGAAGCGCGAGGAGCGGCGGCGTAGTGCAGATGAGTTCATCCAGAGACCGGATCATCGGCGCGGCGGCCGTGGTCGCCGCCGGCCTGGTGGTGGGCGCCATCGTTCTCGACGCCCGCCGCCCGAAACCGGGGCGTTTTGACGGACGGCTGTGGAAACTGGTCGGGCCGCAGGACGATGATCGCCTGGCCATGGCGGACGATCTGATCGAGCGCAAGAAGCTCGACGGCCTGACCCGCGCCAGGGTCCGCAAGATGCTGGGCGAGCCGACGGACACGGGCCAGTTCCAGCCCGGCGCGTTCGCCTACCGCCTGGGTCTGGAGCGCGCCTACATGCCGGTCGACTTCGAATGGCTGGTGATCTGCTTCGACGATCAGGAAAAGGTCACGCGGTACTGGATCGCCACCGCCTGATAGGTCCGGGCCGTGTCGGAAAGCGCCGGGCCCGCGCGTCCTCTGGCTGTCCCCCCGCATCCTGGCCAGGGTCCTCCAATGCGCAGCGCCAAGCCCGCCCCGTCCGTTGATGCCTATTTCGCGGCTTTGCCGACCGACCAGCGCAAGGCTCTGGAACACCTGAGAAGCGTGATCCGGGCGACGGCTCCCGACGCGGCGGAGTCGATCAGCTACGGCATTCCGACCTACAAGGTGAAAGGCAAGGCGGTCGCCCACATCGGCGCTGCGGCGAAGCACTGCGCCTTCTATGGCGCGGTCCCGGACGTCTTCGCGGCGGACCTCGTCGGCTTCTCGACCAGCAAGGGTGCGATCCGCTTTCAGCCCGACGCCCCGCTGCCCGACGATCTGGTTCGTCGCATCGTGCTGTTCAACATCGAGCGACAGGGGCTCGCCTAGCCTCCGCGGCGGCATTGGTGTCAGGCAAGGATGACGGGCGTCGTGATCCACGCTACCCCTTGCTCATGAACCTGCTCCGCAATGCCTTCGCCGCCGCCATCCTCTTCAGCCTCGCCGCCTGCGGCCAGCCGTCGTCCGACAAGCCGGCCGCCCCGGCCGAGCCGATCGTCGCCGCGCCGCCGTCCGGGCCCGCGCCCGTCGCGACCACCCAGGCCGCCGTGGCCCTGGACGCCGGCGGCCTGATGATCGTGACGAAGGACACCGGTTCGAGCCGCATGATCGATTTCGGCCTGCCCAAGGCCCAGGTGGCGGCCATCGTCACCAACGTCGCCGGCGCCCCGACCCCGGAGAGCACCAACAGCGAGTGCGGCGCCGGACCGGTCCAGTTCATCGCCTGGCCCGACGGCCTTACCCTGCTGTTCCAGGAGGACCGCTTCGTGGGCTGGAGCGTGGACAAGGACGCGGCCGGCAAGCAGTCGACCATGAGCGGCGTGGGCGTCGGCTCGACCCGCGCCGACCTCGCCGCCGCCTACAGCGGCGTGCAGGTCTCGGAGACCAGCCTTGGCCAGGAGTTCAGGGCAGGCGGGCTGTACGGCGTGCTGGACGGAGCGGACACGACAGCGAAGATCGAGGTCATGTGGGCCGGCACGTCATGCGTCTTCCGCTGATTGGGCCCCGGCAGAACCTGGCTTGCGACGACAGGAGAAGGAACTGATGACCGACACCGTGATGGATCGCTGGCACGCCGTGGTCGAGGCCAGGGACGAGGCGCTGCTTCGTGAGCTGCTCGACCCGGATGCCGTCTTCGAGTCCCCGGTGGTGCACACGCCCCAGGTCGGGCGTGACATCACCGCCAAATACCTGATGGCCGCCTTCTCGACGCTCAACAATGACAGCTTCCACTACCTGGGCCGCTGGGATGGCGAGAACTCCGCGGTGCTGGAGTTCGCGACGGAGATCGACGGCATCAGGATCAATGGCGTCGACATGATCTGGTGGAACGAAGCGGGGAAGATCACCCGCTTCAAGGTGATGGTCCGGCCTCTGAAGGCCATCAATCTGCTGCACCAGAAGATGGGCGCGGTGCTGATGGCGATGAGCGGCGCGGCCTGAGTCGGGGGCGGATACGTCTTTAGTCTCCCTTAAGCCCGTGGTCGGCATCCTTGCCGTAACGAGAGCGCCTTAAGGGAGGCCGCGATGTCCGTGACCCGCACCGGAAGCTTCCGACGCCAGCACGATCACTTCGAGCCGCAGGACGACAGCGACCCGAACGCCGCGCGGCGGATCCGCGGCCAGCTCGAGCAGATCGACTACACCGCCTTCGCCTCCAACAAGGAGGTGATCGGGCAGGTTCTGGGGTCGTCCGACGCCCTGCAGTTCCAGAAGCTGGCCGTGGCGGCCGCCCATGCGCGCGCCGTCTGGGTGGGTCAGGCCCTGAAGGTCGCCGAGACCGGCGGCCGGGTGACGCCCGAGGATCTCGCCCGCCTCGCGCACCTGCGCGCCACGTTCGAGGAACTGACGGAGGCCTACGAAGGCCTGCGTCGGATCGTCGAACGCGGCTACATTCCCTTCCGCGCGGCGCCCTGAGTTGAAATTGCCCGGGTAATATTGACATCCGGAATTACCCGGGTAGAACCGGCTCCCAATCCGGAGCCCCGCCATGCACGACGCCTCGACCCCCGTAACCGCCTTCCAGGGCGACCGCCGTCTGGCCCGGGGCCCGCTGGCCGAGGTCGCCCGGGTCGTGGCCGCTTTGGCCGAGCCTTCGAGGGTGCTGATCTTTCGCGACGACGACGGCCGCTCGCTGGACCTCGACCTGCGCGGCGCGCCGGACGACGTCGTCGGCAGGCTGGCCCCGCCGCCGCAGGCCGCGCCCCGCGGGCCGGGCCGCCCGAAGCTGGGCGTCACGGCCCGTGAGGTGACGCTGCTGCCCCGGCACTGGGACTGGCTCTCGCGCCAGCCGGGCGGCGCCTCGGTGGCGCTGCGCAAGCTGGTCGAGGCGGCGCTGCGGGATCCCGCCGAGGAGGGCCGCGCGGCGCGGGACGCGGCGTATCGCTTCCTGACCACGATGGCGGGCGACCGTCCCGGATACGAGGAGGCGACCCGCGCCCTCTTCGCCGGGGACGCCGATGCCTTCAAGCTCCGGATCGGCGATCTGCCGGCTGACGTGCGCGATCACGCCCTGGCCCTGGCGAGGATGTCGTGAGCCGTGAGCGCAAGCGGGAACTGACCGCCGCCTACAAGGAGCGCAAGGCGCGGCCCGGGGTGTTCGCGGTGCGATGCACGGCCAGCGGCCAGGTCTGGGTCGGGTTCAGCCGGGAACTGGCCAACCGCCAGAACGGCTTCTGGTTCTCGCTGCGTCTCGGGACCAGCCTGAACAAGGCGATGCAGCAGGCGTGGCGTGACCATGGCGAGGCGGCGTTCGCCTATGAGGAGCTGCAGGTCGTTGATGGCGAGGGTCTGTCGGCCTGGTCGCTGGATCAGGCCCTGAAAGACGCCGCCGCCGACTGGCGCGGGCAGCTGGGAGCCGCGGCCGCGTGATTTCGCGAGCGCGGCGGCGTTCCGGCGGCTAAGGGGAATTCCATGACAACCCCGCCGACCGCCGCCTCGATCCTGCTTCTCGCCGTCTTCGCCTGCGTGATCGGCGGCATGCTGACCGCCCTGCAGGCGCCGACCAACGCCATGCTGGCCAGGCCGTTCAACTCGCCGGTCAACGCCGCCTTCGTATCGTTCGCGGTGGGGACGCTGGTGTTGCTGGTCGCGGTCGTGGCGCTGCGGGCCCGGCCGGACTGGAGCGGCGTGCAGGCGCTGCCCTGGTACGCCTGGCTGGGCGGCGCCTATGGCGCGGTCTTCGTGGTCGCCGCCGCCTTCGCCGCGCCCCGGCTCGGCGTCGCCTCGACCATCACCCTGATGATCGCCGGTCAGCTGGTGGCGGGGATGGTCGTCGATCACTTCGGCGGGTTCGGCATCGCCCCACGGCCGATCAACCTGGTCAGGCTGCTCGGCGTGGCGCTGGTCTTCGCCGGCGTCGTGCTGGTGCGGCGGGCCTGACGCGACAAAGGCGGCCCCCGTTTCCGGAGGCCGCCTTCGCCTGACAGCGCTGGCGTTAAAGCTGCGGCTCGGGCGCCGGAGCCGACTGCATGATCGGCGGCGGCGCGACCGGCGTGGTCGGGGTCAGGTCGACGGCGGCCGGCGCGCCCAGGGCCGGCGCGGGCGGGGCGGCGGATTCCGTGGCGCTGACGTTCACGCCGGAGTCGGCGGCGTTCGGCGCGGCGGCGACCGTGCGGGCCGGGGCCCGGCGAACGGCGGCCGGGCGCGG
>JAUSPV010000204.1 GCA_030652755.1 Caulobacter sp. | reverse complement strand
CAGGCGATGCCAGACACTACACCGAGTCGATCAACCCAATCTCCCGGGACACAACACCTCCGCGAGGATGAGCGGGATTTTGGGGGGGCCTTGTGAGCACCTTTGACCCCCACGCTGCCCGCGCCCAGTTCCCGATCCTGTCGCGGCAGGTGAACGGCAAGCCGCTCGTCTATCTCGACAACGCCGCCTCGGCCCAGAAGCCGCGGGCGGTGATCGAGGCGATGACGCGGGCGATGGAGGGCAGCTACGCCAACGTCCACCGCGGCCTGCACACGCTCGCCAACGAAACCACGGATGCCTATGAAAAGGCGCGGGAAACCGTCGCGCGCTTCCTGGGCTGCGCCACGACGGAAGTGGTCTTCACCAAGGGCGGCACCGAGGCGATGAACCTTGTGGCCTCGTCCTTCGGCCAGCGGCTGGTCGCCGGCGACGAGATCCTCATCACCCAGATGGAGCACCACTCCAACATCGTGCCCTGGCACCTGCTGCGCGAGCGCAAGGGGGTGGTGCTGCGCTTCGCGCCGGTGCTGGAGGACGGCTCGCTCGACCTCGACGCCACAAAGGCGCTGATCAGCGAGAAGACGAAGCTGGTCGCCTTCACCCACATGTCCAACGTGCTGGGCACGATCAACCCGGTGCGGGCGCTGACCGACGCGGCCCACGCGGCCGGGGCGCTGGTGCTGGTCGACGGCTGCCAGGGCGCGGTGCACATGGCCGTGGACGTCAAGGCGCTGGACGTCGACTTCTACGTCGCCACCGGCCACAAGCTGTATGGCCCGACCGGCATCGGCGTGCTGTACGGCAAGGCCGAAGTCCTCGCCGACCTGCCGCCCTACCAGGGCGGCGGCGAGATGATCGGCACGGTCTCCGAGGACGTCATCACCTACGCCGAGCCGCCGATGCGGTTCGAGGCCGGCACGCCGCCGATCCTCGAGGCCATCGCGCTCGGCGCGGCGCTGGAGTGGCTGATGGGTTTCGACCGCGAGGCCATCGCCGCCCACGAACGCCGGCTGTATGACCGCGCGGTCGAGCGGCTCGACGGCGCCAACTGGCTGCGCATCCTGGGCGTGGCGCCGGGGAAGGGCGCCATTCTCAGCTTCACCGTCGAGGGCGCCCACGCCCACGATATCGCCCAGATCCTCGACAAGCAGGGGGTGGCGGTTCGCGCCGGGACCCACTGCGCCGAGCCGCTGATGGCCCGTTTCGGCGTCACGTCGAGCGCCCGGGCCTCCTTCGCCCTATATAACACAGAGGCCGAGGCCGACGCGTTCGTGGACGCGCTGGTCAAGGCCCGCAGCTTCTTTGCCTGAGACCTTCATGACCGAGACCGCACCAGAGACCCAGGCGCCGTCCGCCATTCCCCAGGCGGAGCTGGACGCGCTGACCGACCGGCTCGTCGAGCAGCTGAAGACGGTGTTCGACCCGGAGATCCCGGTCGACATCTACGAGCTGGGCCTGATCTACAAGGTCGACGTCTCCGACGACAAGGAGGTCAAGATCGACATGACCCTGACCGCGCCCGGCTGCCCGGTGGCCGGCGAGATGCCGGGCTGGGTCGAGGACGCGGTCATGGAGATCCCCGGCCTGAAGTCCTGCACCGTCGACCTCGTCTTCGACCCGCCCTGGGACCCCTCGCGCATGAGCGACGAGGCCAAGCTGCAACTGAACATGTTCTGATGCACAATATTCCTGTCATCCCGGCGAAAGCCGGGACCCAGTTGCGAGCGCCGGACCTGGCTCAGGATTCGTGGCGCCGTGGCTGGATCTGGGTCCCGGCTTTCGCCGCGATGACAGGGGTTTGGGAGTGACTATGGAACCGCAGATCACCACCCCCCGCACCCGCCGGCCGCGCCCCAAGGTCGTCACCCTCAGCGACGCCGCCGCCGAGCGCGTGAAGGAGATCATGGCCCGCAAGGCGCTCGAGGAGCCCGAGAAGCCCTACGCCGGCCTGCGCGTGGGCGTGAAGAACGGCGGCTGCGCCGGGTCCGAGTATATCCTCGAATACGCCGAGACGGCCGATCCGCTGGACGAGGTGATCGAGGATCACGGCGTCACCATCCTGATCGACCCCAAGGCGGTGCTGTTCCTGATCGGCGCCGAGATCGACTACGAGGTCAGCCGGCTGAGCTCGAAGTTCGTGTTCCGCAATCCCAACGAGACGGATGCCTGCGGGTGTGGGGAGAGCGTGACGATCGTGGCTGCGGGGGCGGCGGAGCAGTAGTCGGCCCGGGCTTCAGGGGCAGACGTCCTGGAACGTGCAGCCCCAAACCAGCGTGTCACGATAGAGCAGGTAGAAGATAGGCAGGGCCAAGGCGAGCGGCGCTCCCAGAAGCGATACCGTCCCTCGCCAGCTGAAGCGGTTGATCAGGATCGCACTGCAGATCGCCCAGGCCAGAGATGCTGCGACCGAGAGAATGAGAAATTCGCTCCTCGGTCGGGGCAGAAGCCATCCGCTAGCGCCGTTCGTGGCATAGGCGGCCAAGGCAAGCATACCGGACAAGGCTAAGCCGACGTACAGATCGCGGTAGCGTTCTTCCATCGCTAAGCCGCCGCTTCCGTCGCCACCGCCGCCGCCTTGCGCAGTTCATCCGGCGCCGGGACCAGCACCGACTCCCGTACGGGCTCGCCGGTCGCCATGGCGATCAGTTCCTGGGTGCGGCCTTCGACGACCGCCTCCAGCCGGGCCAGGAACTCGCCGCGCTCCAGCCCCGTCGGGATCGGGTCGAGGAACTCGATGGTCGCCTTCCCGGGCGTCTTCACCGCCGACTGCTGTTCCCAGAACAGGCCAAGGTTCGTCGCCACCGGCGCCACCGGCAGGTCGAAGTCGCGGCTCATGTAGTAGACGCCGGTGCGATAGCGGAACCGCTCGCCGGGCCTGGCCAGGTTGCCCTCCGGATAGATCAGGATGCGGCGGCCTTCCCGGGCGACCTGGGCGGCGCTTTCCGACAGGGCCTTGCGCGCTTCGGGCCCGCCGCAGTTGTCGACGATGATCGCCCCGAACTTGCGCAGGATGGCCCCGACCAGCGGGAAGCGCTCGATGTGGTCGCCGGTGACGAAGCTGAGGTTTGGCACGTTGGCGAACATCACAAAGCCGTCGCCCCAGCTGTGGTGCTTGGCGGCGATGATGAAGGCGCCCTTCGGCAGTCTGTCCTGACCGCGCAGGTCGACCTTGATGCCGGCCAGGGCATCCATCGCCCAGAGCATGCGGCGTGTGTAGAGCCTGATCGCGCCGGTTATCAGCCCGCGCCCCGGCGCCAGGGCCAGGAGGGCGGCGCTGAGGCCATAGACGATCGACAGCAGCCAGTAGTAGCCGTTGAAGAGGCGGTTGCGCAGGGTCATCGCTTGCGGTCCTGGCGGGCGAAGAGGACGGCCTGCACGGCCGCGGTCATGAGGGGGGCGTGGGCCGAAAGCGGGTCGTCGCCGATCCGGCCGTAGGCCTTGTTCTGGGCGGTCTGGGTGATCACCCCTATGGCCATGGCGGCCAGTACGCGCGGGTCGGCCGGCGGCAGTTCGGCGGTGATCATCGCCTGTTTGATGACGTTTTCGACCACCGACACCGGGTCGCGGCCGTCCTCCTGATAGTAGGGGATGAAGCGGTGGATCTGGGTCAGGTGGAAGCTGAAGGTCAGCCAGTCCTCGTCGGCCACCTGGCAGTAGGCGGCCACGATGGCGGCGGCCTTGGCCTTGATGCCGACGGCGCTCGCCGCGCTCTCCTCGATCAGGCCGGAGAGTCGGCGGTGGACGGTCATGAACAGGGTGATCGCCAGCTCGTCCTTGGAGCGATAGTGCCGGTACAGCGCGCCCTCCGACACCCCTGCCTCGGTGGCGATGGCGCGGGTGGTGGCGGCGTCGACGCCGTCGCGGACGAAGACTTCCAGTGCGGCGCGCTCGATGCGAGGTTTGGCGGACATGCGGGGCGACTCCTTGTGTGAGCATTTGCTCACATTTCACCGCGCCACACAATGAGCATTTGCTCACATGGAGCGATGATGGCCGTCAGTCCCGAGTTTCTCGACCATCTCCGCGACGAACTTCTGGCCGGCCTTGGCCGGTTGAAGGTGACGAAGATGTTCGGCGGGGCCAGCCTGTCGGTCGATGGCGCGGCGTTCGCGCTGGTGTTTGGCGAGACGCTCTATCTGAAGGTTGATGACGACAACCGCGCCGGCTTCGAGACCGAGGGCAGCGGGCCGTTCACCTACGCCATGAAGGACGGCCGCACCGGGATCCTGCACTACTGGTCGCTGCCGGAGCGGGCGCTGGACGATCCCGAAGAGGCGGTGCGCTGGGCCCGGCTGGGGCTCGAGGCCGCCTGGCGCGCCCGCAAGCCGAAGACGAAGAAGGGCCGGACGATGCGCGACGACATCGGACCCGGCCCCTGGGATGGGTGAAGCGAGGGGACAGGTTAAGATGTCCCTTGGGACACCTT
>JAUSPV010000187.1 GCA_030652755.1 Caulobacter sp. | reverse complement strand
GGACCCAGCCAATGCCGTGCGCCCGCCTCTGGGTCCCGGCGCTCCGCTTCGCTTCGGCCGGGATGACAATTGTAGGAGGGACCTGGTGACAAAGCGCCCTTGGGCCTTGATGGAATGGGAGCTCTGGCGGTCGTCTTGGTCAAGGACGGGCCCGGCGGGCCCGCCGCTGCGCGGCCGCGAAGCGGTGCTTGAGCAAGCCGCCCGCCAGAGCAAAACTGGCAATCAAGACATCAGGGCACGGTCTGCCTTCCGGTGGCGGCGCGCGGATCATCTGGTCCCGTACAGCCTGTCCCCCGCATCCCCCAGGCCCGGGAGGATGAACCCCCGCTCGTCGAGGCCGCGGTCGATGCCGGCCGTCCAGATCGCCACGTCCGGGTGGTCGCCGCGCAGGGCTTCGATGCCTTCGGGGCAGGTCAGGACGCAGACGAAGCGCAGGTCGCGGGCGCCCTCTTCCTTGAGGCGGTCGATGGCGGCGCGGGCGGTGACGCCGGTGGCCAGCAGCGGGTTCATGACGATGACCTGCCGCTCGGACAGGGTCTCGGGGACCTTGAGGTAGTACTCCACCGCCGCCTTGGTGCCCGGGTCGCGGTAGAGGCCGATGTGGGCGACGCGGGCCGAGGGGACCAGGGTCAGCATGCCCTCCAGCATCCCCTCCCCGGCCCGCAGGATCGGGGCGAAGACCAGCTTCTTGCCAGCGATCTCCGGCGCGGTGGTCGCCTCCAGCGGCGTCTCAACCGCCCGGTCGGTCAGGACCAGATCGCGGGTGACCTCGTAGCAGAGCAGGGTCGAAATCTCCCGCATCAGCTCGCGGAAGGTCTTGGTCGAGGTGTCGCGGTCGCGCAGCCGGGTCAGCTTGTGCTGGACCAGCGGGTGATCGACGACGGTGACGCCCGAGTAGCCCTTGCCCTTGGTCATCAGAATACCGTTCCGTCGCTGGTGATTGTCAGGGGCGGGCCGCCGCCCTCGCGTCGCTGGGCCGCCAGTCGGCGACCGGCCGCCCAGGCGCCGCCCTCCAGCACCCGGGCCAGCGGGAAGGCGTCGGCGGTCACGCCCAGCCGCTCGCGCACCAGCGGCGCGATGAGATCGAGCAGAGCCACGGTCAGCGACCGCCAGCCGACGACCAGCGGATCGCCGACCGCATGGGTGCGGTCCATGTCGGCGGGGTCCTTGAGGACCAGCACGCCGTCGTCGATGAACAGGCCGCCGTTGCGGTATTCGGCCAGGCCCGTCAGGCCGTCGATGTCGACGACCTCGATCCCCGCGTCCTGCAGCGGCTCGATCAGGCTGTAGGCCAGCCATTGCGACAGCTTGTGGATGGGAACCAGGCCGTCGGTGGCGTCGTCGCGCTTGATGGCCGGGTGGCGCCAGACGTCGCCGAGCGGCACGCCGTCCAGGGTCAGGCGGTCCTGCCAGATCGGGCCGAGGCGCTCCAGCAGCACCTCCAGGATCACCGGGGCCGGCAGGCGGCCGTCGGCCGCGCGGGCGGCCATGACGTCGTAGAGGTCGCCCGGCCGGCCGACGGTCTGGCCGAGGCGCCGCAGCAGGGCGGCGCGGCCTTCGAGCCCGACCAAGGGGTTGTCGCCGGTGACCTGGAAGGCCTTGGCGAGCGTGGCGGCTTCGAACCCGGCCAGCGCGTCGGCGCGGAACGGGTCATCGGCCCGCGACGACAGGGCGCCGGACTGGAACAGTCGCAGGGAGGCGATGCCCAGGCCCTCCGAGCGCGAGGTCGTCGAGCCGGTCGGCCCGTCGAGGTAGCGCCAGCCCGGCCCCGCGCCGGCGTCGAGTAGCACCGAGGTGATGCAGAGGTCGAAGGCCGCCCGGGCCCGCGCGGCGCGGTCGGGCCAAAAGGCCTCCTCGCCCAGCTCCTGCCACAGGTCGCGGCCGCGGACGTGGAAGTGCCGCCAGCGGGCGTGGAACGGGACCTTCAGCGTCGGATACTGGTCGCGGATGACGGCGACCACGACATCGGCGGTGTGCGGCAGGCGATCCAGGTCCACCCGCCAGTCCGGCAGGCCGCCGGCCAGCGCGATGGCCAGCATCTCGTGGGCGCGCTCGCGGACGGCGGCGGCGGAGAGGAGGGAAGCGGCGGGGGTATCCTTCCTAGTCATGGTGAGCAGCACCCGCAGGGTGCGTGTCGAACCACGCAGCGAGGCCGTGCGTCCTTCGACACGCCGCTTCGCGGCTGCTCA
>JAUSPV010000166.1 GCA_030652755.1 Caulobacter sp. | reverse complement strand
TGAGCGACGGCCGGGGCGGACGCGGCGGCGAGGGCGAGGGACATCAGGGCGGCAGCGGGGCTTCGTGGCGTCACGGTCAGGATCTCCGGGCAAGGGGAACGGGCGTGATCGCCCCGGCGTCGCCCGCGCGCGCCGCGACCTCGCCGATCAGGATGAGGACGGGGCCCTGCGCATCCATGGCGCCCAGCGCCTCCGCCAGGCCGTCGAGCCGCGCCTGGACCCGCCGGGCGGAGGGCGCGCCGGCGTTCTCGATCGCGGCGGCCGGGGTGTCGGCCGCCAGGCCGTCGGCGATCAGCTGCCCGGCCAGCTGACCGGCGGCGCCGCGGCCCATGTAGAGGGCCAGCGTCGTCTGGCCGTCGGCCAAGGCGCTCCAGTCGACATCGACCAGCCTGCCGCCTTCGGTCCGGGCCGTGGCGAACAGCACCCGGCGGGCGACGCCGCGATGGGTCAGGGGAATGTCGAACTGGGCGGCGGCGGCGCAAGCGGCGGTGACTCCGGGCACGACCTCGGTCTCCACGCCCCGGTCGCGCAGGTAGTCGGCCTCCTCCCCCACCCGGCCGAAGATCGAGGGGTCGCCGCCCTTCAATCGGACCACGGTCAGACCGCGCCGGGCGAGACGGAGCATCAGGCGGTTGATCGTCTCCTGGGCCATGCTGGCGCGGCCGGCCCGCTTGCCGGTCTGGATGCGGACGCAGCCGGGCGGGGCCAGGGCGACCACCTCGTCGGAGACCAGGGCGTCATAGAGCAGGGCCTGGGCGCCCTGCACGGCGCGCATGGCGCGGACCGTCATCAGGTCGGCCGGGCCAGGTCCCGCGCCGACCAGCAACACACGGCCCGTGGAAGGGCTATACGGCATGGACGGGCTCCTTCGCGGCGGCGGCGATCATGCGGGCGAGTTCCGGGCGGCAGGAGCCGCAGTTGGTCCCGGCGCCGGTGGCGGCGCCGATGGCGTCGGCTGTTCCCGCCCCGGCGGCGATGGCGGCGTCGATGGCGCGGGCGCCGACCTTCAGGCAGGCGCAGACCATCGGCCCGGCATCGACCACCGGCCCCGCCGGGCGACCGAACAACAGGGTGCCGCGGGCCTGCGGCGACAGCGCCTGGCCGAACAGGTCGATCAGCCAGTCGCGCGGCGGCAGGGTTCCGGCGGTGGTCATGAACAGCACCCGGGTCAGCCGCTCGCCGCTCACCCAGGCCAGCCGCAGGGCGCCGGCGCGAACGTCCTCGTAGGCCAGGGGTTGGCCCTGCGCGCCCGTGGCGGCCAGCCGGCGAACCGCCTCGCGTTCGATCTCGTCGCCGCGCCCGGCGATCTCGAACTGCCGGCACCCGGCCTGCGGGATCCGCCGCCAGATAACCCCTTCGGGAAGCGCCGGAGTCTTCGTCTCCGTGGTGAGCAGGAAGCCCTTCCAGGTTTCCCGCCAGGCCCGGACCCGGGCCGGCGTGTGCTTGAACTCCGGCTGGCCGGAGACCGGGTCGAGGTTGGGCGCGATCAGGCCGTTCGAGCGGCCCGACGGCGCGAAGGCATCGGTCCAGTGCATGGGCATGAACAGGCTGCCCGGGCGCTGGCGGTCGGTGAGCCGCGCCGCCACCACGGCCTCGCCGCGCGCGGTGATCACCCGCGTCAGGGCGCCCTCCGTGACTCCGAGCGGTTCGGCGTCCTCCGGATGGATCTCGACGAAGGGCTCAGGCGCGTGGCGGCACAGGTCGGGCGCCAGGCCGGTGCGGGTCATGGTGTGCCACTGGTCGCGGATGCGGCCGGTATTGAGCGACATCGGATAGACCGCGTCCGTCGCCGAGCCCGGCGGGGCGGGCCGAACAGGAACCATCCGGGCCCGTCCGTCAGGAGTCTGGAAGCGGCCGTCGTCGAACAGGCGCGGCGTGCCGACGCCCGGAGCCGGCGCCGGCCACTGCACCGGCTCCAAAGCATCATAGGCCGCGCGGCCCAGACCCATCAGGCCGGTCAGGTTCAGCAGGCGCCCCTCATTCTCGTAGGCGGTCAGGCGCGTCCATTCGCGAAACACCGCCGACTCGTCGGCCCAGGAGAAGCCGTCGGCGAAGCCCATGGCCGTGGCCACGTCGGCGATGATCCGCCAGTCGGCTCGCGCCTGTCCCGGGGCCGGGAACAGCGGCCGCTGGCGGGAGATGCGGCGCTCGGAATTGGTCACCGTGCCACTCTTCTCGCCCCAGGCCAGGGCCGGCAGCTTCACATGGGCGTATTTCAGGGTGTCGGTCTCGGCGACGCAGTCGGAGACGACCACGAACGGGCACTTGCCCAGCGCCCCGCGCACCCGCCCGGCGTCAGGCAGGCTGACGGCGGGGTTGGTGGCCATGATCCAGACGGCCTTGATGCGGCCGTCGTGGATGGCCTCGAACATGTCGATGGCCTTGAGGCCCGGCCTGGCGGCTGTCTTCGGCGTGCCCCAGAAGCGGGCGACCCGGGCGACGTCCTCCGGGGCAAAGTCCATGTGCCCGGCCAGGGTGTTGGCCATGCCGCCCGTCTCCCGGCCGCCCATGGCGTTGGGCTGGCCGGTGATCGAGAACGGACAGGCGCCGGGCTTGCCGATGCGGCCGGTAGCCAGGTGGGCGTTGAGGATGGCCAGCCCCTTGGCCACGCCCTGGGCCGACTGGTTGGCGCCCATGGAGAAGAGACTGACCGTGCGCGGGTTGGCGGCGAACAGGTCGAAGAAGGCGGTCAGATCCGCCAGCGCCACGCCGCAGTCGGCAGCCACGGCGGCGGGCGACTGGTCCGCCTCGGCCAGCGCCGCCTCGACGGCGTCGAAACCGTTCACATGAGCGGCGATGTAGTCGCGATCAACAGCCCCCCGCCGGATCAGGTCGGCCAGCAGGCCGTTCCACAGCCGAACGTCGCTCTGCGGCGCCAGGGCCAGATGGATGTCGGCCCCCTCGGCGGTGTCGGTGCGGCGCGGATCGATGACCACACGCTTCTGCCCCCGCGCCCTGGCCGCCTCAATGCGCCGGAACAGCACCGGATGGGTCCAGGCGGCGTTGTGGCCGCTGAACACCACCAGGTCGGCGTGGTCGAGGTCGTCGTAACAGCCGGGGACCAGATCGGCGCCGAAGGCCTGTTTGTGCGCCGCGACCGCCGAGGCCATGCAGAGCCGGCTGTTGGTGTCGATGTTGCCCGAGCCGATGAAGCCCTTCATCAGCTTGTTGGCGACGTAGTAGTCCTCGGTCAGCAGCTGGCCGGAAACATAGAAGGCCACCGAGTCCGGGCCGTGCCGCGCGATGGTCTCGGCGAAGCGGCGGGCGACCAGCGCGGTGGCCTGTTTCCAGCCGACCTCCCGATCACCGATCATCGGGCTCAGCAGCCGACCTTCAAGCCCGACCGTGGCCCCCAGCGCCGCGCCCTTGGAGCAGAGGCGGCCGAGGTTGGCGGGATGGGCGCGGTCGCCGGCCACCGCCAGCACCCGCCCCTCGCCCGCCACGGCTGACACGCCACAGCCCACCCCGCAGTAGGGGCAGGTGGTCCTGACGGTCGCCGCGCCGCCGCCGTCAGCCATCGACGGCCGCCATCGGAAGGCCCAGCAGCAGCCGGCCGTCCCGCACCTCCAGCGGCACGACCGGGGTGCAGCCCTTGCCCCTGTCTGCCCCGGTCGGCTCGCCGCTGGCCAGGTCGATGGTCCAGCTGTGCAGCGGACAGGTCACGGCAGCGCCGTGGACAATGCCCTGGCTGAGCGGCCCGCCCTTGTGCGGGCAGGCGTCCATCAGGGCGAAGACCGCGCCGTCGCCGGTGCGAAAGATGGCGACGTCGCCGTTGGGTCCCGGCACACGGCGGGCGCCGCGCCTGGGAATATCGGTCACCGCCCCGACGTCGATCCAGTGAACCACGGGCGGTTTGGTCAGGGCGTTCATGCGGGAACGAACTCCAGGCGACGGCTGAGCGGGGTGAACTCATCGGCGTGGCGACCGGCCACCCGTTCGGCCCAGGGGTCGATGCGGGCGCTGCGCTGCGAGACGACGAAGCGGTCGTAGAGGGCCCGGCGGCTGTCCGGATCGACGACCTGGTCGCGAATGGCGTCCAGCCCGACGCGCGCCATCCACTTGTAGATCCGCTCCAGGTACCAGCCCTCCTCGCGATAGAGCTGCAGGACGGCGGTGATGACCCAGATCGCCTCCTGCTCGGTCGCCACCCGGGTCAGCACCTGCGTGCCCTGGATGTGCAGGCCCGCCGCGCCGCCGACGTGGATCTCGTAGCCGCTGTCGACGCAGATCACGCCGATGTCCTTGCAGGTCGCCTCGGCGCAGTTGCGGGGGCAGCCGCTGACCGCCAGCTTGACCTTGGCCGGGGCCCAGGAGCCCCAGAGGAACTTCTCCAGCTTGATACCCAGGCCGGTGGAGTCCTGGGTTCCGAACCGGCACCAGTCGCTGCCGACGCAGGTCTTCACGGTGCGCAGACCCTTGGCGTAGGCGTGGCCGCTGACCATGCCGGCGGCGTTGAGATCGGCCCAGACGGCGGGCAGGTCGTCCTTCTTCACGCCCAGCAGATCGATGCGCTGGCCGCCGGTGACCTTCACGGCGGGAATCGCGAACTTGTCGGCGACGTCGGCGATGGCGCGCAGTTCGTCCGGGGTTGTCATGCCGCCCCACATCCGGGGCACGACGCTGTAGGTGCCGTCCTTCTGGATGT
>JAUSPV010000140.1 GCA_030652755.1 Caulobacter sp. | reverse complement strand
GTGACGACATAGAAGTTCCACGGCTGGGTGTTCATTGACGACGGCGCGCGCATCGCCAGGCCGATGATTTCCTCGATCAGCGCCCGGGGAACCGGGTCGGGCTTGTAGCCCCGGATGCTGCGGCGGCCGCGAATGACGTCGTCGAACTGCATGTGTGACCCTGAGATGGCTCTATGGCGCGCGAGTGCTTGAGGCTTGTGACGCGCCGTCAGTCCACCGGAAAATCGACAATGGCAAGAGGGCAGGGGCCCGCTCGCGCCGTCGCGACGCCAACCTGACGGTTTGCGAGGGAGGGGTGGCTCCGGCCTATCCCGAACCTTTGGGAGGCCGGGTTCCGAACCAGGCGAAGGCGATGAACACCGCCTGCAACGGGATGCGAATCCACAGGTAGTAAGGCGCGTTGGCATAGCTCGGCACGTTGGTCGCGACTGTCCATCCATAGATGTTGAAGGGCAGGACCAGCGCCAGATAGGCGATGATCGCCCAGCCGGTGATCCGCGCCCAGCGCGTCCAGATCAGGATCGCGAATGCCAGCTCCAGCACGCCGCTCGCGTAGCTGGCCTCGACCCGCAGCGGAAAGAACGGGGGAATGAGGTCCACCACCGTCTGCGGATGGAGGATGTGGCCGTAGAGACCGAAAAACCCGAACATCAGGGTCAGATACAGCCGGAAGACGTTGGCCCACCGGAAGCGCACGGACCGCCGGACCAGGCTGACCAGGGCCACAATCAAGACGGGCCCCAGGATGATCGCGGCCGGCATCAGCAGTTCGGACATGGGGCTCCCCGGGCTCTGGCGATCGAACCTAGAGCGCGTCGGGGCCGGAAGCGACCACCAGGCCACAAGTTCCGGCGACGGTGATCGACATCGCCGACATCAGCGGGACCAAGGGCCGGACCTTCGCCCACATCCGCAAGTCGGCCGAGGGCTGGGACGGGTCGGAGCCGGTGCGGTTCTTCCGGTAACTGGAACCGCTGGGCTATCGCTAGCGAGTTTGTCGGCCTTGGCGCCAGATGGTGACCTCGCCCTTGAGACGGTTCACGATCAGCGTCATATCGGCGTCCGGGAAGTAGTAGGCATCGTGCAGGTGCGACAGGTCTGCCTTGGACTTCTTATGCTTCCCGAGCTTGGCGACATACTCGCCTTCGTTCCAGGGCGTATTCATGTCCACGTTGAGCATGACCCACTTCTGAAGCTCCTCACGTCGAACAGCGGCGCTTCGCGTCGAGCCGGTCCCTTGGAGTTCGATGACTTTGGTATCACTCAACTCCGGGAAGCCCTTGGCGGCTTCGTTTCCCTCCGCGCCCCAGCGAGGATAAAAGGCGACGTCAGCTTCATAACTTGAGTTCGGTAGTGGCTGGCGCGCCTTGCTCGTGTCGAGGACGAACGTCGTGACCGGTCCGGTCAGCGTGACCTTGTCGCTGTAGCCAATCCATACGTCGTCCGGCTTCTGGTTTGCCAGATTCACGCTCGCCATCACCTGAATTGGCGTAGGAACGTTGGTCGTGACCTCGAATTCGACCTCGTCGGGCGATATCGGCTTCGCGTCAACCTTGAGACTCGGCTTCTCCGCAGGAGCCTGCTTCTCAGGTTCGGGCTTTGGAGCCGTCTCTGCTGCGGGAGAGCAAGCGGAAATGGCGCTGAGGCTCAAGACCGCCAGACATAGCATTCCGAACTTGGTCTTCATGGCTCGCCCCCGCTGCGAATGTTATCGTGGCACGCCATGTCTCGCGCGACAACGCGATGAAGTCCGGCTACCGCTCCTCGTCGAACCGGTTGGCCACCAGCGTGCACAGCGCCTCGAGCGCCGCCTCGGCCTCTTCGCCCTCGGCGCTGATCTCGATGGTCGAGCCGATGCCGGCGGCCAGCATCATCAGGCCCATGATCGAGCGGGCGTCGACGGTGGAGCCGTCGCGGCTGACCGACACCTCGGCGTCGAAGCTCGCGGCCAGCTTGACGAACTTGGCCGAGGCGCGGGCGTGCAGTCCCCGCTCATTCACGATCTCGACCGTGCGCTTGAGGCTCACTTCTCGCCAGCCAGCACGTAGGAGGCGACGGAGATGTACTTGCGGCCGGCTTCCTGGGCGTGGTGCACGCACTCTTCCAGGCTCATGCGGGTGCGCAGGGACGCCAGCTTGATCAGCATCGGCAGGTTCAGGCCGGCGATGACCTCGGCCCGGGTCTGTTCCATGACGCTGATCGCCAGGTTGCTGGGCGTGCCGCCGAACATGTCGGTCAGCAGGATGACGCCCGCGCCGGTATCCACGGCGGCGCACGCCTTCAGGATGTCCTTGCGGCGCTTTTCCATATCGTCGTCGGGACCGATGCAGATCGCCCGCACCGCGTCCTGCGGGCCGACGACATGCTCCATGGCGAAGATGAACTCTTCCGCCAGCCGACCGTGTGTAACGATCACGAGCCCAATCATCAGAGGGCCCAACGCCTTGTCATGATCAAACCGGGTATCCCCTGCCCGTCAGCCTCGCGGCGGGAGGAGGCCGCGAAGGGGCTAGATACGCCCGTTAATGTCCGTGTCCAAGATGCTCTATGAGCCGACGTAACTTCGCAGGCGCCGCGCGGTCAAAAGGCCACAGGGAACGGATGGGGACCGGCCCGCCGGGCAGGTCCAGCGTCTGGCCGGAAGGCATCCGCTCGACGGCTTCCGGCGAGGCCGCGCAGCGCACGGCCATCACGACCGGACAGAAGGGCAGGGCAGCCACCGGCAGAACCCCCGCGCCGCGGGTCTCCATCAGGCCATGGAGCGCGTCCGGCGCGCGGCCGAAGCTGCGGCCGCCGGACGCCCAGACCAGCACCCGATCATCGGCGACCATCCGGAAGCCCTCGTCCATCGCCCGCAGCGCCAGGTCGCTCTTGCCAGAGCCGGAGGGCCCCTCGATCAGCACCCCGCGCCAGTCCCGGCCGAGGCGCAGGGCGATCAGCCCCGCGTGACGGATCATGATCGCCGCTCGGGCAGGACGACGACGAACCTGGCGCCGGCGATCGTTTCACCGGAACTGGCGGAGTCCGGAGATTTATCTCGCGGAATCTCGCCCGATTTTTCGTCGGATTTCGCGCGATTCTCCGCATGGATTTCGCCGCCGTGCGCCTGGACGATCTGGCGGGCGATGGAGAGACCAAGGCCCGAGTTGCCGCCGAACGCCGCGCCCTTGGGCCTTGAGGTATAGAACCGCTCGAACACGGTCTCGAGGTTGTCCTGCGGGATACCGGGGCCGTCATCCTCGACCAGCACCCGGGCCTGGCCGCGGTCATGGGTCAGGGTCACGCGCACCTCTCCGCCGGCCGGACTGAACGAGCGCGCGTTGTCGATCAGGTTGCGGAACACCTGGCCCAGGGGGCCCTCGCGCCCGGAGACGGCGACCGTCTCCCCGGCGGGGACGGCCAGGACCACCGTGGCCTCGCCGGGCCGGAGGGAGGCCTCATAGACCTGCACGATGTCGGTCAGCAGCCGGCCCAGGTCGATGACCTTCGGCGAGTCCCGCGACAGCTCGGCGTCCAGTCGCGAGGCGTTGGAGATGTCGGTGACCAGTCGGTCGAGCCGTCCGACATCCTGCTTCAGGATACCCATCAAACGCTCGCGCGCCTTGGCGTCCTTGACCAGATCGAGGGTCTCGATGGCCGAGCGGATCGAGGTCAGGGGGTTGCGGATCTCGTGCGCCACATCGGCGGCGAAGCGCTCGATGGCGTCCATCCGCTCCGACAGGGTGTCGGTCATGTCTTCCAGCGAGCGGCTGAGGTCGCCGATCTCGTCGTCCCGGCGCGACAGGTCGGGGAGGGAGATCGACCGCGCCCGCGCCGCCTTCACCCGGTCCGCCGCCCGCGCCAGCCGCAGCACGGGGCGGGCGACCAGAACGGTCAGCAGCACCGACGACAGCAGGGTCACCCCCACCGCGATCAGGATGAAGGGGATCAGGTTGGCGCGCTCTCGGGCGATGATCTCGTTCACATCGCCGGCCTCCAGGGTCAGGACGCCGACCACGGCCCGCACCCGCCGGATGGGCAGGGAGACGGAGATCACCTGCTCGCCGTTCTCCGTGATGCGGCGGCCCTTGACGATCTCGCCGGTTCTGGCGAGCGCCAGTTCGGTCTGCAACGCCTTGGCCGCGCGCTGTTCGGTCGGGCTGGGTCCGGGGTCGCGCGGCGTCTGGTCCGGCTTGCGCACCGGGGGCAGGGGCCTCCACTCGACGCGGTCGGCGACGACGTAGGAGTCGGTGATCTTGCGGCCGTCGCGGTCGAACAATCGCACCCGGGCGTCACGCGGCAGATGCAGGAGCTGGAGCAGCTGGGCCGCCCGCTCCGGCTGCAGCGCCGGCTCGGGCTCGCCCACGGTGGCGGCGTCGTCGATGATGCGGGCGATCCATTCGCCCTGGGCGATCAGACTGTCGATGCGGGCGTTGACCAGCCCGCGCCGCATCTCGTTCAGCGTCAGGGCCCCGCCGATCAGGATCGCCAGGCTGAGCAGGTTCAGCGCGATGATCAGCCGGCCGAGGCGCGAGCCCTTGGGCCAGAACCGCCGCCTGGCCGCCCCGCCGGGATCAGGACTCGCGATAGCGGTATCCGACGCCATACAGGGTCTCGATCGCATCGAAGCTGGAATCCACCTGGCGGAACTTCTTGCGCATCCGCTTGATGTGGCTGTCGATCGTGCGGTCGTCGACATAGACCTGATCGTCGTAGGCGGCGTCCATCAGGTTGTCGCGGCTCTTCACGAAGCCGGGACGCTGGGCCAGCGACTGCAGCAGCAGGAACTCGGTGACGGTCAGGCGGACGGGCTTGCCGTCCCACAGGCTGTCGTGGCGTTCCGGGTCGAGGGTCAGCTTGCCGCGCTTCATGGCCTTGGCGCCCGGGTCGACGGGACCGGCCGGCGCGCCGTTCTCGTCCGGCACGTCCGCCCGCCGCAGCACGGCCTTGACCCGCTCCAGCAGCAGCCGCTGGCTGAACGGCTTGTGCATGTAATCGTCGGCCCCGAGGTTGAAGCCGAGGATCTCGTCGATCTCCTCGTCCTTCGAGGTCAGCATGATCACCGGCATGTTCGACGTCTGCCTCAGACGACGCAGCAGCTCCATGCCGTCCATGCGGGGCATCTTCACGTCCAGTATCGCCAGGTCCGGCGGATTGGCCGTCAGCGATTCCAGTCCGGCAACCCCGTCATGGCAGGCGGTCACGACGTGGCCATGGCTTTCAAGCGCCAGCGAAACCGAAGCGACGATGTTCTCGTCGTCGTCCACCAGGGTGATCTTCGCCATGGGTATCCTTCTGAATGACTGGTCGCGCCGGCAATCCTTACCTGACGCGGCGTCCTGTTGCAGGGAATTCCGCTGACAGCGTGGCGTCAATGGGGCGGAGGCATCGTAAACGCGGCCTTAGGTGTTTCCCGGCATAACGGTGTCATGCGTGGAAAGGTCCACTACGAACTGTTCGTGCGCCGCCAGCCCGGATCCGGATGGACCCTGGACATGGCGACCGAAGACCGTGCGCGGGCGCTGGAGTCCGCCGAGGAGCAGCTGGCCGAGGGCCGCGTCGCCGCGGTCCGGGTGAGCAAGGAGGTTCTCGACGAGGAGACCCGCGAGTTCACCTCCGTAACCATCCTGAACAAGGGTGCGCCCGAACGGGCCAAGCAGAAGAAGGCGACCGAGGATAATACGCCGCTCTGCGTGAGCCCCGCCGACCTCTACACCTGCCATGCCCGCGAGCGTATCGGCCGGCTGCTGGACAACTGGCTGGCCCGGCAGCGCGCGACGCCGTTCGAACTGTTGCACCGGCCGGACCTGGTCCAGAAGCTGGAGGCGTCCGGCGTCGAGCTGCAGCACGCTATCCAGAAGGTCGCCATTCCGGAGGCCCAGGCCCGGGGGATCAGCGTCCACGAGATCATCCGCTCCTTCCAGAAGCTCGCCGAGCGGACCATCGAGCGCATCCTCAAGGACCAGAAGCGCGGACAGCTGCCCAACCTGGACAAGGAAGGCTTCGCGGCCGCGGCGGAGCGCCTGGTTTCCGAGCCTGAACGGGCCTATCTGCTGGGCGCCGGCGTGGCGGCCTCCATCGCGCCAGCGAAAACCTGGGCCGAGAAGGTCAGCCTGCTGCTCGACCTCGCCGACGCCGCGCCGGTCAATCCGCAGGCTCGCGATCATGCCCTTCAGGTGCTCGAACAGCCGCTGACCGAAATTCTGGGCTCGCGCGCCGGCCTTGCCGAACTGCTGGGCGCCGATCTGGACCTTGGTTCACAGCTGGCGGCGATGACCCGGCTGGCCGGCGCCGACGCCGTGGAGGCCCTGATCTCCATCGAGGCTTCGGTCTCCCGCGTCATGCCGCCGCTGGAGGGCCCGGCCGCGCGCCTCGCCAACTGGCTGGGAGGGCCTCACTTCGAATCTTGCCGCGCCGCCATCGCCCAGCGGGTGCTGCGCGAGCTGACCGGGCCCCGCCGTCTCAAGCCGAATCGCGCCGTGGAAGAGATCGACCTGCTGCGCGGCCTGGCCATGGCGCTGACCGCCGCCGGCGGTCGGGTGCTGTCGATGGAGGACATCCACGGCGCCTTCACGGCCCGGTCCCAGGCGATGGTCACCGGCGACTTTGTCGACGCCCTTCTGGGCAAGGACAAGGGCGCGCGGGAGGAGATCGAACTGCTGATCCGTCTGGCCGAGAACGTCACGGGCGGCGCCAACAAGCGTCAGGCGGCGCGCTGGCTGAACGCCAATGTGTCGGCGTTGCGGTTCGAGAAGGAAATGCGTTTCGGACCCGAGTCCCCGGCCCAGAAGCTGGCGACGCTGGCGGCCATCCAGAAGGCGGTTCAGCGGGCGGGACTCGTCGTGGAGGAAGCCGGCCCGATCCTGGCCAAGGTCGGAGACGTCGGCGGCCTGATCGAGGCGGACTCCAGGCTGGTGGCGACGGTGGCTCGCGCGCCCGCGCCGGCCGTGCACAGACTGAACCTGTTGCTGAAGCTGGCGATCGGCGAGGCCGGCCCGACCGGACCGGTCAGCGAACGCGCCCGCGCCGAGGCGGCAAAGCTCATGCGGGCGCCAGAGACGCGGGACGAACTGGTGAAGTCGCCGGACGCTCTCGACAAGGTGCGGGGCCTGGCCCAGGCCTGCGGCCTGGCCGCTTAGAGGCGCAGAACCTCGCGCAGCGCGGTCACAACCCGCTCGACATCACCGTCATCCATGGCCGGGAACAGCGGCAGGCTCAGGCACCGGGCGTACCAGGCGTCCGCGCCTGGCAGTGACTGCGCGCCGTTCCGCGCCCGCCAGTAGGGCTGGGTGTGGACCGGGATGTAGTGGACCTGCGAGCCGATACCGCGCGACGACAGCCCCTCCATCACCTCCCGCCGCGAAACGCCGGCCGCCTCGAAGTCGATCAGCGCGCATAGCAGATGCAGGACCGGGTCGGACCAGGGCATCGGCGGCGGCAGGGTGACCAGCGGCGCAAGCGGCGCCAGCGCCTCGCCGTACAGGCCGGCCAGCCGCCGCCGCCGCTCCGCGAACCGTGGCAACTTGCCCATCTGGGAGATGCCGAGCGCGCAGGCGATGTCCGGCAGGCGGTAGTTGAAGCCCGGCTGGATCATCTCGTAGATCCAGGGATCGGCGCCCTCGGGCCGCGCCATCCCGTGACTGCGGAACTGTCGCAGCCGCTCGGCCAGGGCGCCGTCGTTGGTGGTCACCATGCCACCCTCGCCGGTGGCGATGGTCTTCACCGGATGGAAGGAGAAGCTGGCCATGACGCCGTAGCGACCGTCGCCCACCGCGCCGGTCTCGTCATCGAACCGATAGCGACCGCCCAGCGCATGGGGCGCATCCTCGACCAGCACCGCGCCGGCGCCGTCGGCCAGCGCCTTCAGCGCCGGCAGGTCGCAGACCTCGCCGCGCAGGTGGACCGGCAGCACCGCCCGCACCCGCCGCCCCGCCGCGCGCTCCAGCGCTTCGGACAGGGTCTCCGCCGTCATCAGGCCGGTGTCCGGATCGACATCGGCGAACACCACGTCGGCCCCGACGTAGGCGGCGCAGCTGGCCGTGGCCAGGAAGGTGATCGATGGGACAATGCAGACGTCGCCCGGACCGATGTCGAGCGCCATCATGGCCAGGTGCAGGGTCGCGGTGCCGTTGCTGCAGGCCACCGCATGGGCGGCGCCGACCGCCTCGGCGAACAGGTCCTCGAAGGCCGCGACCGTCGGGCCGGTGGTCAGGTAGTCGGCGCGCAGGGCCCGCGCCACGGCCTCGACGTCGTCGTCCTCGATGGTCTGGCGGCCGTAGGGGAGGAACCCCTCACTCACACGCCGGTCTCCTCGAGCATCGCGGTCAGGCGGTCGGCGGTCAGCCAGTCGCTGTTGCTGTCGCTCGAATAGGCGAAGCTCTCGTCGACCGGCGCGGCGCCGTCGTCCGTGCCAAACGGCTGGCGGGTGTACTCGACGAAGGCCGGCTCGATCACATAGCGATCAGACAACTCCACCGTCTGCCGGGCGTCGTCGGCGCCGACCATGATCTCGTGCAGCTTCTCGCCCGGACGAATGCCCACCACCCGGATGCCGGCGCCCGGGGCCATGGCCTGGACCAGGTCCGGCATCGACATCGAGGGGATCTTGGGCACGAAAATCTCGCCGCCGCGCATGATTTCCAGCGACGACAGCACGAATTCCACCCCCTCGTTCAAGGTGATCCAGAAGCGGGTCATCCGGGTGTCGGTGATCGGCAGCTCCGTCGCCCCTTGGGCCAGCAGGCGGCGGAACAGCGGCACGACGCTGCCGCGCGAGCCGACGACATTGCCGTAGCGCACGACCGAGAACTTCGTGCCGATGTCGCCCGACAGGTTGTTGGCCGCGACGAAGGTCTTGTCCGAAGCCAGCTTGGTCGCGCCGTACAGGTTGACCGGATTGCAGGCCTTGTCGGTCGACAGGGCCACCACCTGCTGAACGCGGTTGGTCAGGCTGGCCCAGACGACGTTCTCGGCCCCGATGATGTTGGTCTGGATGCACTCGGACGGATTGTATTCGGCCGCCGGAACCTGCTTGAGGGCGGCGGCGTGGATGACGATGTCGACGCCGCGCAGGGCCAGGGTCAGGCGGGCGCGGTCCCGCACATCCCCCAGGAAGAAGCGCATGCGGGACATCTGCTCGGCGTCGAACCGCTCGCGCAGCTCCTGCTGCATCTCGCTCTGCTTCAACTCGTCGCGCGAATAGACGATCACCTTGCGAAGGGCGTAGCGGGTCAGCACGGTCTCGATGAAGCGGCGGCCGAACGAGCCGGTGCCGCCGGTGATCAGGATCACCTTGCCGTCGAGGTCGAGATTCCCGGGCGCGAAACGGCCCATGCGGACTCCTTGCGTTGGTTGCGCCCGATTCTCTGTTGAGTCGGGCCGCCGGTCACGCCTCGCCGCGTCGCAGGCGATGTCGCGGTAAACGGAGCGTCAACCCGGCCCGGCGCATGTAGGGCGCATGGATCGTCGCCTCGCCCTCGCCGCCGTGCTCAGCCTCGTTCCCGCCGTCGCCTCGGCGTCGGGCGGCGAGAAGAAGAAAGGCGGCGGCGTCACCTTCGTCCAGATCAAGGCCGTGTCGGCCACCATCATGCGCCGCGACGGCAGCCGTGGCGTGATCACGGTCGAATGCGGCGTCGATGTCCCGAACGAGGCGCTGCGGGCAAAGGCCAACACCATCCAGCCTCGCCTGCGGGACGCCTATGCCGGCATCCTTCAGGGCTACGCCGGCGGCCTGCCCAAGGCGACCGTGCCGGACGCCGACTACCTGGCCGGCGAGATGCAGAAGGCGACCGATCGCTTGCTCGGCAAGGCCGGCGGCAAGTTCCTGGTCGGGACGATCCTGATCAACTGAGGCGCCGCCTCACATCGCGCTGATGCCGCCGTCCAGCTTCAGCTCCGCGCCGGTCATGAATTTGCTCTCGTCGCTGGCCAGGTAGAGCACGGCGTTGGCGATATCGAGGGTCTCGCCGATGTGGCCCAGCGGGATCTGGCGGCCGAGCTTGGCCTCGGCCTCGTCCTTGCCGAACATCTGCCGGATGGGGTCCAGGATCGGGGTGTCGATGAAGGTCGGGTGGATCGAGTTGCTGCGGATGTCCCACTTCTGCTTGGCGCAGTAGAGGGCGATGTTCTTGCTCAGCAGCCAGACGGCGGCCTTGGAGGCGTTGTAGGCCGGGCCGCTATGGTTGGCGATCAGGCCGGCGATCGAGCTGACGTTGATGATTGATCCGGGCTGGTTGTGGCGCATGTATTTCAGCGCGTGCTTGCCGCCCAGGAAGACGGAGTCGACGTTCACCGCCATCACCGTCCGGAAGTCCTCCAGGCTGCACTGGTCCAGGTTGCCGCCCTTGCTGATGCCGGCGTTGTTGACCAGCACCGAGATGCCGCCCATCGCCGCGTCGGCCTCCTCCAGCGCGAAGATCCACTGGTCTTCCCTGGTCACGTCCAGCGGGAAGGCGAAGGCGGTCCCCTCGCCGTGGGCGGCGTTGATCTCGGCCGCCACGGCATTGGCGCCGTCGAGGTTGATGTCGGCGAGGCTCACCTTCGCGCCTTCCTCCGCCAGCCGCCGGGCCATGGCCGCGCCCAGGCCCTGGGCGGCGCCGGTGATGAAGGCCTTCTTGCCGGCCACCCGGCCCGTACTGCTGGTCATGCGCGTTTCTCCCTATTCGAAGATCAGGTCGGTCGCGGCCGACAGCTCGGCCAGGGCCTGGTCGACGCCGCCGACCTTGATGGCCCGCATGCCCAGCATCGCGGCCGGCTTGCAGTTGATACCCAGGTCGTCGAGGTAGACGCAGTCGGCCGGATCGACCGACAGCAGCTCGCACATCATCTGGTAGATGCGCGGGTCGGGTTTGCGGACGCCGGCCTTCGAGCTTTCGATCACCGCGTCGAACAGCGCCATGACCTCCGCCACCTGCCTGGCCTTGTCGCTGGTTCCGGCCATGCCGGCGCCGTGGCCGGTCTGGACGTTGTTGGTGATGCAGCCGACCTTGAAGTGCTGTTTGCACTGCTCGAGCGCCGCCACCATCCGGGGCCGCACGTCGCCCGACAGGCGCGGCAGGATGTCGGCGCCGCGCACCGCATGACCCAGCGCCGTCGCCTCCTCCAGGAACTTCACGTCGAAGGTCGCGGCGTCGATCTCGTTGCGCTCGAACAGCGCCCAGGCGTTGTCGTGTGGGTTGGTGGCGTTGATCCCGCGGATGAAGTCGCGCGGCAGGCCGATCTCGGCCTCGTAGCGGTTGAACGCCTCGAAGGGCGAGGAGGTAATCACCCCGCCGAAGTCCCAGATTACCGCCGCTACCGCCACTGATCGCTCCCCGTGTTTTTCGGCGCGGACGCTAGACAGCGCAGGTGGGTGGTGCAACCCGTCACCGCATGATCCCGCGTCCAATCCGCATCGCCGTCTTCCTCGCCGCCTGCGCGATCATCGTCTGGCTTTCGGTGACGCCGACCACCGCCCTTCCCGGCGTGAACATGTGGGACAAGCTGCAACATGCCGGCGCCTACTTCGGCCTGACGCTGCTGGGAGCCTGTGCGTTCCGGGCCGGGTCCTGGCGGCTGACGGGCGGCCTGTTCGCGCTCGGCGTCGGGCTGGAGATCGCCCAGGCGGCGATGAGGTGGGGGCGGCAGGGCGATGTGCTGGACGCGCTGGCCAACGGTGTCGGCATCGCCCTGGGCCTTGGCCTTGTGCGCCTGGTTGGGGAACGGCTCATGGTTAAGTCTCCCGCCCGGGGTGAATGAGCCGAAGGGCGGCGCCGGCAGGCGGTATCGTCGGGACTCAACCGGCGTCCCTCGAGGCTTCCATGCTGATCCGCCTGCCCTTGTCGCTGTTCGTGGCGACCCTCGTGATGGCCTGCACGCCGCAGGGCAAGCCGTCCGCCGTCGCGGACAAGGCCCCTGTCTCCGCCGCCACCCCGGAGCCCGACAAGGCCGCCGTCTGCCGCGCCAGGTGCATGGCGGCCGTCGAGGCGGCCGAGCCTGCGGCGAAGCCCGGGGCCAAACCCGCTCGCCCGCGCGTTCACCGCGTCTCCGACCGCCCCCGCGTGATCAAGGGCGGCCGGCGGGTCGCCAGCGGTGGCTACGTCTCTGAAGGTCCGAGGGGCGGCGCCTACAGCGGCCGCTACGCCGGATCGTCGGTGTCGGTGACCGAGACCAGCACGTCCAGCACCGGATACCGCTACAGCGAATCCGAGGAGCGCTGGGGCTCGCGCGGCGGAGCCTATGCCTCCGGATCGAGCAGCGGCTATGCCTATGGCGCGTCCGGCGGCGGCTACGCCTCGGGCGGTTCGGGACGCGAAAGCCGCTATGGACCGCCGCCGGCCACCGTTGGCGCTCCGCTCCATCGCCCGCACGGCCCGAGCGGCCAGCTGGCCGGCATCACACGCGACGGCGCCCTGACCTGGCCGGGCAAGGTCGAGTACTAGTACTAGCCCGGCGTTCGCCACGCCGGTGCTGGCGCGCGCCTTGCCAACCCTTCTTCCCACTGAACCGAAACGGCACAAGGGAGAAGGCCATGCGTTCGCCAAACGGCCCGCTTTTTAAGCGTTACGAAGTCCTCGCCATCATCGCGTTCGTGACAGCCGCCGCCTGTCTGGCCGCCCTGAAGGTGGCCTACTAGCCGCCCCGCCCGGGAACCAGACTCCGCCGCCGGCGCTTGATCCTGCGGGGGTAGGGTCGGAGGTTTCCCAGCTTGCCTGTACGCCTGCCTGATCTGCCCGAGTTGCTGCGGCGCGGTGCGGCCGCCCGAGACGCCATCCCGCCGCGCGCCAGGGTGGGGCTGGCCGCGCTTTCGACGCTCGTCCTGGCGACCATCATCCTCCTGCTCGTTTTCGACTGGAACTGGCTGCGCGGCCCGCTCGCGGGCGCGGCCTCGGCCCGGCTCGGGCGGCCGGTCGCCATCGAGGGAAACCTGAACGTCCACCCCTGGTCGCTCCGCCCCCGCGCCGAGATTCATGGCCTGCGCATCGGTCAGCCTTCCTGGGCCGAGGGCGACATGGCCCGCGTCGAGCGGCTGGCCGTCCAGGTCGAACTGCCGCCGCTGCTGCTTGGTCGCGTCGTCATGCCCTATGTCGAGATCCGGCGGCCGGACGTGTCTCTGCTCAGGCTCGCGGACGGTCGCGCCAACTGGTCGTTCGGAAGCGGCAAAGGCGGCGCGAAACTTCCCGCCATTCGTCGGTTCATCATCGACGAGGGTCGGCTGAAGCTGGACGACCGGCGGCGCAAATCCACCTTCGAGGGCACGGTCTACACCGACGAGCGCACCGTCGGTCCGCGCCGTGGGGTGTTCGCGCTGCGCGGCGAAGGCCGGCTGAACGGCGAGGTCTTCCGAGCGGAAGTCACCGGCGCGCCGCTGCTGAACGTTTCGCCCTCGCGGCCCTATCCCTTCGACGCCGATGTCCGCGCCGGCGCCACCCGGATCCTGGCCAAGGGCAGCATAACCCGGCCGTTCGACCTCGGCCGCTTCGACACCAGCCTGACGATCACCGGCGCCGATCTCAACGACCTCTACGGCCTGACCGGCCTGGCCCTGCCCAACACGCCCCCCTACAGGGTGTCTGGGCAGCTGCGCCGCGAAAGAACCCGGTGGATCTTCGGCAAGGCCAACGGCCGTATCGGCGACAGCGACATCGCCGGCGACCTGAGCGTCGAGACGCGCGGGGAGAGGCCCTATCTCGAAGCCGACCTGCGGTCGCGGCGGCTGGACTTCGACGACCTCGCCTCGATCTTCGGCGGCGCCCCGTCCCGGGCGCGGGGCGAGGCCGCGTCCGCCGATCAGCAGGCTGTGGGCGCCAGGCTGGCCGCCGAGCGTCGGATCTTTCCCGACGCCACGCTCCAGGTCGACCGCATCCGGGCGATGGACGCGAAGGTCAAGTATCGCGCCGAGGCGGTCAACGCGCCGCGCCTGCCGCTCCGCAGGGTCGCGCTGGACCTTGCGTTGAAGGACGGCGTGCTGACGGGCGACCCGGTCTCGGTCTCCTTCTCGCGTGGGACCCTGGCCGGAACGGCGCGCCTGGACGCCAGCGGCGCCAGGCCGCGCACCGATGTCGACCTGCGGCTGACCGGCGCGCGCCTGGAGGACTGGATCACCACGCGCTTCGCGGGCGAGCCCGTGATCGAGGGGCAGATGGCGGCCCGGGCCAAACTGACCGGCTACGGGAACTCGGTCCGGGCGGCCGCGGGCAGCGCCACCGGATCACTGACCGTGGTCGCGCCCTCGGGCGAGCTGCGGCAGGCGTTCGCCGAACTGCTGGGGGTGAACATTTCCAAGGGCCTGATCCTGCTGCTCTCGGAGAGCCCCAAGCGGAGCAAGGTCCGCTGCGCGGTGGCGGACTTCCGCGTGAAGGACGGGGTGGCCCGCGCGAACCGCATCGTCGTGGACACCGACGTGGTGCTGGTGAAGGGGGAGGGGACGGTCAATCTCCGCACCGAACGGCTGGACCTCAGGTTCGAGGGCGAGTCGAAGAAGCCGCGGCTGCTGCGCCTCTTCGTACCCATCACCGTCAACGGCCCCTTCACCCGGCCCGGCGTCGATCTGGAGACCGGCAACGCCTTGGCGCAGGGCGGGATCGGCGTCGCGCTCGCCGCGCTGGTCAACCCGCTCGTCGCCATCCTGCCCTTTGTGGAGCCGGGGCTCGCCAAGGACGCCAACTGCGCCGCGCTCATCGCCGAGGGAAAGCGCAAGGGCGCCCCTGTGAAGACGGCGCGGTGACGGATCGAACCCGTGGTCGACGGCGTTAGTCGGCCGAAGAGGAGTTTTCGATGACCAACGACACCACGCCCTACACCTTCCCCGACAACCGCCGCGGCACCGTCGCCGGCGTCTTCGACGCCGCCCGGGCGCTACTCGGCTCGAGGCAGGAACCGCCCGCCGCGCGTCAGCACCACCAACAGGAACTGGCCGCCAACGCCAAGGCGCTGGCCGGCAATGTCGCCAGCCAGGTGAAGGCCAGGCCGGTCCCGCCGGCCCTGATCGTGGCCGGCATCGGTCTTGGTCTCGTCTTCCTGTTCAACAAGCGGGCCCGGGCCGCGGCGATGACCGCCGGGACCTTCGCGCTCGACCAGTACCGCAAGCGCTAGACCTTGCGGCTCCGGCTGCCGAGACGCTGGCGTGACGGCCTGGAACTGACATCACGCCTGGGCTACGCCGCGCGGGGCGTCGTCTACCTGACGATCGGCGTCATCGCGGTCCTCGCGGCGGCGGACAAGACGCCGCGACCGGCCGGAACCGGCGACGTCTTCGAGGTGTGGGCCAAATGGCCGTTCGGGTTGTTCCTGATCTCGGCGCTGGCCGCCTGCCTCATCGCCTTCTCTGGCTGGCGTGTGCTGCAGGCGGTATTTGACGCCGACAATCACGGGACAACGCCAAAGGCCTGGGCGATCCGCGCCGGCCAGGCGGTCAGCGGACTGGTCTATGGCGCCCTCGCCCTGTCGGCGTTGGAGTTGCTTGACGGCCTGGAGGACATCGGAGAGGCGGACGAGACCGACTCCGCCCAAACTGCGGCGGCGGAGATCCTCGCCTGGCCCCATGGCGACTGGCTTGTCATCGTGGGCGGGCTGGTCCTGCTGGCCGTCGGCATCGGCAATCTGGCCCAGGGCGCGCTGCAGGATTTCGGCAAGCGTCTTCAATGCGGCCCGGATGTCTGCCGCTGGGTCGTACCGCTCGGACGGGCGGGCTACATCGGACGCGGGCTGGCGACGCTTCCATTGGGAATCTTTCTGCTGCACGCGGGCTGGGAGGTGCGTGCGTCCGAGGTGCGCACCTGGGCCGACGCGCTGCAGACGGTGGAGGCCCAACCGTTCGGTTCAGCCCTCCTGGCGGCGCTGGCGCTGGGCCTCATCGCGTTCGGACTGTTCGGTGTCGTCGAGGCCGTCTTCCGGCGTATCGACGCGCCGCGCGACCTCACGCCGACCTGACCGCTACTCCGGCAGAAGCTCGTCCAACGCGTTCCAGTCCGGGTCCTCGAAGGCGTCGAACTCCAGCGGATAGTCAGGGTGGCCGTCAAGGCCGGCGTTGAGGGCATCCATGAAGGCATCTGGACCGAGGGTGTAGAAGCGCCATTCGCGAACGCCGGCGCCGGTCAGCGAGGCGACCAGCACGCCGGCGCCCGAATCCTGCACCGCGGTCGTGACCGCTTCCTCGAAGGCGTCCATCTGGCGTTCAACGGCCTTGGGGGGCAGGCCGGTCTCGTCGGCGTCCTCGTAGGTCCAGCCGATCAGGACCAGATGCTGCCAGGCCTTGCGCGACTCCGGCGCCGGCAGCCGCGCCCGGCAGCGGACGATCAGGCCGCCCTCGTCTTCATCGTCCGTCTGGCCGACGATCCAGTCGTCGTCGGCGTAGGGGCCGGCCATGGCAGTCGTCTCCGTCTTCCGGGGGATATCCGATCCTGTTTCGTTAGAGGGCGGCCGCCTCCTGGGCAACCGGGTGACGTAGGGTCCAAACGACTGTTCAATTGCCGCGCGCCGATATATTAACGGCGTAAAGTTACAAGAAGGCGAGGGACGGGGACCATGGGCAAGGCGCTGCCGACAGAGCATTTCGACGTGGTGATCGTGGGCGCAGGCCTCTCCGGCGTCGGCGCCGGCTATCACCTGCAGGACAAGAGCCCCGGCAAGTCCTACGTGATCCTCGAAGGCCGCGCCGCCATGGGCGGCACCTGGGACCTGTTCCGCTACCCGGGCATCCGCTCCGACTCCGACATGTACACGCTCGGCTATGTCTTCCGTCCCTGGAAGGAGGCCAAGGCCATCGCCGACGGGCCGTCGATCCTCAACTACGTCAAGGAAACCGCGGCCGACCACGGCATCGACCGACACATCCGCTACGGCCACTGGGTCAAGGCGGCGTCCTGGTCGACCGACGACGCGGCCTGGACCGTCGAGGCGGTGCGCGACGGGCAGACCGTCCGCTTCACCTGCAACTTCCTGTTCCTGTGCGGCGGCTACTACAACTACGACGCCGGCTACACGCCGCAGTGGGAGGGCACGGAGTCCTTCAAGGGCCGCATCGTCCACCCGCAGCACTGGCCCGAAGACCTCGACTACAGCGGCAAGAAGGTCGTCGTCATCGGCAGCGGCGCGACGGCCGTGACCCTGGTGCCGGAAATGGCGAGGGACGCCGCGCACGTCACGATGCTGCAGCGCTCGCCGACCTATGTCGTCTCCCGCCCGGCCGAGGACGCCGCCGCCAACTGGCTGCGCACGAAGTTCAAGCCGATGACGGCCTACCGGATCACTCGCTGGAAGAATGTCCTGCTTGGCATGCTGTTCTACAACATGGCCCGCAAGAACCCGGAGAAGACCAAGCAGCGGATCATCGGCATGGTCCGCGAGAACCTGGGCCCCGACTACGACGTCGCGACCCACTTCACCCCGCGCTACAATCCCTGGGACCAGCGGCTGTGCCTGGTGCCGGACAATGACCTGTTCGACGCCATCAAGGCCGGAAGCGCCTCTGTCGTCACCGACCAGATCGAGACCTTCACCCCGACGGGCCTGAAGCTGAAGTCGGGCGCGACGCTGGACGCCGACATTGTCGTCACGGCCACCGGCCTGAACCTGCAGGTGTTCAACGGCATCGCCTTCACCGTCGACGGCGCGCAGATCGATCCGGCCAGGACGCTCAGCTACAAGGGCATGATGTACAGCGACATGCCGAACATGGCTTCGTCGTTCGGCTACACCAACGCGTCCTGGACGCTGAAGTGCGACCTGACCTGCGAGTACGTCACCCGGCTGCTGAACCACATGGACCGCACCGGCATGCGGCAGTGCACGCCGCGTAATACCGATCCGGATCTGGGCGAAGAGCCCTGGCTGGACTTCTCCTCGGGGTACGTCCAGCGCGCCATCGACCGGTTCCCCAAACAGGGCGCGAAGAAGCCCTGGAAGCAGCACCAGAACTATGCACTCGACATCATGGCGCTGCGCTACGGCGGGGTCGAGGACGGTGTCATGAAGTTCACCAACCCCGCGCCGCTGGTCGCGAAGGCCGCCTAAGGTCCCCAGGGGAACCAAAGGGTTGCGGACGATTTTCTTCTGAGCCCGGCGACGGCGTTCGTCGGGCCCAGGAGTACCCCGTGCGCATCGCCCAGATTCCCCCGCTTTACGAGGCCGTTCCCCCCAAACTCTACGGCGGCACCGAGCGCGTCGTCGCTCACCTCTGCGACGCCCTTGTCGAGCTCGGTCATGACGTCACCCTGTTCTCCAGCGCCGAAGCCAGGACCCTGGCCACGCTGGCCACGGTGCGGGACCAGGCGATCCGGCTCGACCCGTCGCCGCTGAAGTCCGACCTCGCCGCCCATCTGTCGATGCTGTGGGAGGTGCGCCGCCGCGCCCACGAATTCGATCTGCTGCACTTCCACACCGACATGATCCACTTCCCGATGTTCGAGGATATCGCCGGGCGGACGGTCACGACCCTGCACGGCCGGCTGGACCTGAAGGACCTGGCGCCGGTGTACGAGCGCTGGACCGACTATCCGCTCGTCTCCATCTCCGACGACCAGCGACGTGGCCTGCCGCTGGCCAACTGGGCGGCCACGGTCCATCACGGCCTGCCGACCCGGCTCTACGCCTTCTCGCCGCGACCTCGCGGCTATCTGGCCTTTCTGGGTCGCATCTCGCCCGAGAAGCGGCCGGATCGGGCCATCGAGATCGCGAAGGCGCTGGGCATGCCTCTGAAGATCGCCGCCAAGGTCGACGCCGCCGACGCTCGCTACTTCCGGGAGGTCATCGAGCCGATGCTCGGCGATCCGCTGATCGAGTTCGTCGGCGAAATCGGCGATGACGCCAAGTCCGACTTCCTCGGCGGCGCCGCGGCGCTGCTGTTCCCCATCGACTGGCCCGAACCGTTTGGTCTGGTGATGATCGAGGCGATGGCCTGCGGCACGCCGGTGGTGGCCTGGCGGTGCGGCTCGACCAGCGAGATCGTCGCGCCGGGCGAGACCGGCCGGATCGTCGAGTCGATGGATGAGGCCATTGCCGCCGTGCGCGAGGTCATGGCGCTCGACCGTGCCGCCATTCGCGCCTGTTTCGAGCTGCGTTTCTCCGCCCAGGCGATGGGCCGCCGCTATGTCGCGCTCTACGCTGACCGGCTGGCCGGCTGCGAGTACGCTGATGTCGCGCCGCTCCCGTCGGCGACGGCGCTGGCTGGTTGACGGTCGCCCGCATGGATGACTCCGCAGCGGCGGTTGTGGCGGCGGACGGGGATCCCCACGGCGAGGGCGCTCTTCGATTCTGGGCGCTGAAGGATGGCGACTGCTTCGTCGTGTCCGATCCCCATGGCGACATCACCGGCGGGCCGGACGGTCTGTTTGATGCCGACACCCGGCTGCTGTCGCGGCTGCGGCTGCTGATCGGGGATCGCCGACCCACGCTGCTCAGTTCCGGGGTGACTTCGGACAACGTCGTCTTCACCTTCCACGGCGCCAATCGCCCGCTGCCGCCGACGGGGGGGCGGGTGGTGCCGCCCGGGGTGCTGCATGTGGAGCGACGCCGGCTGATATGGCGGCGGCGGCTCTATGAGCATGTCAGCCTGACCAACCACGGGCTGGACGAGATCCTGGCCCCTGTCTCCATCGAGTTCGGGGCCGACTTCAGCGACATGTTCGAGGTGCGCGGCGACGTCCGGGCCAGGCGGGGCCGGCTGGGCGAGCCGCATCTCGACGGGCGCAGCGCCATCTTCAGCTATGACGGCCTGGACGGCCTGCGCCGCACCAGCGTCGTCGCCTTCTCCGAAGCCCCCCAGCGTCTGACCGACGGGCGCGCGGACTTCATGGCCTGGTTCAGCCCCGGCGGCCGGTTCGACCTGTTCATCGAAGTGGCCGAGACGGCCGGCGATCCGCCGGACGAGCGCCGTTTCCGGACGGCCGGCGCCGACGCGCGCCGCGCCATGCGGATCAAGGCGCGACACGGGGCGCGGCCTCGCACCGACAGCCCCAGCTTCAACCGCTGGATCGACCAGTCGCGGGCCGATCTGGCGCTGCTGGTCTCCGACCTGCCGACGGGGCGCTATCCCTTTGCCGGCATTCCGTGGTTCTCGACTCCGTTCGGCCGCGACGGAATCATCAGCGCCTGGCAGATGCTGCTGTTCGATCCGGGCCTGGCGCGCGGCGTGCTCGCCTATCTAGGGTCGCGCCAGGCGATGGACGTGTCCGCCTTCCGCGACTCCCAGCCCGGCAAGATCATGCATGAGACCCGACAGGGCGAGATGGCGGCGCTGGGCGAGGTCCCCTACGGCCTCTATTACGGCGGGGTCGACACCACGCCGCTGTTCATCGCCCTTGCCGGCGCCTACGCCCGGCGCACCGGCGATCTGGACTTCCTGCGAACGCTCTGGCCAGCCCTGACCGGGGCCGCAGCCTGGCTGCGCGACTTCGGCGACTCCAACGGCGACGGCCTGATCGACTACGCCCGCGCGGCCGAGACGGGCCTGTCGAACCAGGGCTGGAAGGACAGCTACGACTCCGTCTTCCATGCCGACGGCAAGTTTCCGCCCGGGCCGATCGCCCTGGTCGAGGTCCAAGGCTACGCCTTCGCCGCCTGGCAGGCGATGGCCGAGCTCGCCGCGCGTCTGGACGAGCCCGGCGCACCGGACTTCGCGCGGCGCGCTGAAGAACTGCGCGAGCGCGTCGAAGAGCGGTTCTGGATGGAGGACGAGGGCTTCTACGGCATCGCCGTCGATGGCGAGGGGCGGCTGTGTCGCCCCCTGACCTCCAACGCCGGCCACCTGCTGTTCTGCGGCCTGCCGTCGCCGGAGCGGGCCGAGAAGGTCAGCCAGCGGCTGGCCGGCGCCGAGTTCAGCACCGGTTGGGGCCTGCGGACCCTGGCCGAGGGCCAGGCGCGCTACAATCCGATGTCCTATCACAACGGCTCGGTTTGGCCTCACGACAGCGCCGTCTGCGCGGCGGGGATGGCGCGGTATGGCGACCGCGACCGCGTCGCGGAGCTGTTGCGCGACCTGTTCGGGACCGCCCAGCACATGCGGATGCGCCTGCCCGAGTTGTTCTGCGGCTTCCCCCGGCGCCCGGGCGAACCGCCGGTGCCGTATCCGGTGAGCTGCTCGCCTCAGGCCTGGGCGGCCGGCTCGGCCTTCATGGTCCTGCAGTCGCTGCTGGGAATCAGCGTCGACGCGCTTGAGAAGACCGTCACCATTGTCCGCCCGCGTCTGCCCGAGGGGGTCAATCTGCTGACGCTGTCGGGGCTGGAGGTGGGCGGCTGTCGCGTTGACATCGCCTTCGAGCGCATCCGCCAGGGCCTGGTCGTGGCGGCGGTGTCCAACTGCTCGCCGGACCTGAAGGTCTCCACCGTCTGGTAGCGTCTGTCAGACCTTTTCCCGCACCTGCCGCGGCTCGTAGATCGCCCAGTGCCGGCCCGACATCGCCAGCCTGCCCCGGCTTGAAACCGTGAAGTCCAGGGTCACAATCCGGTGGCCGTTCTTCTCGATGTTCTCGGCCACGCTGGCCCGGGTCTCCAGCCATTCGCCGTCGCGGATGAGGCCATGCAGCCGCGCGTCGCTTTCCAGATGGATCCAGGGGCCCAGCCGGACGCTCTGCGCCAGCACGTAGTTGGCCCGGCGCAGCAGCTAGGCCGGATTGGCGATGTCGCCGCCCTGGAAAGCCTCCGGATCCTGGCGCGTGGCCTCCAGATGCGCCCGGCCGACGTCGGCGAAGTATATCTCCTTCAGCGAGCCCAGCACCCGGCCAACCGGCAGGCTGTCCGGCGAGGCCGGCGGCCGCGCGTCCGGCAAGGGCAGCTCCGCCTCGGGCTGGAGTTCGGGCGCGGCCGCCGGGTCGTCCCGCCAGGCCGTGCCCGCGCCGCAGATCTCGCCTCGCGCCTCGAGCGACAGCGACAGGCCGTCCTTCCCCGTCGCCTCGGCGGTCAGGGTTGCGGTGTCGCCGTCATAAACCGGACGGTTGAAGCGGGCGCGGACGCGGCCCTGGCTGAGCCAGTCAGCGCCCCATAGCGCCAGCGGGGCCGCGGTCATGTAGGCGAAGACATCGACCCCCGGCACCAGACCGCCGGTGAAGCCGAAGCGGCTGGCGACGTCGTCGGCGTGGATGCGGTTCTCGCTCGCCGTGGCGGTGTTGAAGGCGACAAGGGTGCGCTGGAAGGTCATGGCCGTTCTCCCGCCGCGCCCTGGCGCCGTCGTCAGCCGGCGAGGGCTTCGCGGTGCTGGCGCAGCTTGACCAGGCTCTTGATGAGCTGTTGCTCGCCACTCTCTCCCAGATCAATGCCGCTGGCGAGCAGCTTGAGCGCGTCGATGTGGATATCCACGGCGGCCCAGTCCCAGTGGCCCGCCTCCATGGCGTAGTCGAGGACGTCGCACAGGCAGCGCGCCGCTTCCGCCAGAGCCTTGGGCTCGATCGGCGCGCAAGCGTCGATGATCCTGCCCGACAGGCGGTAGAGCTCGGCCATATCGCGCGACCCGCGATCGACGACCTGCGCGCCGAATTCGCCTTCGATCCGGCCGATGCACTCGGCCACCGCCGCGAGACAAGCCTCGGCGAGGGTCGCCAGGCCGGCGTCGGCGTCGGCCACCGCCTCGTCGATGCGCTTGCCGCCGCCATTGAACAGGGCCGCGCGGAGCCGGTTGGGTATCTTGAACTTCCGGACGACGGTCATACCGACACCTTCTGGGGCTTCATGACGGAGTCGATTTCGTCCTGGGACATGTTGGGTTCGATCGCCGCGCCGATCTCGTCGTTCAGGTCGCCAGACCGGCGACCGGCAGTGCCCGCCGGCGGACCCAGACGCCGGAAACGCCGGTCGGGGCCGACGTAGGTGTCGCAATCGATGCCCATGCGATCCTCGCGCGCCACCCACAGGATGCGGTCCATGATGGTCTTTGGCGTGATCGGTTTGGCGATGATGTAGTTGGCCCCGCAGTCGCGCGCCTTGACGACGTCGCGCCGCGGCGTGTGGCCCGTGACCACGATCACCGGAATGAAGCGGTTCTGCTCGGGCGCCTCGCGGCGGATCCAGCGGGTCAGGTCATACCCGTCAATGGTCGGCATCATGGCGTCGGTGATGACCATGTCGACCTGGCCGTCGGTGATCGCCTTGCGGGCCTCCTCCGCCGACAGGCAGCGACTGACCTTCTTGGCGCCGAAGCCGGTGATCACCTGGATCATGATGTCGAGCGCCTGCTGGTTGTCGTCGACGGCGACAATCGACAGTTCCTCGAAGTTGATCTTCGCCCAAGGGGGCTTTGGCGGGCTGGAAGACATCTTGGCGTCCGGACGTTTGGAGTTCTTGGCGCGTCGGGACCTTGCGCCGCAACTCGTTCACGGATTGTCACCGCGCCTGCGGTGAAGCGTCGCGGATCGGCGTTCTCTTGCGCGACCCGGTCGGCGGGCTACAGGGGGGAATGAACGAAACCTACGACTACATCGTCGTCGGCGCCGGCTCGGCGGGCTGCGTGCTCGCCAACCGACTGTCGGCCGAGCCCGGGCGCCGGGTGCTGGTGCTGGAAGCCGGCGGTCAGGACGACTGGATCTGGTTCCACATCCCCGTCGGCTACCTGTTCTCGATCGGCAACCCCCGCGCCGACTGGATGTTCGAGACGGAGGCTTCGCCCGGCCTCAACGGCCGCAGTCTCAAGTACCCGCGCGGCAAGGTGATCGGCGGCTCTTCGGCGATCAACGCCATGATCTACATGCGCGGCCAGGCGGCGGACTATGACGGCTGGCGCGCGCGAGGTCTGGCCGGCTGGGGCTGGGACGACGTCCTGCCGCTGTTCATGGCCCAGGAAGATCACGTCAATCCGCCCGGCGAGCACCACCGCGCCGGCGGCGAGTGGCGGGTGGAGTATCCGCGCATGCGCTGGCGGGTGCTCGACGCGTTCGCCGAGGCGGCGGCGCTGGAGGGCATCCCCACGGTCCCCGACTTCAACGGCGGAGACAACCACGGGGCCGGGTACTTCCAGGTCAATCAGCGCGGCGGGCTGCGCTGGAGCGCGGCGCGCGGCTTTCTCAAGCCGGTGCTGCGCCGGCGAAACCTGCGGCTCGAGACCGGGGTTCACGTGACCCGGGTCATTGTCGAGGGGGGACGCGCCACCGGAGTCGAATGGACCCGGGGCGGCCAGACCTTCTCGGCTCGCGCCGCCGGCGAGGTCGTGCTGGCGGCGGGCGCTGTGGGCACGCCCACATTGCTGGAGCTGTCCGGGATCGGCGACGGCGCCCGGTTGCGGGCGCTGGGCATCGATACCGTCCGCCATTCTCCCGGCGTCGGCGAGAACCTGCAGGACCACCTGCAGATCCGGCCGATCTACCGGGTCAGCGGCGTGCCGACGATGAATGCTCTCTACGCCTCGCTGTGGCGTCGGCCCCTGATGGCGTTGCAGTACGCCGCCCTCCAGCGTGGTCCGATGTCGATGGCGCCGTCGCAGATGGGGGCGTTCGCACGGTCCTCGCCCGACCAGGCGACGGCCAATCTGCAGTTCCACGTCCAGCCGTTGTCGCTGGACCGGTTCGGCGAGCCGCTGCACCCGTTCCCGGCCATCACCATCAGCGTCTGCAACCTGCGGCCGGCCAGCCGGGGCTCCATCCACGCCGTCAGCGCCGACCCGTTCGCGGCGCCGCGCATCGCACCGAATTATCTGTCCACCGCGGAAGATGAACAGGTTGCGGTCGACTCGCTGCGGCTGGTCCGCCGCATCGTCGGCCGCCCTCCGCTGGCCCGCTACCGCCCCGAGGAGATCAACCCCGGCCGGGCGGTGGATGACGATGAGGGCCTCCTCGCCGCCGCCCGCGACCTGGGGACGACGATCTTCCATCCCGTCGGCACCGCGCGGATGGGCCTGGCCTCCGACTCGCTGGCCGTGGTCGACGACCGGCTGCGGGTCTTCGGCGTCGAGGGCCTGCGCATCGCCGACGCGTCGGTGATGCCGACCATCACCTCGGGCAACACAAATTCGCCGACCATGATGATCGCCGAAAAGGCCGCCCGGATGGTCATCGAGGATGCTCTCCAGCGACCTTGAGCGGTTCGAGACGATGACCGGCCTGGCGTTGACTGCGTCGGCCGGACCGGCATTCATGGTCGGACCGAGGCCCGATTTCCGGACTGGCGCCATGCCCTTGACCGCCGCTCACGCCTTCATCCGCAGGACCGCCAGCGATCCGGCGTTGCGCGCCACGGTCGCGGCGCTCGGCGATGATGCGTCGCTGGACCAGCTGGTGGCGCTTGGCGCGCGGGCCGGCCTTCACTTCGACGCGGCCGCGCTGAGGGCGGCCTGGCGTCAGGACTGGATGCTGCGCTGGCTGGCGGCGTCGGCGAACGGGTCGGACGCCGGAAACCGGGAGTCGAGCGCGCGAGCCAGTTTCGAATAGCTCTGGCCGCGTTCGAAGAAGGTCTGGAAGAACGCGCCCGGCCGGTCGAGGAAGATCGGCAGGATGAAGCGGCGCAGCCGGTCGAGCTCGAGCCCCAGCGCTGCGTGGACCCGGCGGCTGTGTTCGAGATCGTCCGGCGCGGCCCCCGCCAGCCCTTCACCGATGACCTGCGCGGCCAGGGCGCCGCTGGCCAGGGCGAAGCGTATCCCTTCGCCAAGGATGGGGTCGACCAGGCCCGCCGCGTCGCCGACCAGGCACGCCCGCCGCGTGGAGATGCGGGCCGGCCCCTCGTAGAGCGGAATGGGATGGCCCCGGCGCTTCTCCGAGAGGATTGACCCCGGCGGAAGCGCTCTGGCCAGATAGCTGTCCAGAGCGCCCGGAATGCCGTCGCGACGGGTCCAGGAGCCAATGCCGCACGACAGGTATCCGCGCTTGGGAAAGATCCAGCCGTAGCCGCCCGGGACGCAGGCGAAGTTGAAGCTCATGCGGCCGCCCTCCAGGGCCCACGCCTCGGGCGACACCTCGATCTCCGAATCGATCGCCACGGCGGCCCGGGTCCGGCGACCAAGGCCAAGGCAGGTCGCGGTGCGTCCCGTCGCCCCGTCCGCGCCGACCAGGAAGCGCGCCCGGCATCGCTCGCCGGTCTTGCCGGTCACCGTGACGCTGTCGTCGTCCTCCTCGACGGTCGCCACCGGAAAGGCGTCCCGAAGCTCCACGGCCCCGCGCGCCATGGCCCGCTCAAGGATGTGCATGTCGAAGGCCCGCCGGTTCACCATCCAGGCGCCGTAGTCGTTCTGGCGATCGACGGGGTCCCCGAAGTCCAGCTGCCAGCGGGACCCGCCGACCCGCGCCTCGATCATGGCGCTGAAGTCCCAGTCCATCACCGCCTTGACCGGGGAAGGCGTGAGCGCGCCGCCGCAGGCCTTGTCGCGAGGCAGGGACTGTTTCTCCAGCACCAGCACGCGCGCGCCGGCCTCCGCCAGCCGCAGCGCGGCCATGGCCCCGCCCGGGCCCGCGCCGATGACGATTACGTCCTGCATGCGCGCCAGCTGACGGGAGCGAGCCCCAGGTAGGCCTTGGCGGGAAGGGCGCGCCCCGCGACGAGGTTGATCTTCACGTGGCTGATGAAGGCGTTGAAGTAGTCGAAGGCCGATCGCGGCGTCGCCAGGTCCCGGGCGATCAGGGCGTCTGGCCAGTCTGCGCCGGCGGCATGCGGCGTAATGCGCCCCGGCCACCTGGCGAGCGCCCGCACGCGGTTCGCGTCCGCCAGCCCGCGCTCGACGAGCCATTCCATCACCGCGTCCAGTCGGCTCCTGCCGTCGGCGTCCTGCGGGTGTATGATCTCAAGCCCGCAGTCGCCCGCCAGATCCGGCCCAAAACCCAGCACAAGCCGGGTGGCGTCGCCGGCCAGCGGCGACTGGCGCAGGAGGTCTTCGAGCGCCTCATGGTCGCCCGGCCATCCGATGGCCGTCAGGAAGCCCTGCGTCGCCTGCGGCGTCAGCCCTCGAACCATGCACCGCAACTGGGCGTCGCGCGACAGCATGACCCCGACCATCCGGCCGGGAACCAGCCCATGGGATCGGGCGCATTCGACGGTGGAGATCAGCGCCCGCCAGGCGTCCTGGCTTCCCGGCGCCACGGCCGCCATGAATCGCGCGCCGGCGGCCCGGTTATCCAGGATATCGCCCTGGAACGCCGCGAAGACGGCCGGTGCTCGCCCCCAGTCGCCATCCGGCGCCTGGTCATGCTCCAGCCCGATCTCGATGATCGCCGCCAGGTCCGCGTCCGAGGACCAGTCCTCCGCGAAGGCCGCCAGGCGTCGCCAGGCGTCGAGTCCGCCGCGCGCGCCTGTCGCCAGTCCGCGTCCGGCGAGGCCGCGCAGCGCCCCTGCTCCGCCATCGGCGGCGAAGAAGTGCTGCGACACGTCGATCGCCCTCTCATCGCCGGCGAGCCGACATTCGAAATAGAGCTGGGTGTCGGGGGCTATGCGCGCGGCGGCGCCACGCAAGGTGGCCTCCGCGCCCTCCGGCAGCAGGTCGGCCGGGAATCGGGCGATGGCCAGATCCATCGTCCGGGCGGCCAGCCGGCTCATGCGAACAGGCGCTGCTTGAGATCCTTCGCGGTCCGGGCGAGGCCGCCGAGGTCGTCGGGCAGGATCAGGGAGCGGATGGCCGTTCGGCTCGCCACCTTGGCCAGCAAGGCGAGTTCGCCCTGTCTCCGGGCCGGATCCGGCGCGATCATGCCGTGAAGATTGGCCGCCAGTTCGGCCAGTCGCTCGCCGGGCGGCAGATCGTCTATCACCGCGCTGGTCAGCCCGGCCCGTCGCGGCGACAGCCGGTAGACGGCATGTAGAGGAACGGCGGTCTGGATGCCCCGCCTCGGATCCCGCACGCCGATCTTGGCCAGTTCGGGGGTGGTCGGGAACAGAACAGCCGCCAGGCCCTCGCCGACCCCGAGCCGCCTGACCGAGTCCGGCCACATCCGCAGGCAGGTCCTTCCCGGGTGCGCCATCGGCCCGTCCGCGCTCTGGGTGATGCCGACCATATCGTCCGACAGCAGGCCGCATCCCTGCTCGATCAACGCCCAGGCGAGGCTGGATTTGCCCGCGCCGGACGGTCCCATCAGGGCGATGGCCCGGCCATCCGCTTCGAGCGCGGTGGCGTGCAGACAGGGCCGCCCCGCCAGGCGCGTGGCGCGGGCCAGGATCGGACCTTCGATGAGGTTGGCGACTTCCGAATCGGCCTCGCCTTCGCCGGCGTGGACGATGATCTCGCGTCCATCGGCGCGGATGCCGATGTCGGCGATATGGCCGTGATAGTCATAGCTGACCCGATACCAGCTGCTCTCGGTCGAGCGCTGATAGCGCACGCCGACCCAATCGGGCGTGAGTTCCGCGCCGTCAGCGTGCTCCAGCCACGAGAGGCCGAGCTCATCTGCACAGCCCCGCCGTATGGAAATCACAACATCCTCGCCGGCCTCGCCCTCGGCCAGACCGGTCAGCGCCATTTCGCTTACAATCTGAGCGGCGCCCAGCTGATACCGGTGCATCAGCGCTGACGGCGATCAGGACGTGTAGGAGCCGGGCCCATTGGCGTCGTTCGGTCCGCTGACGAGCGCTGTGTTCGTCATGCTGCGGATGGTGCCGTGCTCCGTGAGCTTCGGCGCGTGGTAGGGAGCCTTGGTGGGAGCCTGCTGGGTCATCGCCTGAATCCTGCCCTCTGGCGTTCGGGAACAGCCTCGAGCGCCTGAAATCAGAGTAGCGCTCCCGAAGGGAAATGCAACCTGACGGGCTCAACCTCAGAAAGACAATGCTAAGTGATCGTCGTCGGGTTCAGGCGCCGAGCACAGATCCGCGCCAGAGACAGCTGTAGGTCGCGTGCAGGTCGGCGGCTTCGTTCACCGGTCGACCGCCAAGCTCAACCCAGGCATGCGCATCGAAGGCGCCGTCCGTGCGCGCGCCCAGGCACAGGTCCGCGCCCATGCGTCGACGCCGCAGCAGGGCCGAGAGCAGGAGCGCCCGGGGCAGGCAGCGCGGCCTGGAGGGCAGCTTGTCGGCGATCATGGCTATACCCCGGGCGCGAGCCCCGGCGAGGACAAGGTCCTCGGGGTCGGCCCGCCGAGGCGGGGGCAGCCGGTCGACGAGCCACCAGGTCGCGGCCACCGAACGGCGGAACCCGGTCACCCCGATCAGCACCTGAAGGCCTGACAGCGCCACAGCGACAGTCAGCGCGGTCTTCACCCCGCTCAGGCGCGGCGCTTTACGTGCTGAGGCCGACAAGACCGTTCTTCTGGAGGTTCAGCACGAGCTGCACGATGTCGTGCTGGAGGGTTTCCAGAGGCGCGTCATAGACGTCGGACAGGACCTTGGCGGCGTCGCCGATCGTCGCGGATGTTTCCATCGCCTGCCACATCCGGGTTCCGACATCGTCGAGTCCGAAATAGGTCTCGGTGTCGAGGTTCAGCAGCGCCGCATTGCCCGCGACTTCCTGGAACAGGATGTTGTCCGGCACGAGCATCCTCGCGGCAAGGACAGCGGACGGGGTGTTGGTCATTGCGCCTCCAGCATGATACTCTAGGATGCTTCTGGAGATTAAACAACCGGGCGTGGGGGCGTTGTGGCGCGAACGGGTGAGGACGGTGGACGCGACGACCTCGATGTCTGCATCGTCGTGCCGCCGTTCGATCAGATCAAGCTGCCCCTGCTCGGCCCGGCGATCCTGGCCGCCGCCTGCCGTGACCGAGGGCTTCGCGTGCATACCGTCTTCGGCAGCATCATGCTCGCCGCCCGGGCCGGATACGAACCCTACAAGGCGGTGTCGCGCTTCTATCTCGATTGCATCATCGGCGAGCGCCTGTTCCGCCCCTACGCCTGGCCGCCTGAGATCGAGGCGACGCTGCCGCCGTTGCCCGACCTCGACGACAAGCCGGCCGCGGTGCACGCGGCTATCGCGCCGCTGATCGGACCCTTCATGGACGATTTCGTGGCGGAGGTTCTGGCGCGCCGCCCGCGAATCGTCGCCATCACCTCGACCTTCGAGCAGATCATGGCCGGCTCGGCGCTGGCCCGGCGGGTCAAGCAGGCGGCTCCCGACATCTGTATCGTCATGGGCGGCGCCAATATCGCCGCGCCGATGGGCCAGGCCTTCGCCACGGTGTTTCCGTGGATCGACCATTTCTTCTCCGGCGAGGCCGACGTCGCCTTCCCGGCCTTCTGCGAGCGGCTTGTTCGCGAGGGCGTGCGGCCTGCCGAGCGGGTCATCGAATGCAAGCCGCTCGAAGCCATCAGCGACGCACCGGCCCCGGACTTTTCCGACTTCATGGCGGCCCTTCGCGCGGCGCAGGCGCGCGGCGCCCTGCCGGCGGATCTGCCCGAGGGGCTGCCGCTGGAAAGCTCGCGCGGCTGCTGGTGGGGCATGAAGCACCACTGCGTCTTCTGCGGGCTGAACGGCGATGCGATGGACTTCCGCATCAAGCCGCCCGAGCGGATGCTCGCGGAAATCCGGGAACTGGTCGATCTCTGGAACCCCGATCGGCTGACCTTCACCGACAACATCATGCCGCTCGGCTATCTGCAGACGGTGCTGCCCGAACTGGCGTCCTGGGAGACGCGGCCAAGCCTGTTTTACGAGGTGAAAGCCAATCTCAGGTTCGAGCAGCTCGACCTGATGCGCAATGCCGGCATGGTCCAGATCCAGCCCGGCATCGAGTCGCTGTCGAGCAACGTCCTCAAGCTAATGCGCAAGGGGGTGTCGGCGATGCAGAATCTCATGCTGCTGCGCGACTGCACCTCTCTCGGCATCTTCGTGCTCTGGAACCTGCTCTACGGATTTCCTGGCGAGACGACCGAGGATTACGCGCCGCTGCCGGATCTGTTCGCGTCGATCGAGCATCTGAGACCGCCGCAGTACTGCGTGCCGATCGTCATCGACCGCTTCAGCCCGCATCACCGCGACCCGCAAGCCTTCGGCATCGACTCCTATCTCCCCTATCCCGGGTTCGCCGCGCTCTTCCCGCCGGGCTCGCCGGTCATGGACCTCGCCTACCATTTCATCGGTCAGCACTCGACGGCCTTCATGTCCGATGGTGACCTGCTGGGCGCCGTCCACGACGCCTATGACGTCTGGCACGCCCAGTGGCAGGGCCGTGTGCGGGCGCCGGTGCTCACGGCGCTCGACATCGGCCCGGATGCGCCGGTCGTGATCGCAGACACCCGCCGTGTCGCCACCGCCCGCATGACCAGCATTTCCCGCGCCTGCGACGATGCGCTTCGTGTCCTCGAGAAGCCGCGCCGCCTGGAAAGCCTGGATCCGCAGGTCGCCGGGTTCGTGCCGATGCTGCTCCAGAACCGGTTCGTCATCGAGCATGAGGGCCTGCTGCTCAGCGTGGTGACCCGACCCCGGCCGGTATCGGACGCGGCCGGGCAGGCGCCCCAGGCGCGCGCCGCGGTCCCGACGATCGCCTGACGAGGGGCAGCACCATTACCCAGACAAACCCTCCGCCCAGGTCCAGGCCATGACGGGCATCGCCGGCATGGTCAGTCCGCGCGGCGCCGAAGTTGACCCTGCCGTCGCCGGGGCTCTGGCCGCCCCCCTCTCGCGTCTTGGCCCGGATCGCCAGGACCAATGGCGGTCCGGACGCGCTTTCCTGGCTCACGCCCTGCTGGCGACGACGTTGGAGGAGGAGCGCGATCAACAGCCTCTGACGTTCGACGGCGAGGTCTTCCTCATCGCGGACGCCCGGATCGACGGGCGCGAGGCCCTGATCGACGATCTGCGGATGGCGGGTCGCACCATCGGCGCCGACGCACCGGACAGCGCCCTCATCCTCCATGCCTGGCACGTCTGGGCGGAGGCCGCGCCGGAGCATCTGATCGGCGACTTCGCCTTCGCGATCTGGGATTCCCGAACCGAGACGCTGTTCGCGGCGCGAGACCAGTTCGGTACAGTCCCCTTCTACTTCGCGCGGGTGGGCGGCAGCCTGGTCTTCGGCAATGCCGTGCCGGCCCTGCTGGCGCATCCCGGGCTCGACCGCTCGCTCAATCCGGTCGCGATCGGCGACTATCTGATGTTCGGCCACAGCCTCGATCCGCGAACCGGCTTCCACCGGGACATTGAGCGCCTGCCCCCCGCGCACTGCCTGACGTTCGCGGACGGCGCGATCCGGACCCGTCGCTACTGGACGCTGCCGGAGGCGGACTATCGCGAGGCCGCGACCCGATCGGCGGACGAGGTCGTCGAGCGCTTCAGGGCTGTGGTGACGGCGGCGGTGCGCGACCGAACCCGCGCCGCGCGAGTGGCCACGACGCTCAGCGGCGGCATGGACTCGACGCTGATCACCGCCCTGGCGATGGGCGCCCCGTCATCGCGCATCGACAGCTACTCCTTCGGCGGCGACTGGCTGACGCCCGACACCGAACGCCACTGGGCCTGGCGGTGCGCCCATCATCTGGGCGTGCCGTTCCATTCGATTTCGGTGGAGCCCGGCTACCTCGATCCGCCCGGCGGCCCATGGCGCCTGCCGCCCGAGCCGCGCATGGAGCTGAAATACTCGTCCTTCCACATGGTCGGGGACCGGCTGGCGGCCGCCGGAAACCGGGTGCTGCTCATGGGCATGGGCGGCGACGCCATCGTCGCGGCCGGCCCCCACCACTGGGCCGGATTGTTGCGGCGGCGAGCCTATGGCCCGCTGTTTCGTGAGGCCCTGGCCTTCTGGCGCCACGACCACCGCCGGCCGCCGCTGCGCACCGCCTGGCTTCGCAGCCGGCCTGTGGCGCTCAGGCCGATCACCGCGCCGCTGGATCCGGATTTCGTGCGGGAGCACCGGCTGGAAGAACGCTGGCGTGAGGGGCATGCCGCGCTCGCCCGCGACCCCCGCGAGAACATGGCGGTGCATCCGTTCTGGACCGAGATGTTCGTCGCCTCGCATCCGGAATCCACCGGCCTGCCGGTCCGGGCGCGTCAGCCGTTCTTCGATGTCCGCCTGCTTGAGGCGTCCATGCGCCTGCCGCCGTCGCCCTGGCAGTTCGAGAAGGCGATCCTGCGAACCATCGGCCAGGGGCTCCTGCCCGACGACATCGTCCGCAGGCCCAAGACGGTGTTCGGCGTCAATCCCGGCTGGGAGGCCGCCCGGCGCGGGTTGGAACCGTGGATCGCCGACCTGCCGCTCGCCGCGGAGCTGGACGGCTACATCGACCGCAAGCGCCTCGCTGCGATTGTCGCCGATATCGGAAGCCTGCCGCCACAACAGTATTCCAGCGCCGTCATGCTGCCCGCGAGCCTGGCGGCCTGGCTCCGCCGCCAGCGGCAGCCACTGTAAAACGCCGTCCCGCGCGGCGCTGAGGATCAAGCGGTCGCCGGGGGATTCATCGCGGCGCTGTTGGCCGCGACCAGCTCAAACAGCCAGGCCCGCACCAGGCGCGTGCGGGCGATGCCGGCGACGTCGCGATGGGTGCTCAGCCAGAAGCGGCGAGTCAGATCGACGTCGCGGTGCAGAATCCGTTCAAGGCCGTCGGCCATGAAACAGGGCAGGACTCCGACGCCGCCATCCGCGGCGATGATCTCGCGCTGGGCGCGGATCGAGGAGCTGGACAGCGACGGGCGAAGACCCGGGCCGATCTCGTCAAGATACCGCAGCTCCGGGGCGTAGATGAGGTCATCGACGTAACCGACGATGTCGAGCGCGCTCAGGGCCTTGAGGTCGTACGGACGCCCCCTCCGGTCGAGGTAGGCCGGTGAGCCGTAGAGGCCCAGCCGGTAGTCGGTCAGCGGCTCGATCACCAGTCGGCCGGCGGTTGGGGCGCTGAGAGTCACGGCCATGTCCACCTCCCGACGGCTGGGAGACAGGAAGCCGGCGTTGGCCGCGAGCTCGATGCGAAGGTCGGGACGTTGCCGGCGCAGGGCGGGCAGGGCAGGGGCCACCATCGCCGTGCCAAAGCCCTCCGCCACGCTCAGGCGAACGGTTCCGCCTGCCGCGGCCGGGTCCGCGGCGCGGGAGGCCAGGTCCATGGCGGCCTCCGCTTCAAGGCCTATCTCGAGCATCCTCTGCCCGGCCGAAGTGAGTTGCAGCCCCGACGCGGACCGGATCAGCAGGGTCGATTTCAGCGAGGTTTCCAGACGGGCGATACGCCGGCCCACCGTCGCGGGATCGATGGACAGGGCCCGGGCGGCGGCCGTGAGCGAGCCCGCCTTGGCGGCGGCGAGAAACACCCGCAGATCGTCCCAGTCGAACATTGATGCTGCATTCCTGCACAATCTGACGTGCAAGTCTGCAATACAGCCCTCCGCCGCTCCATGCTACCCAGGCGCCAAAGGGAGATCGCCATGCGGGACATCCGCCATTTCGTGAACGGTTCGGCCTTCGAGGGCGCCTCGGGCCGCTTCGGGGACGTGTTCAACCCCAACACCGGCGAGATTCAGGCCCGCGTGCAGCTGGCCACGGCCGGCGAGCTGGATACGGCCGTCCAGGCGGCGCTGAAGGCCTTCCCGGCCTGGTCGGCGACCAATCCCCAGCGCCGGGCGCGGGTGATGTTCGAGTTCAAGCGCCTGGTCGAGGCCAACATGCAGGACCTGGCCGAGATGCTCTCGGCCGAGCACGGCAAGGTCATCGCCGACTCAAAGGGCGACATTCAGCGCGGCCTGGAGGTGATCGAGTTCGCCTGCGGCATCCCCCATGCGCTGAAGGGCGAGTACACCGAGGGCGCCGGCCCCGGCATCGACGTCTATTCGATGCGCCAGGCCCTGGGCGTGGTCGCCGGCATCACGCCGTTCAACTTCCCGGCAATGATTCCGCTGTGGATGTTTCCGATGGCGATCGCCACCGGCAACACCTTCATCCTCA
>JAUSPV010000118.1 GCA_030652755.1 Caulobacter sp. | reverse complement strand
GCCCCACCCGTCTCGTCTCGCTGCGCTCGCCGATCCACCCTCCCCATAAAGGGGAGGGAGGCCGTCGGATTAACCGTCCCTATGCGGTTCCCATGCAAACTCCGCCCCATGACTCCCGCCGTCTCCATCGTCATCCCCACGCAGCGCCGGCCGGCCGGACTGGCCGCGGCCATGGCTTCGGCGCTGGCGCAGGCCGGGGTTGATCCGGCGACGGTCGAGCTTGTCATCGCCGACAACGACCAGGTCCCCTCGGCCCGCGAGGCGGTCGAGGCGACGGCGAAGGCCGCGCCGTTCCCGGTGGTCTATGTCCATGAGCCCGCCGCCGGGGTGGCCAATGTGCGCAACACGGCCCTGACCGTGGCCCGGGGCGGCATCATCGCCTTCCTCGACGACGACCAGGAGGCCCCGTCGGGGTGGCTGGCCGGCCTGCTGGCCGTGCAGACCGCCACCGGCGCCGACGTCGTCTTCGGACCGGTCCACGCCCGCGCGCCGGAGAGCGTCACCGAGCACCGCGCCTATTTCGAGCGCTTCTTCTCGCGGCTGGACGACAGCGCCGAGGGGCTGATCGATCACTTCTACGGCTGCGGCAACAGCCTGATCCGTCGCGCCGCCCTGCCGGCGCATCAGCCGTTCGCGGTCGAGCGCAACCAGATCGGCGGCGAGGACGACCTGCTGTTCGGCAACCTTCAGGCGGCCGGCGCGCGCTTCGCCTGGGCGCCGAAGGCCTGGGTGTGGGAGGACCCGGTCCCGGCCAGGCTCACCCTGCGCTACACGCTGGCGCGGGCGTTCGGCTATGGTCAGGGGCCGACCGAGCACTGCTGGTCGGCGACGCCGCGCGACATTCCGGGCGTCGTCAAATGGATGCTGGTCGGGCTCGCCCAGACCGCCGTCTTCGGGCCGATCGCCCTGGCCAAGTGGGCGCTGCGCCGGCCCGACCGCGCCGCCGCCCTGGACCGCGCCGCCCGGGGCCTCGGAAAGACCTTCTGGTGGGGGCCGTTCCGGCTGAACTTCTACGGCCGCACGGCCTGAGCGCTTGCCCCGGGCCCCCTCGCGATCCAGATAGGGGGGCATGAGCGGTCAGCACACCTTCGTTCCCGGCGGCGATCCGGCCGGCGACGCCCGCGCGCTTCGCGACGCCTTCGGCTGTTTCACCACCGGCGTCACGGTGGTGACCACGCTGGACGGCGACCGGCCGGTCGGCTTCACCGCCAACAGCTTCACCTCCATCTCGCTTGACCCGCCGCTGGCGCTGGTCTCCATCGGACTCACCGCCTCCTGCCTGCCGGCGCTGCAGGCCACCGGCGCCTTCGTGGTCAATGTGCTGCACGCCGACCAGCAGGCGGTGGCCCGCCAGTTCACCCGCAAGGACGGCGACCGTTTCGAGGGTCTGGAGACCCAGATCTGGGACACCGGCGTTCCGGCCCTGACCGGCTGCATGGCCAACTTCGAGTGCGAGACGCACCACAGCTTCGACGCCGGCGACCATCGGGTGGTCGTCGGCCGGATCCTGCGCGTCTTCCACGACGCCGACCACGAGCCGCTGGTCTATCTGCGCGGCGGCTACCGGCGCGTGCACACCGACTCCCCCACCGACGAGGTGGGCCATGCCACGCCGGCGGGCGGCCGGGCGCTGTAGGGGAGGTCCCGGCCAGGGCCCTGCGTGCTTCGACACGCGCTCTTCGAGCGCTGCTCAGCATGACTATGGTAAGAAGCCTTCCTGCCTTGTCATCCTGAGCAGCCGCGAAGCGGCGTGTCGAAGGACGCAATGGGACTGACGATACCCTCGCCTCGGGACGGGCCCCGGTATGACGGATGTTGGGTAGGCCTTGCGCCGACGTCAGCGTGACGCCACGTCATACTCGACGCGCACGTTCGTATGAGTAGATTGCCGCGAACGTAAACGACAACCCTCTCAGGGAGAGACCCCATGGGCGAAGCCTATATCGTAGCGGCGGGACGCACCGCCGGTGGCCGCAAGGGCAGCCGTCTGGCCGGATGGCACCCCGCCGATCTGGCCGGTGAAGTGCTCAAGTCGCTGGTCGCCCAGACCAAGGCCGACCCGGCCCTGATCGAGGACGTCATCATGGGCTGCGTGGGCCAAGGCGGCGAACAGGCCGTCAACATCGCCCGCAACGCCGTGCTCGCCTCGGGCCTGCCGGAAAGCGTTCCGGCCACGACGGTCGACCGCCAGTGCGGCTCGTCGCAGCAGGCGCTGCACTTCGCCGCCGCCACCGTGATGAGCGGCCAGATGGACGTGGTCATCGCCGCCGGCGTCGAGAGCATGAGCCGCGTGCCGATGGGTAGCCCCTCGGTCTTGGCCGCCAAGGCCGGCATGGGCACCTACATGAGCCCGCAGATCCAGGCGCGTTACCCCGGCATCCAGTTCAGCCAGTTCGCCGGCGCCGAGATGATCGCCAAGAAGTACGGCTTCACCAAGGACGACCTCGACGCCTTCGGCTTCTCCAGCCACCAGAAGGCCATCGCCGCCACCAAGGCCGGCGCCTTCGACGACGAGATCGTCGCGGTCGAGATCACCCTGGCCGACGGCACCAAGGAGATCCACACGATCGACGAGGGCATCCGCTTCGAGGCCAGCCTCGAGGGCATCCGCGGCGTGAAGCTGCTGGTTGAAGGCGGCGCGGTCACCGCGGCGACCTCCAGCCAGATCTGCGACGGCGCCTCGGGCGTGATGGTGGTCAACGAGCGTGGCCTCAAGGCCCTGGGCGTCGCCCCGCTGGCCCGCATCCACCACATGACCGTCACCGCCGGCGACCCCGTCGTCATGCTGGAAGAGCCGGTGTTCGCCACCCAGAAGGCCCTCAAGCGCGCCGGCATGTCGATCAACGAGATCGACCTGTATGAAGTGAACGAAGCCTTCGCCCCGGTGCCGCTGGCCTGGCTGCAGGGCAACGACGCCGACCCGTCCAAGCTCAACGTCAACGGCGGCGCCATCGCGCTCGGCCACCCGCTGGGCGGCTCGGGCACCAAGCTGATGAGCACCCTGATCCACGCCCTGCGCAAGAACGGCAAGCGCTACGGCCTGCAGACCATGTGCGAAGGCGGCGGCCTGGCCAACGTGACGATCGTCGAAGCGCTGTAGGGCGTTTAGACGGTTTGAACGAAGAAGCGCCCTCTCCGGCAACGGAGGGGGCGTTTTCGTTTCCACCCTTCCTCCCCGGCTACGCCGGGGAGGGGGACCACGCGAAGCGTAGTCGGTGCACCGACTCATTCCACGGCGCTCAAAGGGGGCGCCGCGGGGCATCTCCCCTCCACCGCCGTTCCGGCGGTCCCCCTCCCCAGCAAGCTGGGGAGGATCGCGGTTTCTACCGGCTAACCCGCCAGATGATATTCCCCACGTCATCGGCCACCAGCAGCGCCCCCCTGCGGTCGGGGATGACCCCCACCGGCCGGCCGAGCGCCTGGCCCTTGGCGTCGAGGAAGCCGGTGAGGAAGTCCTGGGCCTTGCCGGCCGGCTTGCCGGCGGCGAAGGGCACGAAGACGACCTTGTAGCCGCTGACCGGCTTGCGGTTCCACGAGCCGTGCTGGCCCACGAAGGCGCCGCCCGCGTAAGCCTCGCCCAGCGATCCGCCGGCCGGATAGAAGGTCAGGCCCAGGGAGGCGGTGTGGGCGCCCAGGGCGTAGTCGGGGACGATGGCCTTGGCCACCAGGTCCGGGTTCTGCGGCTGCATGCGGTCGTCGACGTTCTGGCCGAAGTAGCTGTAGGGCCAGCCGTAGAAGCCGCCGTCCTTCACGCTGGTCATGTAGTCGGGGACCAGGTCGTGGCCGAGCATGTCGCGCTCGTTGACGGCGGTCCACAGCGCGCCGCTGACCGGCTCCCAGTCCATGCCGACCGGGTTGCGCAGGCCGCTGGCGAACTGCCGCATCGCGCCTGTGGCGAGGTCGAGCTCCAGGATGCCGGCCCGGTTGGCCTCCTTCTCGATGCCGCCCTCGGCCAGGTTCGAGTGCGAGCCGACGGCGATGTAGAGCTTCGAACCATCGGGCGAGGCCAGCAGGCCCTTGGTCCAGTGGCCGTTGGGCGGATCGGCCGGCAGGTCGACGACCTTCTCGCCCGGGCCCGTGGGCGCCGGGCCGCCGGGCGTATAGCGCCAGCGCAGCAGCGCGTCGGTGTTGGCCACATAGAGCCACTCGCCGACCAGGGCCATGCCGAACGGCGAGTTGAGGCCGGTCAGCAGCGGGGTCTTCACCTCGGCCACGCCGTCGCCGTCGGCGTCGCGCAGCAGGGTGACGCGGTTGGCGCTGGGCACGCCGGCCCCGGCCCGCTTCATCATCATCTTCGCCACCCAGGCGGTCAGACCCTTTTCCTCGCGCGCGGGGCTGTTGCTCTCGGCCACCAGCACGTCGCCGTTGGGCAGCTCATAGAGCCAGCGCGGATGGTCCAGCCCCTCGGCGAAGCGGGTGACGGTCATGCCGGCCGGGGCCGTCGGCTTGCCGCCCGCCGGCCAGCCGACCGCCTTGGCCGGGTTCAGGGTCGGGATCGGCCCGTTGGGGTCGGGCGCGGTCAGGGTGGGCGAGGGACCATAGGTCGCCTCGGCCGGCAGCTCGGCGGCGCCGTTGCAGGCGGCGAGCGTCAGGGCGGCGAGCGCGGCGGCGGAGGGTCGGAGCATGGGGCGTTTCCTTGTTGCCGACAGAGCATGGCGCCGATGTGAGCGATGTCCAGATGCGATGGCCTGGCTGGACCGAACCGCCGGCGGCGGGCAGTCTGGTTCCATGCTGCAGCCCTTCGCCACCGAGCTCTGGATCGCCGACGGCGGCGTCGCCGACGTGGCCGGGTTCCGGTATCCGACGCGGATGGCGGTCATCCGGCTGGCGAACGGCGGGCTGCTGCTGTGGTCGCCGACGGAGATGACGGACGGTCTGCGCGACGCGGTGATGGCGCTGGGCCCGGTGCGCCATCTGGTGGCGCCCAATTCGCTGCACCATCTCCATCTCGCCCCGTGGAAGGCGGCGTTCCCGCAAGCCTTGCTGCACGCGGCGCCCGGGCTGCGCGAGCGGCGCGTGGATCTGGCCTTCGACGCCGACCTGACCGACGCGCCGCATCCGGACTGGGCCGGCCAGCTTGACCAGGTCGTGGTCCGCGGCAACCTGATCACCACCGAGGTGGTCTTCTTCCACCGCGCCGGCCGCACGGCGCTGTTCACCGATCTGATCCAGCAGTTCCGGCCCGGCTGGTTCAGCGGCTGGCGGGCGCTGGTCGCCCGGCTGGACCGGATGACGGGGCCGGAGCCTCAGGTCCCGAACAAGTTCCGCACCGCCTTCATCGACCGCCGCGCCGCCCGCCAGGCGCTGGACCGCATCGGCGACTGGCCGGTGGAGAAGGTGCTGATGGCGCATGGCGAGCCGGTGACGACGGGCGGCGCGGCCTTCATCACCCGGGCGTTCGCCTGGCTCCGGGCGCGACCCGCCGCGGGTTAATTTCCGGCAATGAACAGCCTCGCGCCCTTGTCCTTCGCGGCGAGTGCGCCGGATAGTGCGGTCAAACCGTCCCAATCCGGAGACTGCCTTGATCCCGATCCGCTCCAGCGCCGCCGGCCTCGCCGTGCTGGCCCTGCCCTCGACCGCCGCCGCCCCGGCACC
>JAUSPV010000105.1 GCA_030652755.1 Caulobacter sp. | reverse complement strand
CGAGTACGAGCCCCGCATGGAAGGCCGCCAGATGATCATGATCCTGGCGCCGCGCTAGCGCGCTAGGTTCAGCCATCCAGAATGAAGAAACGCCCCGGACCGCAAGGCCGGGGCGTTTTGCCGTGCGGCGGTCGGGTTGGTCCATAGGGTGACGCTGAGGCCGGCGGCCGCGTCAGTCGGTGCGCGAACGCTGTCGCGGCCCGGAGGGCATGTTCCGATCAAAGAAATGGCGGCGGTCCACGAGGGACCGCCGCCGAGTTTGCGCAAGTTCAGGGAGGGGGTTAGTAGGTGTATCCGATGCCGACGCGGAAGCTGGGGCCATAGCGTTCGGCCTCGGCGAAGCGGCTTTCCCGACCGTAGTAGTAGTAGTCGGTCTCGTCGTTCAGGTTGTTTCCCTCGGCGAACACCTCGATGTCCTTGAAGCGATAGGCGACCTTCATGCTCAGAGTGGTGTTTTCTCCGAAGTAGATGTCGCTGTCGCCGCTGGTGTCGCTGGTGTTGAGTTCGTCGAGGTAGGCGGAGCGGTAGGTGTAGGCCAACCGCGCCTGGAAGCCGTACTTTTCGTAGTAGACCTGGGCGCTGATCAGCCTGTCTGACTGCTTGGGCAGCGAGGTGTCCTTGGTGCGACCCGGCACCGCCAGCTTGCCGCTCAGGAACGTGGCGTTGAGGTTGACCCCGAAGCCGTCGAGCGCGCCGGGCAAGAAGGTGAAGGGCTTCTGGAAGTTGAGCTCAAGCCCCGAAACCTCGGCCTCCGTGCCATTCTGGAAGGAGAAGACATCGGCGCCCACCAGCGGGATCCCGCCGTAGGTTCCGCTCTCGGTCGAAACCGACTCGAAGATCGGATTGTCGATCTTCTTGTGGAACAGGCCGAGGCCGAACCCGCCCTCACCCCGGAAGTAGTACTCCATGGAGAAGTCGAGGTTGAGGGCCTTCTGCGGCTCCAGATCGGGGTTGCCCATGGTGACTTCGTTGTCGCCGACGCTCACCTCGATGGTCGGGGCCAGCTGGCTGTACTCGGGCCGGCCGATGGCGGTGGTGATGGCCGCCCGGATCAGCAGGGTGTCGCTGACCTCCCACTTGAGGTTGAGGCCCGGGAAGACGTCCGTATAGCTATAGCTGCCGAACTGGTTGTAGGTGTCGTTCACCGTCGATGTCGGGGTGACCGCGATAGCCTTTGTCTGGCCTTCCGTGCGTTCGACGCGGACGCCGGGGATGATGCTGATCGGCCCGAAATCAAGGTTGGCCATCGCATAGGCCGCCGTGATCGTCTCCTTCACGCGGAAGTCGCCGCCGAGGGTCTCGACCAGTTCGTCGTCAGCCGAGTTGGAGAACAGCCCCGGATTGGCCAGGTAGAAGGTGTTGACGCTGTTGTAGTTGATCGCCGGGCCAAACGGGAACCGGCCGCTGAAGGTAGGGCCGAAGGTCTGGGTCGTCTCCCCGGTCAGGGTGTTGACCGGCCCGGTGTAGCTGTAGACCCGGCCGGTGGCGTCGGTGAACTTGTCCCGGTCGAGCCATTTGGCTCCGAACTTGAAGTAGCTGTCCTCGCCCAGGATGCCGAGCGGCAGGCGATAATCGACGCGGATCTGGTTCAGATCCTCCTCGGCCTCGCGCTCCACCTGCTTGAAGCTGCGCAGGCGATAGAATTCCGGGTTGGTTGCGTTGGGACTGAAAGTGAAGGCGCCGGGGATGTTGCTGGTGTCCCCGAACGTGCCGGTGATCTGGCCCGCCCCGCCGCCGGTGTTGTAGCGGTACTCGATCTCGTCGCGGATCGGGTCCTTCTTGGTGGCCAGGGCATTGGTGGCCTGGATGGTCAGGATGCCCGGGCCGACGTTGAAGTCGCCGCCCACGGCGAGGGTGGTAGTGTCGGTGATCTCGTTGCGCTTGCGCACCAGGCGACGGGCGCTGGCCCCGGTGTTGAAGGCGCCGCCGTCCTCGCTGAGGCTGGTGTAGCTTCCCAGCCCGGTGGGCAGGAAGAAGCGGAACCGGTTGCGTGTCTCGTTGTCGTCGAACTTCGAGTACATGGCCCGGGCGTAGAGCTTCACGTCGTCGCTCGGACGCCAGTCGAGATTGAGCACCGCGCCGGTGCGGGTCCGCACGGCGGGGCTGTAGACCCGGCTGTCCAGTTCCACCGGCAGGTCGACGCCGCCCACCGTCATCCGCCCGCCCGAAAGCAGGTCCTGCGACTCGGAGGGCCGCTCCGAGTAGTTCAGGGCCATGACGACGCCGAACTGCCTGTCCGGGCCGAACAGGCCGCCGGCCGAGATGTCGGCCTCGTACGCCCGGGTGTCGGTCAGATCGTAGAAACCAGCCGCACCGCGGAGATTGAAGATCGTCCGGTTGCGGTCGAAGGCGGTCAGGGTGGAGATGTCCACCTGGCCGGCGATGGCGTTCGCGTCCAGGTCGGGCGTCAGCGACTTGATCACCGTCACAGAACCGATCAGGGCCGACGGAATATCGTCCAGCTTGACGTTTCGCGACTCCGGCTCGGGGGCCGACGCCGTCTGGCTGTTGATGGTGACGTTCGCAAGGTTCGGCTCGATGCCGCGAATGATCAGGTAGCGGCCCTCGCCCTTGTCGGTGGCGACGGAGACGCCGGACAGGCGGCGAACCGACTCCGCGACGTTCTGATCAGGCAGCTTGCCGACCTCGCCGCCGGAAACCACCTCGCTGGCGCTGGTCGCCTCGCGCTTCTTCTGCAGGGAGTCACGATCGCTGGCGCGCTGGCCGGTGACCACCACTTCCTCGACCTCGATCTCCTGGGCGACGACCACAGCCGGCGCCACCAGGCACGAGGACATCAGCAACGCGCTCAACAGGCCTCTCGTCTTCATACGATCCTCCCCATCTTTTTTTGCGGACAGACGCACGCGGTTGCGCCGCCTGGCCGATGGGAGACATTACGAACAAAAATTCTATATGACAACACAAATAGAATATTCTTTGCGTGAACAGGGGCGGCGGCCTTCCGCGTCGACGCGACGGGTGATGTCGAGCGACATACCGCCCCGGAACATGAAAAGTGCGCGTCCCCCGCGTCCTGCCCCCGCGTCCGTGGGCCCCCCGCGTCCATGCATCGCTTCTTCGACGAAGGCGACAAGGTGAAGGTCACCCTGCGCTTCCGCGGTCGTGAAATGGCCCACCCGGAGCTCGGCATGAAGCTGCTGCTCAAGGTCAAGGCGGACTTCGACGAGATCGCCAAGGTCGAGTACGAGCCCCGCATGGAAGGCCGCCAGATGATCATGATCCTGGCGCCGCGCTAGCGCGCTAGGTTCAGCCATCCAGAATGAAGAAACGCCCCGGACCGCAAGGCCGGGGCGTTTTGCCGTGCGGCGGTCGGGTTG
>JAUSPV010000098.1 GCA_030652755.1 Caulobacter sp. | reverse complement strand
CGTCCCATGAGGCCTTCCATGCGACGAGTCCCGGCGGGGAAGGAAAGAGGGCGGGGACAGTTTAAGGTGTCCCAAGGGACATCTTAAACTGTCCCCTACATCGGCGATGGCCGCGCGTCATGCTCGACAGCCCGCGCCGTCCGGCTCATGAGAGCGCCATGACCACCCCGTTCTTCGACCTGCGCGGGTCGCACAACCCGCACCGCTGGCATCTGCCGCTCACGCCCGCCATCTGCGTCGGCCCGCCCGAGCACCTGTTCATGTACGGCGGCATCGGCCTGGCCGCCTCGATCTCGGCGCTGGAACAGACCTGCGGACGGCCGGTCGTGTGGGCCACCGCCCAGTACCTGTCCTACGCGCGGCCTCCGTCCGTTGTGGACTTCGACGTCTGGATCTCGAACGCCGGCAAATACACCACCCAGGCGCGGGTCACCGCCCATGTCGGCGAGACCGAGGTGGTCAGCGTCATGGCCGCCCTCGGCGCCCGTCCGGACACCCGCGACCACCAGTGGCCGAAGATGCCCGACATCCCGCCGCCGGACGACTGCCTGCCGGTGATGCTGTGGACCGACGACGGCGACAACCTGAACCGCCGCATCGAGCGCCGCGCGCCGCAGGGCCGCTACGACCTCAAGAACCGCAAGGGCGAGATCAGCGCGGACGGCCGCATGCAGATGTGGCTGCGCACGGCCGAGGACGTGCCGGTCGACGCGGCCCTGCTCGCCGTGTTCGCCGACTATGTGCCGTCGGGCTTCGGTCACGCGCTGGGCGTCTGGGCCGGCGGCAACAGCCTCGACAACACCCTGCGCGTCCTGAAGATCGTTCCAACCCGCTGGGTGCTGGCCGAGATCTCGATCAGCGGCATCCACGCCGGCGTCGGTCACGGCGCGATGAACCTCTTCGCCGAGACCGGCGAGCTGATGGCCGTGGCCAGCCAGACGGTGATCGTTCGGGTGCGGGGGGACTGAGCTTCCCCGCATCTACCTGCGTCATCGTCGGACTTGTTCCGACGACCCATGCGTGGTGGGCCCGTCCAGTGGGACTCT
>JAUSPV010000097.1 GCA_030652755.1 Caulobacter sp. | reverse complement strand
ATGCCGCCTGCATAGCGGGCGGCGGCGGGGTTGTCAGGCCAGCGCTTCTCTTACCCGGCGGAGCGTGCAGTTCCCCATCGCCCGCAACCATGTCCAGCTGTCGGCGGCCGCCCTGATGGTCGACCACGCCGCCGCGCTGTTCGAGGCCGGCCAGCCCTGCGGCACCGAGGCCAACATGGCCAAACTGCTAGCCAGTGAAGCCTCGTGGGCGGCGGCCGACACCTGCATCCAGACCCACGGCGGCTTCGGCTTCGCCGAGGAGTACGACGTCGAGCGCAAGTTCCGCGAGACGCGGCTCTACCAGGTGGCCCCGATCAGCACGAACCTGATCCTGAGCCATGTGGGCACCCACGTGCTGGGGATGCCGAAGAGCTTCTAGGTCCTGCGTGCTTCGACACGCACCCTGCGGGTGCTGCTCAGCATGACGTGAAGAGGTGGTCTTCAATCGACGTCATCCTGAGCAGCCGCGAAGCGGCGTGTCGAAGGACGCACGGCTCCCCCTTGCATAACCCCGCCGCATGGCTTTCTATCCCCGTCCATGCGTCTAAGGCATATTGAAGTGTTCCACGCGGTGTACGCGCACGGGTCGATCTCGACCGCGGCGCGGGCGCTGAACGTGTCCCAGCCGTCGGTTTCGAAGGTGCTCAAGCACGCCGAGGACCAGCTCGGATTCAACCTGTTCCGGCGGGTGAAGGGGCGGCTGGCGCCGACCGACGAGGCGCACGCGCTGTTTCGCGAGGTGAAGGAGGTCTTCGAGCGGCTCGACTCGCTCAAGCAGGCCGCCCGCAACCTCAGGCTCGGCGAGGGCGGTCACATCCGCGCCGCCGTGTTGCCGGCGCTGGGCCTGGGCGTCGCGCCCGAGGCGGTGGCCCGCTTCCGGGCGGCGCATCCGACGGTGACCTTCGACTTCCGCACCCTGCACTACGACGAGGTGCTGCGCGGGCTGTACGAGCACGAGGTCGACATGGCCCTGGCCTATGACGCCATCCAGCACCCGCGCATCGCCAACTTCCAGATCGGGGCAGGCGAACTGATGCTCATGTTCCCGCGCGGCGAGTTCGGTGAGAACGCGGCCGAGCGCCTGGACCTGGCCGAGCTCGAAACGCGCGAATACATCGGCTCGGGCGCCACGGGGCCGGTCAGCGAGATCTTCTCCGCCGAGGTCGAGGAGCGGGGGCTGACGATCAACGAGCCGGTCACATGCAGCACCTTCTACATGGCCGCCTCGCTGGTGCGGAACGGCGTCGGGGTGGCGGTGGTCGACGAGTTCACCGCCCGGGCCGATCCCTCTGACAAGGTCGAGTTCCGGCCGCTGGATCCGCCGCTCAGGTTCGGCGTCTACTGCATGCACCTGGAGGACCGGCCGCTGTCGCACCTGTCCGAGAATTTCATCAAGACCATGAGCCAGGTGCTGGCGGAGAAGAGCGGGGGATAGCGCCCCCGCGGCCGCTCACCCATAGCTTTTCTTGGTAGGTCAGGCCCGCATCTGAATTCGACGCCGGGCGGCTCGGTCGCGATGGTCCCGCCATCGACACCAGCCGCCCGAGCGTTCCATGATTTCCTCTCCCTACCTCCTGTACCTGGGGGCCGCGACCGACCCGCTGGCCGTGAAGACCGCGCGCGGCGTGGCGCAGTGGCGACCGCAACTCTGCGTCGGCCAGCGCCGGCTGCCGGGCTGCGAGGTCACCCTGGGCCTCGAGGACCTGACCGTCGCCGAGGCTGCGGCGCGCGGCGCGAAGACGATGATCATCGGCGAGGCCAACGCCGGGGGCGTGCTCAGCGCCGCCGCCATTCCCGAGATCGTCGCCGCGCTGGAGGCCGGGCTGGACGTGGCCAGCGGCCTGCACCAGCGGCTGGGCGATGTGCCGGCCATCCGCGAGGCCGCAGACCGCAACGGCCGCAAGCTGTTCGACGTGCGCCGGCCGCCGGCCGATCTCGGCGTCGGCAAGGGTACGCCCCGCGCGGGCCTGCGGCTGCTGACCGTCGGCACCGACTGCTCGATGGGCAAGATGTACACCTCGCTGGCCCTGGAACGGGAGATGCAGGGCAGGGGGCTGAAGGCCGACTTCCGCGCCACCGGCCAGACCGGCATCCTGATCGCCGGCGAGGGGGTGGCGGTGGACGCCGTCGTCGCCGACTTCATCTCCGGCGGCGCCGAGCGGGTTTCGCCCGCCCGCCACGACGGCGGCTGGGACATCATCGAGGGGCAGGGCTCCCTGTTCCACCCATCCTACGCCGGGGTGTCGCTGGGCCTGCTGCACGGCAGCCAGCCCGACGCCCTGGTGCTTTGCCACGAGCCCGGCCGGCCGCACATGCGCGGCGTTCCGGGCCATCCGGTGCCGGGCCTGAAGGAAACCCTCGAGCGCAACCTCCAGGCCGCCCGCCTGACCAACCCGGCGGTCATCGCCGTGGGCGTGGCCTTCAACACCTCGGCCTTCAGCGATGAGGACGCCGCCCGCCTCTGCGCCGAGGCGGCCGCCGAGCTCAATCTGCCCTGCCAGGACCCTGTCCGGATGGGCGTCGACCAGATCGTGGACAACCTGCTGTCATGCTTCGAAGCTTCGACGTCTCACGCCGCCGCTGGCCGCTGAAGGCGCCCTTCCGCATCTCGCGGGGCGTCAAGACTTCCGCCGACACGGTGATGGTCGAGCTGCGGCGCGGCGCGGCGGTGGGCCGGGGGGAATCGGTCCCCTATCCGCGCTACGGCGAAAGCGTCGACGCGGTCGTCGCCCACCTGGAAGCGGTGGCCGGCGCGTTTGAATCCGGGATGCCGGACGAGACGCTGACCGCCCTGCTGCCCGCCGGCGCCGCCCGCAACGCCCTGGACTGCGCCCTGTGGGACCTTCGCGCCCGGGAGACCGGCCGCACGGTGGCGCAGATCACCGGACTGGCGCGGCCCGAGCGGCTGGCCTGCGCGGTGACGGTCAGCCTGGACGAGCCGGAGGCCATGGGGGCGGCGGCGCGCGCCATCGCCGACGCGCCGGTCGTCAAGATCAAGCTGGACGGCGAGTTGATCGAACAGCGTCTGCTCGCCGTAGGGCAGGCGGCGCCCAATTCCCGACTCATCATCGATCCGAACGAAGGCTGGACCATCGACATTCTGCGCGATGTCCGCCCCCTGCTGGCGCGCCTGAATATCGCTCTGATTGAGCAGCCGCTGCCGGCCGATGACGACCACGCGCTGGCCGGCTTCGATCCGCCCGCCCCGGTCTGCGCCGACGAGTCGGTCCATACGGCGGACCAGCTGGCCGACCTGAAGGATCGCTATCAGGCCATCAATATCAAGCTCGACAAGACAGGCGGTCTGACCGGGGCCATCGCCTTGCTGGGCGAGGCCCGGCGGCTCGGCTTCATCGTGATGACCGGCTGCATGGTCGGCTCTTCCATGGCCATCGCGCCGGCCCTGCATATCGCCGGCGCTTCGGACTTCGCCGACCTCGACGGCCCGTGGTGGCTGGCCGGCGACTGGCCCTGCGGCGTCAAGGTCGAGGGCGGCTGGATGACGCCGCCGGCCCGGGGGTTCTGGGGAGAACCCGGATAGGACGTATAGGGCTGGGTTATGCCTTTCCCAAGCGTCGGAAAGGCTTTGGTTATTGGCTGGGATCGGACGAACAGCGATCCTGAGGGAGACGGCGGGGGACAGGGCGGAATGCCCGCCTCCGCGCACAAAGGGGGTTACGGGACATGTCCCATAGAATCATCACGACCTTTAAGTTCGCCCTGCTCGCGGGGGCGTCTCTGATCGCCACCTCGGCGTTCGCCCAGGACGGATCCGAGGGCACCGAAGTCGAGGCCATCACCGTCATCGGCAGCCAGATCAAGGGGGCGAAGGTCGATACGGCCCTTCCGGTGACCCTGGTCAGCGAGGAAGATATCGTCGCGACGGGCGCGGTCTCGGGCGACGAGCTTTTCCGGGCCATCCCGCAGGCAGGTGACGTCCAGTTCCAGGAAGCCCGGACCACCGGCAACCTGAACGACGCCCGAGGCGACGTCGCGTCGTTGAACCTGCGCAGTCTCGGCACCGGCAACACGCTGATGCTTCTGAACGGTCGCCGCTCCGTCATGCACCCGGGCACCCAGACCGAGAACTTCGTTCCCGTCACCACGCCCAACACCAACTCCATCCCGGTCTCCGGCGTGAAGCGGGTGGAAGTGCTGCGCGATGGCGCCGCCGCCATCTACGGCACCGACGCGGTCGCGGGCGTGGTCAACACCGTCCTCGACACCCGCTTCCAGGGCCTGCGCGTTGAACTGCAGGGCGGCGCCTCGGAAGGCACCGGCTACCACGAGGGTCTGTTCACGGTGAAGGCGGGGACCAAGCTGGCCGACGGCACGCGGGTGACCTTCTTCGGCAGCTACACCGGCCGCACGCGCCTGAACGCCACGGAGCGCGACTACGCCGCCAGCGAAGACCACCGTCCCGGCGTTGTCGGGACGCCGTGGGAAGGCAGCACCTCGTTCGACAACCGATCGACGTCCAGCCCCTGGGGTTCTTTCAGCGTTCGTGGCCTGACCTCCAGCAGCTCGGCCCTTCAGGTCAAGCAGAGCGGCGTCAACCTGACGGCCAGCGGCGTGTTCCACATCGAACCGGTCGCGAACGCCCTGACCCAGACCGGCGGCTGCAACAGCACGCTGTTCGGCGCCGGCGACATCTGTATCCGCACCGGCACCATCACCAACACCGCCCAACGCCCGCTGCGCTATGACGAGAACCCCGACCGCACGCTGCGCGGCAGTGTCGAGCGGACCAACCTGTTCAGCACCATCGAGCACGATCTCACGCCCGACATCCTGCTCTACGGCGAGGTCGGATTCTATCACTCGCTCTTCAACGGCAGCCGCGAGCAGTCGGCGCCGCTGTCTTCGGCGCCGATCAGCATCGCCGCCAACGCCTACTGGAACCCGTTCGGTCCCACCGGCAGCCCCAATCGCCTGCCCAATCTGACCAACGTTCCGGTCGGCGGCCTGGCGCTGAACATGACCACCTACAGGCCGGTCGACACCGGTCCCCGCGACTACACGGTGACCGACGACAGCCTTCGCCTGCTCGGCGGCCTGCGCGGAAACTGGCACGGCTGGGACTGGGATACGGCGATCATCTATTCGGAGGCCCGCACCAAGGACCAGACCCGCAACGCGATCAGCAACACGCTCTTCGCGCAGGCGGTGTCGCGAACCACGGCCGACGCCTACAACCCCTTCAACGGCGGCTCGCAGGACGCCTTTTCGCTCGGTGACGGGACGCCCAACAGCCAGGCGACGATCGACTCGTTCCTGATCAACGTCTACCGGATCAGCGAAACCTCGCTGGCCCTCTGGGACTTCAAGGTCTCCAACCCCGATCTCTACGAACTGCCGGCCGGGCCGGTTGGCATCGCGGCGGGCGTCGAGGTCCGTCGCGAGACTTTCGTGGACGACCGTGACGACCGCCTCGACGGCACCATCACCTACACCAACCTGGTTTCCGGCATCACCTATGGCACCGACGTCATGGGCGCGAGCGGATCCCCGGACGTGAAGGGCGATCGCAATATCGCCTCGGCCTACCTCGAGCTCGCGATTCCGGTGGTCTCGCCCGAGATGAACATCCCGCTTGTCGAGGAAGTCAGCCTGCAGCTGGCGGCGCGCGACGAGTACTACTCGGACTTCGGCAACGTCCTGAAGCCGAAGGTCGCCCTGCTCTGGAAGGTCGGCGGCGGCTTCGCGCTGCGTGGCTCGGTCTCGCAGAGCTTCCGGGCTCCGAACCTGCCGCAGTTCTACAGCGACGGGACGACCGTCTCGAACAGCCGGACCGACTGGGCCGCTTGCCGGATCAACAACCCGCCGGCCCCGCCGCCGGCCGCGCCGCCCGCCTGCACCGCCTCGAGCACCCTGGAAGTGCGGAGCGGCAACCAGAACCTGACGCCGGAAGAGGCCGACAACGCCACCGTCGGCTTCGTCTACGAGCCGTCCTTCATTCCGATCGAGTATGGTCGACTGCTGATCACGGCCGACTACTGGCAGATCCGCCAGAAGAACATCATCGGCATCCTCGGCGCGGCCAACCAGATCTCTTACGACTATCTGCTGCGGCTGAACGGCGATTCCAACCCGAACGTGGTCCGCAACGCTCCCACCGGAACCAACATCGTCGGCACGATCGACTATGTGAACGACGTCTATACGAACCTGCAGCCGCGCATGATCGAGGGCGTCGATGTGACCGTTGAGTACGATCTCGACGACACGCCTCTGGGCGACTTCAACTTCAAGCTCAACGTCGCCCAGTTGATCGCCTACGACCAGAGCCCCGGCGAGACCGAGGCGATCCTGATCGCGGCGATCGCCGACGGCACTCTGATCGGTCCGTCTGTCTCCAGCGCCGGCAATCAGGTGCAGATGGACGGCTATCCGGAGTTCCGGGCGACCGCCACCCTGACCTGGCGCAAGGACGGCTGGGGCGCGGGCATCTTCGTGAACCACGTCGGCTCGGTCTACGACACCGGTCCGGCGCAGGTGAACGGTCGCTACTACGAGCTCGACGCCTGGACGACCGTCAACCTCTACGGACAGTACGCCTTCAAGGACGGAGTGTTTGACGGCTCCACCGTCCGCGTCGGCGTCCGCAACCTCGAGGACAAGGATCCGCCGCTGGCCTCGAACAACTTCGGGTACCTCGGCTCGCTGCACAGCGCGACGGGCCGCTACTGGTACGCGTCGCTGAGCAAGCGCTTCTAGCGCCCGGTCTCAGGTCCAAGGAGTTGGCTATGGTCCGGCCCTCGCGCCGAGGAACGCCCGAAGTGCGCCTGCCGTGGATCGGCGCCGTCATCGCGACGGCCCTGGCCCTCGGCGGGTCGCACGGCGGCGCTGTAGAGGCGGGTGGACCCCGCCTCGATCTGCTCCTGCGGGGCGGGCAGGTGATCGACGGGACCGGGGCTCCGGCCCGCCGGGCCGATGTCGGCGTCATCGGCGACCGCATCGTCCTGGTCGGCGACGCCGCGGGCCGGGAGGCGGCGAGGGTTATCGATGTCGCCGGCCTGATCGTGGCGCCGGGATTCATCGATCCCCATACCCATGCCGGCTCCGACCTCGCCGCCGACGACCCGGCGATCAGGGCCAACATCAACTACCTCACCCAGGGCGTGACCACCGTCTTCATCGGCAACGACGGCGACGGTCAGCCTGACATCGCCGTAAGGTCCAGCCAGGCCGAGCGGCAGGGCGTGGGCGTGAATGTCGCCGCCTTCGTCGGGTTCGGCGCGGTGCGTCGCGCCGTCGTGGGCCAGGCGGACCGCGCGCCGACGCCCGCCGAACTGGCGCGGATGAAGACCCTGGTCGCCGGCGCGATGTGCGAGGGCGCCGTCGGCTTCTCCACCGGCCTCTACTATGCGCCGCAAAGCTTCTCGACCACCGAAGAGGTCATCGCCCTGGCCCGCGAGGCGGCGACGCGGGGCGGCGTCTACGACAGTCACCTGCGCGATGAAGGCTCCGACAACATCGGCCTGCTCGCCGCCGTGGAAGAAGCGCTGCGGGTGGGTCGCGAGGCGGGGATGCCGGTCCACTTCGCCCACATCAAGGCCCTCGGCGTCGACGTTCACGGCAAGGCCGCCGAGGTCATCGCCCTGATCGAGGCCGAACGGGCGAAGGGGCGCAGCGTCACCGCCGACCACTATCCCTGGTCCGCCTCCGGCACCCGGGTCTCCAACGCCCTCATGCCCCGCTGGGCGATGGACGGCGGCGAGGCGGCGCTGAAGGCGCGGCTGGCCGATCCGGCCCTGCGCGACCGGCTGGTCGCCGACATCGCCGACAATCTCCGCCGGCGTGGGGGTCCAACCTCGCTGCTGCTCACGTCGGGCCCCTTCGCCGGCCAGCGGCTCGGCGAGCTGGCCGCGGCCTGGAAGGTCGATCCGGTCGAGGCGGCGATCCGGGTCGTCCGTGACGAGGGCGACGCCCGCGTGGCCAGCTTCAACATGACCGACGCCGACATATCGGCCTTCGCCGTACAGCCCTGGGTCATGACCGGCTCGGACGGCAGCCCCGGCCACCCGCGCAAGTACGGGACTTTTCCGCTGGCCTGGACGCGGTTCGTGACCGAGGGGCGGCTGCTGACTCCGGAGCAGTACGTGCGCCGCAGCGCCGGTCTGGTCGCCGACACCTTTGGCCTCGAGGGTCGCGGTTATCTCGCGGCGGGCAAGTTCGCGGACGTCGTGGTCTTCGATCCGGCGACCTTCGCCGCCCGGGCCGACTACGAGCATCCGACCCGGCTTTCGACGGGGGTGCGATGGGCCCTCGTCAATGGCCGCCCGGCAATCGAAGATGGACGTCCGACTCTGGCGCTCGCTGGCAAGGGCCTGCGCCGTCCCGTCCATCCCGAATGGAAGTGCCCTGCATGACCGAAGTCTCCAATCCCCCCGCGGACCAGCCGAAGAAGCCCGGCCCCCTGGGCCGCGTCGCCGGCCTGTGGTTCGCCATTCCGCTCTGGCAGCGCATCATCGCTTCGCTGCTGATCGGCGGCGTCGTCGGCTACCTCTGGGGCCCCGGCGCCGCCTCGATCAAGTGGATCGGCGACCTGTTCGTGCTGCTGATCCGCATGGCGGTGATCCCGCTGGTTCTGGTGACCATCGTCTCCGGCGTCGCGGCGCTCGGCGACCCCCGCCGCCTCGGCTCCATCGGGGTCAAGACGCTGCTGCTCTACCTGTTCACGACGACCATCGCCGTGGTCGTCGGCCTGTCGCTGGGCGCGGTGGCGCAGCCGGGCCTCGGCGCCGACTTCTCGGCCGCCACGCCGCAGGTGCTGAACACCACCGAATCGGTGGGCCTGAAGATCACCGACGTGGTGCCCGCCAACGTCTTCAAGGCCTTGGCCGACGGCGCGCTGTTGCCGACCATCTTCTTCGCCCTGCTGCTGGGATCGGCGATCCTGGCCACCGGCGAGAAGGCCAAACCCCTGGCCTCGCTGTTCGAGGCGGCGTCCGAGGTGATGCTCAAGGTCGTCGCCATCATCATGGAGCTGGCGCCCTTCGGCGTCTTCGCCCTGATCGCCACGGTCATGGGCACGACGGGCCTGGGCGTGTTCGCCAGCATCGGCGTCCTGGCGCTCTGCGTTCTCGGCGGCTCGATGTTCCAGAGCTTCATCGTCCACGGTCTGGTGGTGCGGCTGATGGCCTGGCTGCCGGTGGTTCCGTTCTTCCGGGGCATCACCGACGCCATGCTGGTCGCCTTCTCCACCTCCTCCAGCTCGGCCACCCTGCCGGTGGCGATGCGCGTGGCCGAGGAGAACCTCGGAATCAAGCCGGCGGTCGTCTCAACGGCCCTGCCGTTGGGCACCACGGTCAGCATGGACGGCACGGCGCTCTACATCGGCCTGCTCGCCACCTTCGCCGCCCAGGCGTTCGGCGTTCAGCTCACCCTCGACCAGTACCTGCTGATCGGCGTCACCACGGTGATGGTCGCGGTCGGCACCGCGCCGGTGCCGTCGGCGTCGTTGTTCATGCTGGCCGGCGTGCTGACCACGTTCGGCATCACACCCGAGCAGACCGCTATTCTGGTCGGCTTCATTCTGCCCTTTGACCGGGTCCTCGACATGATCCGGACGGTTCCCAACAACACCAGCGACCTCGCCGTGGCGACGGTGGTGGCCCGTTGGGAGAACGAGATCGATGTCGAGATCTACAAGTCTTCGAAGGATGTCTGACCCATGCGCATGATCCGGTTCTGGCTGACGGCCCTCGCGGCCCTGTCGGTGGCGTTCGCGCCGCTGGCGCAGGCCCAGCCGCAACGCCGCCAACTCCTCGAGTATCCGTCCATCCACCATCCGGTAGTGGGCACGCGGGGCATGGTGGTCAGCCAGAACGCGATCGCCACCGAGGTCGGGGCCGAGATCCTGCGCAAGGGCGGCAACGCCGTCGACGCCGCCGTGGCCGTGGGCTTCGCCCTCGCGGTCACCCTGCCGCGGGCCGGCAACATCGGCGGCGACGGCTTCATGCTGGTGTACGTGGCCGAGACCGACAAGACGGTGGTGCTCGACTTCCGCTCCGTCGCCCCGGCCGCCGCCAAGCCGGACATGTTCATCGACAAGGACGGCGAGGAAACGGCGCGGGCGTCGCGGGGCTACCGCGCCCCGGCGGTGCCCGGCACGGTCGCCGGCCTGGCCCTGGCCCACAGGCGGTACGGCAAGCTGCCCTGGAAGGACGTCGTCATGCCGGCCTGGCGGCTGGCGGCCGAAGGCGTCGTGCTGACCCCTGACGAAGCCTTTGTCTTCAGCTGGGCCCAGGAGCGGATGACCGAGAGCGTCGCCGGCCAGCGGACCTTCTACAAGCCGGGCGGCGAGCTCTACAAAGCCGGCGAGACGCTGAAGCAGCCTGACCTCGCCTGGTCGCTGCGGCAGATCGCCGACCACGGCGCCGACGCCTTCTACAAGGGCGAGATCGCCCGCCGCTTCGCCGCCGACATGAAGGCCAACAACGGCCTGATCACCCTGGAGGATCTGGCCGCCTACAAGCCCGTGGTGCGGGAGCCGCTGATGGGAACCTACCGCGGCTACACGGTGGCGACCACGCCGCCGGCCAGCGCGGGCGGCGCCACCCTGCTGCAGATGCTCAACACCCTGGAGCACTTCGACCTCAAGGCGCTCGGCGGCGCGGGCTCTTCCGGAGCCCTGCACGTGATGGCCGAGGCCATGAAGCTGGCCTACGCCGACCGCTACCAGTTCCTCGGCGACACCGACTTCGTGAAGGTCCCGCTGAAGGGCTTCACCTCCAAGGCCTACGGCGCCGAGCGCGCCAGGCTGATCGACGCCGACAAGGCCAAGCCCGCCAAGGCGCTCGGCGCCGGCGATCCGTGGAAATTCGAGAGCCCCAGCACCACCCACTACAGCGTGGCGGACGCGGCGGGGAATGTGGTCAGCACCACCTACACCCTGGGCGCCGACTTCGGCTCGGGCGTGATGATCGAGGGGACCGGCTTCGTCCTCAACAACCAGATGAACAACTACAGCCACGAGCAGGCGTTCGAAGCGACGCGGACGGGCGGACCGGCGCCGCTCAACGCCATGGCGCCCGGCAAGCGGATGCTGTCGACGATGATGCCCACCATCGTCTTCAAGGACGGCAAGCCCTGGCTGATCACCGGCACGCCCGGAGGCAGCACGATCATCGACACGGTGCTGCAGGTCATCGTCAACGTCGTCGACTTCGGCCTCAACGTGGCCGAGGCGACCCACCAGCCGCGCATCTTCCAGGCGGCGACGGACACCCTCGAGGTCGAGCCCAACTTTAACCCCGACACCGTCGCGGCCCTTCGCGCCAAGGGGCATCCGGTGAAGACCGCCGAAACCATGGGCAGCGCCCAGTCCATCATGATCGACAAGGGCCTGTTCCTCGGCGCCGCCGACCCGCGCAGGCCCGGCGCGCTGGCGGTGGCCCCGTGAGCGGCCTGCTGCGCCGGACCGCCGCCGGCTTCGCCATCACGGCGATCCTGGCGGCCGGGCCGGGCGGCGCGACCCCCCCACAGGTCGCGCCGACCGCGCCCGCTCCCGCGGCGGCGCAGGCGTCGGGAGGTTTCGTGGCGGCCGCCAATCCGATGGCCGTCGAGGCGGGTCTGAACGTCCTTCGCCGGGGCGGCAGCGCCGCCGACGCGGCGGTGGCGGTGCAGGTGATGCTGGGCCTGGTCGAACCGCAGGCCAGCGGCATCGGCGGCGGCGGCTTCCTGATGCACTACGACAGCGAAACCGGTGAAGTGACCGCCTGGAACGGCCGTGAGACCGCGCCCGCCGCGGCTTCGCCGACCATGTTCCTCGACGATGACGGCGCGCCGCTGAAGCGGGTCGACGCCATGCGCAGCGGCCGGGCGACCGGCGTGCCCGGCGCCATGGCCATGCTGGAGGCGGTTCAGAAGCGCCACGGCAAGCTGCCCTGGAACACCCTGTTCGAGGACACCGCCGCGGCGGCCGAGCAGGGCTTCACGATCACCCCGCGCATGGCCGAACAGATCGAGCGCTACGCGGCGACCGACCTGACGCCGGACGCCCGCGCCCTGTTCGCGCGACCGGACGGCACGCCGTTGCGGACCGGCGACCCGTACCGCAACGCCCCCTACGCCGGCGTCATGCGCCGGATGGCCGGCGAAGGCTCCAGGGTGCTCTACACCGGTCCGATCGCCGAGAAGATCGTCGCCCGCACCACGGCCGCGCCCTATGCCGGCGCGATGACCCTGGCCGATCTGGCCGGCTACCAGCCGCAGGAGATCCCGGCGCTCTGCAAGCCCTACCGCGTGCATATCGTCTGCGTACCGTCGCCGCCGGCCAGCGGCGTCGGGCTTCTGGAGCTTCTCGGACTGCTGGAGCGCACCGACATCGACCAGCGCGGCCCGGCCGACCCCCAGGCCTGGTACCTGTTCGCCGAGGCCAGCCGCGTGATGTACGCCGACCGCGACCGCTATGTCGGCGACCCGCGCTTCGTCCAGGTTCCGGTCGCCGGCCTGCTCGATCCCGCCTATCTGGACCAGCGCGCCCGCCTGATCGGCAAGAAGGCGTCGTCCAGCCCGCCGCGGGCCGGACAGCCGGCCGGCGCGGTGATGGCCGGCATCGACATGACCGACGAGCCGTCCGGCACCACCCACTTCGTCGTCGTCGACAAGGACGGCGACGTGGTCTCCATGACCACGACGGTGGAGACCTACTTCGGATCCGGCCGCGTGGTCGAAGGCTTCCTGCTCAACAACCAGATGACCGACTTCTCGTTCAATCCGCGCGAGAAGGACGGCGCGCGGGCCGCCAACGCCGTCGCCGGCGGCAAGCGTCCCCGATCCTCGATGACGCCGGTGATCATCCTCGACAAACAGGGCCGGTTCGTCGGCGCGGTCGGCTCGCCCGGCGGCAACGCCATCCCCGCCTATGTCGCCAAGACCCTCATCGGCGTCCTCGACTGGAAACTGCCGATGCAGGCGGCGATGGACCTGCCCAACCTCGTGGCCCGGGGGCCGGACTTCAACGGCGAGGCCCACAAGTTCGCGCCCGGCGTGGTCGAGGGCCTCAAGGCCCGCGGCGTCGACGTCAAGCGCGGCGCCGGCGAGGAGAGCGGCATCCATGGCGTGATGGTCGTCGACGGCGTCCTCGTGGGCGGCGCGGACTCCCGCCGCGAAGGCGTCGCCAGGACTGTCGCACCCTTGAATTGAGACCAAAGGCCATGTCGTTCAACGCAAGCACGCGGGGCGTCTACGCCATCGCCGTGACGCCCTTTACGCCCGACGGCGCCATCGACGACGCCTCGGTCGATCGCATGGTCGACTTCTACGAAGGCGTCGGCGTGGACGGCCTGACGATCCTTGGGATCCTCGGGGAGGCGCCCAAGATCGACCAGGCCGAGGCCCTGGCCTTCGCCACCCGGGTCATCAAGCGGACCGCCTTGCCCGTCGTGGTCGGGGTCTCCGCGCCGGGCTTCGCGGCCATGGGCTCGCTGGCCAGGGCGGTGATGGACGTCGGCGCGGCGGGCGTGATGATCGGCTCGCCGCCGAACCTGCGCACTGACGACCAGATCGTCGGCTACTTCGCCGGCGCCGCCGAGGCGGTCGGGCGGGACACCCCCTGGGTGCTGCAGGATTATCCGCTGGTCCTGTCGGTCCAGATGACCGCCGGCGTCATTCGCCGGATCGTCCAGGACAATCCCGGCTGCGTGATGCTCAAGCACGAGGACTGGCCCGGGCTGGAGAAGATCACCACCCTGCGCGGCTTTCAGGCCGACGGCTCGATGCGGCCGATCTCGATCCTGTGCGGCAACGGCGGGCTGTTCCTCGACTTCGAGACCGAGCGCGGGGCCGACGGCGCCATGACCGGCTATGCCTTCCCCGACATGCTGGTCGAACTGGTGGAGCACGCCCGGGCCGGGCGCCGCGACGCCGCCCACGACCTGTTCGACGCCCACCTGCCGCTGCTGCGCTACGAGCACCAGCAGGGCGTCGGCCTGGCCGTCCGCAAATACATCCTCAGGAAGCGCGGCGTCATCGCCAGCGACCATCAACGCAAGCCGGCGGTCGCGCTGAGCGAAAAGGCCCGGGCCGAGGTCGACTACCTCCTCGCCCGGCTGGCCCGCTTCGACCGCCGCGCCGCCCAGGACAGCTGAACCATGGACCTAGGACTTACCGGCAAGACCGCGCTCGTGCTGGGCGCCTCCAGCGGACTGGGCCGCGCCATCGCGCTGGGCCTGGCCGCCGAGGGCGCGAACGTCGCCGTCGCCGCCCGCAATGAATCCGCCCTGGCCGCCCTGGCCGGCGAGATCGAGGCGCTTGGCGTCCGCGCGCTTCCGGTGCGCTGGGACCTGGCCGATCTGTCGGTGATCGACGCCAACGTCGCCGCGATCGAGGCCTCGCTCGGGGCGATCGACATCCTGATCAACAACACCGGCGGACCGCCGCCGACCACCGCCTCGGGCCAGTCGACGGACCTTTGGACCGCCCAGTTCCAGGCCATGGTCGCCTCGGTGATCGCCACGACGGACCGCGTGCTCCCCGGCATGATCGCCCGGCGCTGGGGGCGGATCATCACCAGCACCTCCTCGGGCGTCATCGCGCCGATCGCCAATCTGGCCATCTCCAACGCCCTGCGGCTGTCGCTGGTCGGCTGGTCCAAGACCCTGGCCCGCGAGGTCGCCCGCGACGGCGTGACCTGCAACGTCGTCGTGCCCGGCCGGATCGCCACCGACCGCACCCGTTTCCTCGACGAGAAGCGCGCCGAGCGCGAGGGCCGCCCCGTCGACCAGGTCGAGGCCGCCAGCCTGGGGGCCATCCCCGCCGGCCGCTACGGCGACCCGCGCGAATACGCCGACGTCGTCGCCTTCCTCGCCTCGACCCGCGCCTCCTACGTCACCGGTTCGACCGTCCGCGTGGACGGCGGCCAAATCGCCTCGATCTAGCCTCGCCTCCGCCTGAGAAAGCCCGCGCCATGCCCCTCGACCCCAAGCTCAAGGCCACGCTCGAGACCATCTCGACCGGCACCCTGACCACCATCCTGCTCAAGAAGGGCCTGCGGAACGTCTGGCTGCGCGGCGCGCTGCCCTACGCCGCCGCCGAGGGCCGCGTCGCCGGTCCGGCTTTCACCATGCGCTTCGTGCCCGCCCGCGAGGACCTGGCGACGCCGGCCTCCTGGGCCTCGCCCCGGTCGACCCGCGCGGCCATCGAGGACATGCCGGAGGGCGTGGTGGTGGTCATCGACGGCCTGGGCTGCACCGACGCCGGCGTGTTCGGCGACATCCTCTGCGCCCGGATGGTCAAGCGCGGCGTGGCCGCCCTGGTCACCGACGGCGTCGTGCGTGACGCGGTCGGCGTGAAGGCCACGGGCCTGCCCGTCTGGTGCGCCGGCGTCGCCGCCCCGCCGTCGGTCGCCGGCCTGACCTTCGTCGGCTGGCAGGAGCCGGTCTCCTGCGGCGGCGTGGCCATCTTCCCCGACGACGTCATCGTCGCCGACCAGGACGGCGCGGTCGTCATCCCGGCCGATCTCGTCGCGCAGGTCGCCGAGGAAGGCGTCGAGCAGGAGCGGCTCGAGGGCTGGATCGTCTCGGAAGTCGAGCGCGGCGTGCCGCTGCCGGGGCTCTACCCCGCGAACGAGGAAACCAAAGGCCGCTACGAAGCCTGGAAGAAGAGCCAGGGGTTCTAGGGAGACAGTCATGATCCGCATCACCCTTACAGCCATCCTCGCCAGCCTGACGCTGGCGGCCCTTCCGGCCCGGGCGCAGGACGAGGACGGGCCCGCCAGCCCGGCCGGCCGGGCGCCGGTCGAGCAGGTCTCCGTCCGCAGCCTCGCCGAAGGCAAGCCGATGCTGACCGGCTATCTGTTCAAGCCGTCGGCGGCGGCCGGCAAGGCCCCGGCCGTCGTACTGATGCACACCAAGGACGGCGCCTATTCCAGCCGGTCCGGCGGCGACTACCGGGCCACGACCCTGACGCCGCGCTTCAAGTTCTGGGGCCAGTACTGGGCGTCTCGCGGCTACTACGTGCTGCTCGTCGACAGCTACGGCGCGCGCGGCTTCCCGCAGGGGTTCGGCGACACCCCGGTCCGCGACAGGCCGGCCAGTGTCGATGACGTCGACGTCCGACCGCTCGACGCCTATGGCGCGCTGCAGTACCTGCGCGCCCTGCCGGAGGTGGACGGCGACCGGGTCGGGCTGATGGGCTTCTCCAACGGCGGCGGCGCCGCCCTGGCGACCATGGCCGACGACAAGCCCGGCGACATGCGCAAGCTCGGCTTCCGCGCCGCCGTCGCCCTCTATCCCGGCTGCGTTCTGAAGAAGCGTTTCGACAAGAAGGGCTACACGCCCTACGCGCCGGTGCGGGTGTTCATGGGGGGCGCCGACAAGGGTGCGTCGCCGACGGCCTGCAAGGCGCTGGTTGACCGCAGCCGCAAGGCCGGGGGCGATATCGAGCTGACCCTCTATGACAGCGTCGGCCACGGGTTTGATGAGCCCGGCCGCAAGACCCAGAGCGTCGAGCTCAACGCCAAGGCCACGGCCGATGTCCGCAACCGCGCCGCCCTGTTCTTCGAACGGGCGCTTGCTTCTCGATAATGAGTTGCATTTAAACAGTCTGCGGCATTGGGGCCGTCATCGACTCATGGTCTGTGGCGGCCCGGACAGGGTCGTGAATTGTAGGGTGCAATGAGTTCGCGTCTTTCCGCAAAGGCCGGCCTGGCCATCCGCAAGCTTCGGCTCGCGGGCGGCTGGACGCTCGCCCAGTTGAGTGAGCGGTCCGGTGTGCCGCTGTCGACGCTGTCGAAGGTCGAGCTGGGTCAGACTTCGCTCAGCTACGAGAACCTGCTGCGCATCTGCAAGGGCCTCGAGATCGACATGGCCCGGCTGATCGGCGCGGAGGCGGACGGCATGCTCGGGTCGACCTCCGCGCCGTCGGCGCCGCCCGTGGCGCTGGGCCGACGGGCCGTGGTGCGGGCGGGCGAGGGCGAGGCGGTCGACCTGCCCTGGGGTCCCGGCCGGATCGGCGCCGGGGACCTGATCCGCAAGGCCTTCACGCCGGTGACCTGCGAGGTCGAGGCGCTCTCGGTCGAGGCCCAGGGCGGCTTCCGCTACAGCGACGGCGAAGCCTGGCTCACGGTTCTGGACGGTGCGCTGTCGCTGCATTCGGAGCTCTACGCCCCGCTACATCTCGTCGCGGGCGACGGCGTCTATTTCGACGCCCGCGCCGGGTATGCGTTGGTCAAGGATGCCGGGGCGCCCTGCAAAGCCTTGCTGGTGCTCGCCGGGGACAGTCGGGTCTGAGTTTCCGGCCGGGTCGAAACCTGCATCGACTTTCCGATGACCATCTGATCGCCGGTCCGGGTGTTCTCCAGTTTAACCAAATATTTTCCGAAGCTTGGGACCGATGCCATCAGGGAATGGGCACGGGCGTCGGGGCATGCTGTTTTCATCGTCGTTGTCGAAGGTGCGCGAAGGGGCGGCGAGCCCCCGCGCGCCCGCGACCGGCCTCCCGCCCCTTAACTCCGGAACCCGGCCGGTGCGGCCGTCGGAGGTCGCGGACCGCGTCCCGGCGACTCCGGGTGTGATCGGCGACCTCGCCCGAAACCGCAGGCGGGCCTCCCCGCCGGCGCGCGTCAGGCCCGGCGCCGCCGCCTGCGAAGTCTGGCAAGCCTTCGAATTCCATAGGAAAAATGCCGGCCCGCTGTCGCCTGTGATCGCGGCTTCCGGCGCGGGCGACGGCCAGGGGGCGATGATGTCGCCCATCGCGCGCCGCAAGATCGGCGATCCGAGCGCTGTAAACGCCGCCGTTAACCAGATGGATCAAGTCACGCCGCAGAATGCCAATCGTCTGATCCCGACATCCCGCAAAGGCCAGCTCGCGCCGCGGGCCGGGCAGCGTTCTAGAAGGAGGGGGCGGGGTGATCTCTGAAACTGAACCACTAAGGCTCGGGTCCAACCTGAGTCTCGACCAGGCGGGCCCGCTGCGCGAGGCCTTGCTGACCCGACGCGGGTCGCCGCTGTGCGTGGACGCGTCGGACGTCGAACGCCTCAGCGGGCCGTGCTTCCAGGTGCTGGCCTCGGCCAGGCTGACCTGGGACGCTGACGGCCAGCCCTTCGCATTCACCAACGCTTCACCCGCATTCGAGAACGGTCTGGCGCAGCTCGGCGCCCCTGACTGGACCCGCCCGCAAGAGGACTTCCTCCCGTGAGCCTGACGATCCTTGCCGTCGACGATTCCCGAACCATCCGCGAGATGCTCGGTCACACCCTGCGCCAGGCCGGCTATCAGGTCATCACCGCCGAGGATGGCGTGCATGGGCTGGAAGTCCTGCAGACCGAGCGTCCGGACGTGATCGTCACCGACATCAACATGCCCCGGCTGGACGGCTTCGGCTTCATCGAGGCGGTGCGCGCCGAAGGGGCTTCCCGGACCACGCCCATCCTCGTGCTGACCACCGAGAGCGAGCCCGAAAAGAAGGCCCGCGCCCGCGCCGCCGGCGCGACGGGCTGGATCGTCAAGCCGTTCGATCCGGTCAAGCTGGTCGAAGCCATCCGCCGGGTCGCGGCCTAGAAGGGACGATGCCTATGGATCCGATGGACGCCATCCGGACGACCTTCTTCATCGAGTGCGACGAGCTTCTCGCCCAACTCGAGGAAGGCCTGATGGCCATGGAGGAGGGATCGGCGGACTCCGAGACGATCAACTCGGTGTTTCGCGCGGTGCACTCGGTGAAGGGCGGGGGCGGGGCCTTCGGCCTCGATCCGCTCGTGCGCTTCAGCCATGTCTTCGAGACCCTGCTCGACCAGATCCGCTCCTCCCAGGTCGAGCCGACCGAGGCAGTGGTGGCTACGCTGCTGCGCGCCGCCGACATGCTGGCCGATCACGTCAGCGCCGCCCGTGACGGCGGCGGGGTCGACGAGGCCCGCTCCGAGCAGATCGCCGCGGCGATCATGTCCCACACCATCGGCGGTTCGGCGACGGGGGCCTATGAACCCGAGCCGGCCGAGATCGAAGGTATCGACTTCAAGCCGCAGATGATCTCGCTGGACCTGCCGGCGGCGGAGCCGGCGGCCGACTTCGACATCTCGGCCCTGCTGGCCAGCGCCGCCGCCGAGCCGGCCGGCGAGGCGGTCGCCAACGACGAGGAGGGCGGCTGGGTCGTCCACTTCGCGCCGCACGCGTCGCTCTACGCCAAGGCCAATGACTCCGCCCTCGTGCTCCGCGAACTGGCCAGCCTGGGCGAGGCGGTCATCACCGTGAACGACGAGGCGCTGCCGACCCTCGACGAGATGGACCCGGCCGGCGCCTATCTGGGCTGGACGGTCCGGCTGCCCGGCAGTGTTCCCGAGGACGACATTCGCGACGCCTTCGCGTTTGTCGACGAGGACTGCGACCTGGAAATCACCCGCGAGGGCGGCGCCCAGGCCGGACCGGACATCGCGGCCCTGTTGGCCGGCGCCGCCGACCCCGCGCCGTCGGTCGACGAGCCCGTCGACCTGCTCTCCTCGCTCCTGCAAGGCGCCGTGGAAGCGCCGGCGGCCGCCCCCGTCGCGGTTGCGGCCCCGCCGGCGCCGGACAAGCCCTTCAACCTGATGGATCTGGCGCCGCACGTGGATGAACTCACCCAATCGGCGCCCTCGGCTCCGGCTCCCCAGCAGGCCGCAAATGCGCCGCCCGCGCCGCCGCCGCCGCAGACCATTCGCGTCGACCTCGACCGGGTCGACCGGCTGATCAACCTGGTCGGCGAACTGGTCATCAATCAGGCCATGCTGGCCCAGCGGGTCATGGAAAGCGGCGCCGGCAAGGCGACCGACGTCAACCTGGCCCTGACCGATCTGGAGCTGCTGACCCGCGGCATCCAGGACAGCGTGATGGCCATCCGCGCCCAGCCGGTGAAGTCGGTCTTCCAGCGCATGCCGCGCCTTGTCCGCGAAGTCGGCGAGGCCACCGGCAAGCGCGTGAAACTGGTCACCGAGGGCGAGGGCACCGAGGTCGACAAGACCGTGGTCGAGAAGCTGTCCGACCCGATCACACACATGATCCGCAACGCCATCGATCACGGCCTGGAAACCCCGGCCGAGCGCGAGGCGGCCGGCAAGTCGGCCGAGGGCGTCGTGCGCCTGACCGCCGCCCACCGCAGCGGCCGGATCGTCATCGAGGTCTCCGACGACGGACGCGGCGTCGACCGCGTGCGGGTCAAGGCCAAGGCCATCGAGAAGGGCCTGATCACCGCCGACGCCCAGATGACCGACGAGGAGATCGACAACCTGATCTTCGCGCCCGGCTTCTCCACCGCCGCCAGCGTGTCCGACATCTCGGGCCGCGGCGTCGGCATGGACGTGGTCAAGCGCTCGGTCCAGGCGCTGGGCGGACGCATCACCATCATCTCGACGCCCGGCCAGGGCTCGCGCTTCTCGCTCAGCCTGCCGCTGACGCTGGCGGTGCTCGACGGCATGGTGGTCACGGTCGGAGACCAGACCCTGGTCGCGCCCCTGACCACGATCATCGAAAGCCTCAAGCCTCGCGCCGGCGATGTCCGTCCGCTGGGTCCCAACAACTTCGTGCTCAAGATCCGCGACGCCTTCGTGCCGCTGATCGACACCGGCGCGGCGCTGGGCTTCGGCAAGTCGAAGTTCGACCCGACCGAGGGCGTCGCCCTGCTGGTCGAGAGCGAGGTCGCCGGGCAGGTCGCGCTGATGGTCGATCACATCCAGGGCCAGCGCCAGGTCGTGATCAAGAGCCTCGAGACCAATTACAGGCCGACCGACGGCGTCGCCGCCGCCACCATTCTGGGCGATGGCCGCGTCGCGCTGATCCTCGATATCGACGGGCTGGTGACGGCCCATCGCAAGGCGCCGCCCCGCGCCGACACCCTGGCCATGACTGGATGATGACCATGACCGAGCTTTCCCTCGACGGCCGAGACGGCAGCGAACTGATCTCCTTCCGCATCGGCGAACAGGAGTTCTGCGTGGACATCATGGCCGTGCGCGAAATCCGCGGCTGGACCCCGGCCACGCCGGTGCCCCACTCGCCCCGCTTCGTCCGCGGCGTGATCAACCTGCGCGGCGCGGTGTTGCCGGTCATCGACCTGGCCGACCGGCTGGGCCTGGGCACGGCGGTCGAGACCGCCCGCCATGTCATCATCGTGGTGCAGATCGGCAGCCGCATCGTCGGCCTCCTGGTCGACGCCGTCTGCGACATCCTGTCGACGGCCGATCACACCGTCCAGAAGACCCCGGACCTGGCCGGCGACCACATGCAGAACTTCGTGAAGGGCCTGATCGCGATCGATGGCCGGATGATCAGCCTGATCGACCTGGGCCTGGTGCTGGACACCCACCAGGCGGAGGCGGCCTGAACCCATGGCCGGCGCAGAACTCGCCTCGACAGCACCCAGGGACGCGGGCCGTGAATTCGCCTTCACGACCGAGGACTTCCGTACGATCGCCGCGGTGCTTCACGGCGACGCCGGCATCTACCTGCCCGACACCAAGGCGACGCTGGTCTACTCGCGGCTGGCCAAGCGGCTGCGCCTGCTGGGCCTGTCCAGCTTCCGCGACTACTGCGCGCTCATCCAGGGGCAGCAGGGCGTCGACGAACGTCAGGCGATGCTGGCGGCCCTGACCACCAACGTCACCCGCTTCTTCCGCGAGCCGCACCACTTCGAGCACCTGCGTGACACCGTGATGCCGGCGCTCGCCGCCCGGGCCCGGGCCGGCGGCCGCGTGCGCCTGTGGTCGGCCGCCTGCTCCACGGGGCAGGAGCCCTATTCGATGGCGCTGAGCGTGCTGGCCGCGCTTCCCGACGCGGCGCGCCACGACGTCAGGATCCTGGCCACCGACATCGACCCGAACGTCGTCCAGACGGCGCGTGAGGCGGTCTACAACCGTGAAGCGCTCGACGCCGTGCCGGCCGGCGACCGCAAGCATCTGCGCAAGGCGCCGGAGGCCGGCGTCGACATGTGGCGGATGTCGGAAGAGACGCAGGCGCTGATTACCTTCCGCGAGCTGAACCTGATCAAGCCCTGGCCGATGAAGGGCCGGTTCGACGTCATCTTCTGCCGCAACGTGGTGATCTATTTCGACGACGCCACCCAGGAACAGGTCTGGCGCAAGTTCATCGACGTGATGAGCCCCGGCGCCCGCCTCTACATCGGCCACTCCGAGCGGGTGACCGGCGACGGCGGACGGCTGACCAGCGACGGGCTGACGGTCTACAAGGTCGGGGGGCAGCTTTGAGCGTCCGCGTTCTCATTGTCGACGACTCCGCCACCATGCGCGGCGTCATCGCCGCGGTGCTGCGCCGCGACCCGGAGATCGAGGTGGTCGGCTCGGCGGGCGATCCGCTCGAAGCCCGTGAGGCGATCAAGCGCCTGAACCCCGACGTGGTGACGCTGGACGTCGAGATGCCGAACATGAACGGCATCGAGTTCCTGGAACGGATCATGCGCCTGCGGCCGACGCCGGTGATCATGATCTCGACCCTGACCCAGGCCGGCGCCGACACCACCATCGAGGCCCTGGCCCTGGGCGCCGTCGACTGTGTCGGCAAGCCGGGCCCCGGCGTGACCGCCAACGACGCCTTCGGAAATCTGGCCGAGAAGGTCAAGGCCGCCGCCCGGTCCCGCCTGCGGCCGCTGAGCGACGCGCCCAGGCCCAGCGCGTCGAGCCATGCCGCCTACCGTCCCAATGGCAATATCGCGGCCATCGGCTCGTCCACCGGCGGCGTCGAGGCCCTGATCCAGGTCATCTCGGGCTTTCCGGCCAACTGTCCGCCGACGGTGATCACCCAGCACATGCCGGCCACCTTCACCAAGAGCTTCGCCAAGCGTCTCGACAACTGCTCGGGCGCCACGGTGACCGAGGCGGAAGACGGCGATCTGCTGGAAGTCGGCCGCGTCTTCCTGGCCCCGGGCGGCGAGCGGCACCTGGCTGTCGAGCGCACCGGAAGCCAGCTTCGCTGCCGCCTGCGCGAAGGCCCGACGGTCAACGGCCATGCTCCGTCGGTCGACGTCCTCTTCGAGTCGGTGGTCAAGGCCGTCGGCGGCAGGAGCGCCGGCGTGATCCTGACCGGCATGGGCCGGGACGGCGCCAAGGGCCTTCTGGCCATGCGCGAGGCCGGCGCCCGGACCCTCGGCCAGGACGAGGCAAGTTGCGTCGTCTACGGCATGCCGCGCGCGGCCTTCGAAATCGGCGCTGTGGAGCGCCAGTACCCCATCACGCGCATCGGAGCTCACCTGCTGAGCGCCTGTGCCGTGTCTACCGAGGGATAGACAAGATGCCCGCCGCCTCCGCCATTTCAGTGCTCGTGGTTGACGACCAGATGACGATCCGCACCCTCGTGCGATCAGGCCTGCAGCAGCTCGGCTTCAAGGACATCCGGGAGGCGCCTGACGGCGAAGCCGCCCTGCGCCTGTTGCTGACCCAGCCGGCCCACCTGGTGATCTCGGACTACAACATGCCCAAGCTGGACGGCCTGGGCCTGCTGCGCGCCGTGCGCGCGCACCCGCCGTTCAAGACCATCGCCTTCATCATGCTGACCGGCCGCGCCGACTCCGATCTGGTGCAAAGGGCGGTTCAATTCGGCGTCAATAACTACTTGGTGAAACCTTTTACGGTTCAAGTGCTGAAGGAAAAAATCGAAGGCGTGTTCGGCGCACTCACATGAGCATTGGGTTGGACGGAACGGGCGAGCGGACGCTGCATGTCGGGCAGGGCGAGCATCATGTGTCGGATTCTTCCGACGTGGTGATGAGCACCGTGCTCGGCTCGTGCATCGCCGCGTGCATCCGGGATCCCGAACGGGGTCTGGGCGGCATGAACCACTTCCTCCTCCCTGACGGTGACGGCAGCGGCGATGCCGAAGAGGCCAAGCGCTACGGCGTCAACGCCATGGAAATTCTGATCAACAGCCTGTTGCGCGCCGGCGCGCGCCGCGACCGGCTGGAAGCCAAACTGTTCGGCGGCGCCAGCATGTTCGACCGGCTGCGCAACATCGGCGCGGAAAACGCCGCCTTCGCCAAGCGCTTCCTGCAGGCCGAAGGCATCGCCGTGATCGGCGGAGACACCGGCGGGACCTGCGCCCGCCGCATCCGCTACCGCCCCACGACCGGCCAGGCGATGCAGCGGCTGCTGACCGACGCCGATCCGTCGGTGTTCGTCCGCGAGCGCAAGCTGGCCGTGCCGCCGCCGGCCGACAACACCGGCGATCTGGAGCTGTTCTGATGTCCGCGGTCGCCCGTCCAGCACAGGATCTGCCGCACGGCCTCAATGGCGCGCTCGGGGGCGTCGCCCACGAGCTGGCGCTCCTGGAGGCGCATCTGCTGCGCGTACAGAGCATCTGCCATGTGCCCGAGCACGCCGCCCACCTGGACGCGGTCCTGGTGCGCGAGCTGCAGACCCTCGACCTGGTGTCGCAACGCCTCGGCGTGCTCACCCATTTCATCCGCCACGTCGTGGCGACAGTAGCGTTCGATCCAGCCGTGGACCTGACCGCCGCTCTGGGGGCCATTCCGCTTCAGGATATGGCTGACCGTCTCACCGCGCACGCCGCGGACGAGGAGGCCCCGGCCGATGTGTTCGAGTCCGGAGACTTTGACCTCTTCTGAGGCGCAGATGAACGAAACGCAGAGCCCCGTCGCCGCCACCGCCAAGGTCGACCTGACCCGAGCCCGAGCCTTGTTGCTCGACGACAACCAGGTGCACCTGAACCTGCTGTCCAACGTGCTGGGCAGCTTTGACTTGCGCCGTCAGACCAAGGTCGGCAACCTGCGCGACGCCAAGGCGGCGGCCGGCGGGTCGGAGTTCGACCTCATCCTGGTCGAGGCCGCGCTGGCCAACGGCGCCGGCTTTGACTTCATTCGCTGGCTGCGCCGCGAGGGACCGGATTTCAACCGCGCCACCTCGGTCCTGGTGGTCACCAGCGGCACGCGGATGGACCAGGTCCACAAGGCCCGGGACAGCGGCGCGAACTTCGTGCTGGCCAAGCCGGTGACGCCGCCGGTCCTGCTGCAGCGGATCATCTGGCTGGGTCGCGACAAGCGGCTGTTCGTCGAGGCGGAGGGCTACTGCGGCCCTGACCGGCGCTTCAAGGCCTTCGGTCCGCCGGTCGGGACCAAGGGGCGCCGTCACGACGACCTGAACGCGAAAATCGGGGCGGCGGTCGAACCGAACATGTCCCAGAACGAGATCGATTTGCTCATGAAGCCGACGAGGGTGAAACTGTGACCAGCGCTGCACGCTTCTTCAAGCCGGCCAACCGGCTCGCCGACTCCGTCGATGTCCGCTTCGGCCTCAGCGTCGACACGGCGGCGGACCGCGGCGGGCAGGTCGTCCTCGACGCCGGCGCCGACATGCGCAAATCGGTCAAGGACTGGGTCGCCGAGATCATGCGGCTCAGCGAACAGCCTGATCCCGACAAGGCGCGGCTCAGCTGGCTGGCCAACGGCATCCTGGGCGTCGGCGGCGCGGCGGGGATGGTGCGGCTGTCGCGCTGCGGCGGACTGTTCGCCCATGCCGTCGACCTGATGGGCGACCGCTGGAGACCCGAACTGGGTGCGCTCTACGGCAACGCCATCGGCCGCCTGCTGGACGACACCGATCCGGTCGCGTCACAGGAAGGCATGCTGGCGTCCCTGGAAGAGATGAACAAGCGTCTGGCGGGCGAGACGCCGGCCGAAGCCTGAGTCACGCATGATCGCCCCCGACTCTCCGGCCCGCGGACGCGGACCGGAGAGCAGGACCCGGCTGCTGGGGGGATAGCCGGATCCAGACCGGCCTGTTGGGGCCGTCCGGGGAACCTCTGGGATTTCAGTCGAGACCGGCCGCCGGGGCTCGCGCGCTCCGCAGGTCGGCGGCGCTTTCCACCAGCACGCGCTCAAGGTCTCGCGTCGCCCCGGCCGACAGGTCGTCGCGGACGGAGCGGATCTGGTGGCGGGCCTCGTTGAGCGTGGCGGCCACGGCGGCGCTGCCGTCGAGGTCCTCGATCCGAACGATGGCGGCCTCGTCGCCCAGGCAACGGTCGATGGCGTCCCGGGCTTCTCGCGACATCGCCGCCAGGGCGCAGAGCGTCGCGCGGGAGAAGCTCAGCGCGCAGCTGACATCGATATCCAGCGCGTCGAGCCGCACGCGAAGATCGTCAGCCAGGGCAGGGTCGGCAAGCGTGGACAGTGGGAGATCCCCCGCAACATCGACGCGGACACCGGCGTGCGCCCCGCGTCCCCGGGCGCAAACCTACGCTACTGGCGGGCCTGATATGTCCACCGAACACCGGTGTCAACAAAAAGGTGCAAATGCATATATCGGGTAATACACCTTTTGCTGTTGCATTACGTGTGATTGCACTTGCCCCCGCGCCGGGAACATGGTCGTCTCATCGCCGAACCGCGCTCGATGACGGCGGCGTCAGTAACGGCCGAGAGATCGAAGAGGCGTACAGCGATGAGTTTTCCGCAGCCGCTGGTGCCGCCGGAGTACTTCTTCTATCTGCAGTACCATCTGGTGAAGCAGCGGGAGCTGGTGCTCGGCGAGGTGCTCGGCCGGCTGGGCCTGACGATCCCCAAGTGGCGGATTCTCTCCATTCTCAATCGCCTGGAAGAGTCCTCCATGGGTCTGGTGGCTGACTTCTGCGCCATCGATCGAACCACGCTGACCCGCACCGTCGATCAGTTGGCTGACGCGGGGCTGGTGGTGCGCCGGGAGGATTCGCGCGATCGTCGGCAGACGCTCATGTCGCTTACCCCGGCCGGCCTGGGCGCCTACCAGATCGCGATCGAGGCGGTGATCGGCTTCAACGAGAAGGCGCTCAAGGGCGTCGGCCACGACGAAATGCAGGCGCTCGAAGAACTGCTGCGCAAGGTCGTGCGCAACGTCATCGACGATCCGGAATGGGCTGACAGCATCCTGCGTTTCGAGAAGGTCGGCCGCGCATGACCGAGGTGGAGCGTTTCGCCACCGTCGACCCGGAAGGCGAGTTCATCGCCGACGTTCCGGTCTACCTCTTCCTGATGCTGTTCCAGGCGGTGCGCCGCAACGACGCGGCCGGCGACAAGGCCCTGAAGGCGATGGGCCTTTCGCTGGTCAGCTGGCGGGCGCTGCTGATCATCGACCGGCTGCAACCCTGCACGATGAACGAACTGGCCGGGGCCAGCGCCGTCGACCGCACGACCCTCACCCGCACCGTCGACCAGCTGGTGGCCGTCGGACTCGCGGTGCGCGTGACGCCGCCGGAAGACCGCCGTCAGGTGCGGATCAGCCTCACCGAGGCCGGCGTTCGCGCGCTCGACGATGGCAAGCGCGTATTCTACGCCCTGCAGCACAAGGCGGCCCAGGGCATCGACCCGGTCCGCCTGCGCGAGGCGGCCCGCGTGCTGCAGCAGGTCGTCGGCAACCTGCTCGAGGATCCCGCCGCCGTGGCCAAGCTGATCGGCCTGCCGGAACCCGCCGCGGAAGACGGGGGCTGACCCCCGACCTCGGCGGGTCGCCTTTCTGGCCGGACGCCCCGATGCGCTGGCCCATGGGCCAGCGGGGCGCTATCGCTGCGCGGTGCCTGACTTCATCTCCATCGACGACCCCGCCGATCCGCGGATCGAGGCCTATCGCGACATCCGCGAGCGGGACCTCGTCGGTCGCCGGGGTCTGTTCGTCGCCGAGGGCGAGACGGTGCTGCGCGTCCTGGCCGGCCAGCAGCGCCACAGACCCCTCTCCGTGCTCATCGCGCCGAAGCGCCGGCTGAAGCTGGAGCCCATTCTCCAGACCCTGCCTGACGACCTGCCGGTCTACCTGGCCGACCAGCCTGTGCTGGACGCCATCGCGGGCTTCGAGCTGCATCGCGGCATCCTGGCCATCGCCGAGCGGGCGCCGGCGGTGGCGGCGAACGACCTGCTCGCCACACTGGGGGAGCGGGCGCTGGTAATGGCGCTGTCGGGCATCGGCAACCACGACAACATGGGCGGGCTGTTCCGCAACGCCGCCGCGTTCGGGGTCGATGCGGTCCTGCTCGACGGGGCCTGTTGTGATCCGCTCTACCGCAAGGCCATCCGGGTCTCGGTCGGCGGCGTCCTGACGGTTCCGTTCGCCACGGCCCAGGGCGATATGGTCGAGACGCTGCTGCGCCACGGGCTGGAGCCGGTGGCGCTCAGTCCGGCCGGCGAAACGGCGCTGCACAGGTTTGTGCCGCTGTCCCGCGTGGCCCTGCTGCTGGGCGCCGAGGGGCCGGGACTGCCGGCGGAGGTCCTGGCCCGCTGCCGGACGGTGTCGATCCCGATGGCCGGCGGCTTTGACTCGCTGAATGTGGCGACCACCTCGGGCATCGCCCTGCACCATCTGCGCACCGCCGCGTCCTGAGCCGGACGCGAGACTCTGGAGACATATACTCCGGAGACAAAGCGAGACATTTCGCCCCTTTGCGAGACATCCCGGCCAGAGCCGCCCGGCTGATCGATCCGCACGGTCCAGGGCGGCGTCATACTGGTGGAATGCGACGCTCCCGACATCCTGCCCAGTCCCCGCAAGGCCAAGGCCGCCAAGGACTTTCGCCGCCTGGTCCTGGGCGGTCGCCCTCAGCGCCACGTCCGTGGCGGACGCCGAAGGGCGAGCCCTGTCCCCCTATCGTCGCGCCGGCGCGGCAAGGCGCGGCCACGTCATGAGGGCGCTGGAGACACTGGAGACAGTTCAGCGGTCGCTAAACTGTCCGCCGCAGCTGGCGGGATTGGCGGTCTCAGCGCAAACGCCTGCGGTCGATCTGGCTCCCGCCGGCGGGCATCGACAGCAGGTCGCCGTCGCGGGCGATCCACAGCGGGCCGTCGTAGGCGTCGCGCGCCTTGCCCAGGAACGGCCCCTCCAGCGCCCGCAGCGGCAGCGGCGGCACGATGTGGGTGAGCAGAAGCGCCTTGGCGCCCGACGACTGGGCGATGCGCGCCGCCTCCAGCGGGCTGGTGTGGTAGTTGGGGATGTCGGCCATGATCTTGGCGCGCTTGGGCCGGCCGGCCCGGATGGCCCCGTCCTGCAGCACCTTGACCAGCTCGGGCGACAGCGCCTCATGGACCAGCAGGTCGACGCCCCTGGACTGGGCGGCCACGACGGGCGAGACCGAGGTGTCACCGCTGATCACCACGCTGCGCCCCTTGTAGTCGAAGCGATAACCCAGAGCCGGCTCGACCGGGCCGTGGTCGACCCGGAAGGCGGTGATCTTCACGCCGTCCTCTTCCAGCACGACGACGGAGTCGGCGCCCGCCGCGATGACGATCGGCCGCGGCGTGATGCCGGCGCCCGACGGCGGCATCACCTCCGCGCCGTGGTGGGCGGTGCGGTAGCTGCTGTCGAAGGCGTAGGCCTCGTTGAAGCCGGCGGCGATCCGCTCGACGCCTGGCGCGCCGTAGAGCGACAGCGGCGTGGTCAGGTTGGAGCCGCCCCAGCGCATCAGGGCGATGTTGCCCAGGCCGTCGATGTGGTCGGAGTGGAAGTGGGTCAGCAGCACCACCGAGTCGCCGCCGACGCCGAGGCGGCCGAGCGTGCGGCCCGCGCCCTCGCCGGTGTCGACGATGAACAGGCGCTTGCCGGCGATGACGGCGGTGCAGGGCGCGCCGCGATCGGCGTCAGGGAAGGGGCCGCCCGCGCCGCAGATGAGCACGTGCAGGCCGTCGGGCAGCCGGCTGGCCAGGTCGCTGGTCATGCCCTCGGCGACCCGACGCTCCACCAGCTTCACGGCGAGCTTGCCCCGCACGGCGTAGAGGCCGCCGCCCACGAGAAGCGCCAGGACGATCAGCCCCGCCAGGATGCGTTTCATGCCCGTCTCCGTTTCCCGCTTGATTGCCGGAATTATATTGGCATTATTCGTGCCATTAGTTATCGCGGCGGTCAAGTCCGCGCATGCCCAGGAGAATGCCCGGTGAAGGTGCTTCGCACGCCCGACGACCGTTTCGACGGACTGCCCGATTTCCCGTTCGCCGCTCACTACGTGACGGTTCCGGGCGGCGAAGGCGCCGACCTTCGGATCGGCTATGTCGACGAGGGCCCCCGCGACGCGGCGCCGGTGCTGCTGATGCACGGCGAACCGTCGTGGTCCTACCTCTACCGCAAGATCATCCCGCGGTTGTCTGGCGAGCATCGCGTGCTGGCGCCGGACCTGGTCGGCTTCGGCCGCTCCGACAAACCGGCGGACAAGGAAGACTACAGCTACGAGCGCCACGTCGCCTGGATGAGCGCCTGGCTCCTGGCGCTGGACCTCAAGGACATCACCCTGTTCTGCCAGGACTGGGGCGGCCTGATCGGGCTGCGACTGGTGGCGGCGTTCCCTGAGCGGTTCGCGCGGGTTGTCGTCGGCAACACCGGGCTGCCGACCGGCAGCGGCATGTCCGACGGCTTCAAGACCTGGCTCGACCTCAGCCAATCGATGCCGGTCTTCCCGGCCGGCATGATCGTCAACATGGGGACCCAGCGCGAGTTGTCGCCCGAGGAGATCGCCGCCTACGACGCGCCCTATCCGGACGAGACCTACAAGGTCGCGGCGCGGATCTTCCCGACGTTCGTGCCGGTCATGCCCGAGCATGCGTCCGTGGCGGAGAACAAGGCCGCCTGGACGGTGCTGGAGGCGTTCGACAAGCCGTTCCTCACCGCCTTCAGCGACAAGGATCCGGTCACAGGCGGGGGCGAGGCGGTGTTCCAGACCCGCGTGCCGGGCGCGAAGGGCCGCAAGCATGTGACGATCGAGGGCGGCGGCCACTTCCTGCAGGAAGACTGCCCCGACCAGATCGCCGACGTCATCAATGCCTTCATCAAGGGCGAGCGATAGGAAACGCCATGAAAGTCGAAAACGCCGTCCTTCCCAGAGGGGACCAGCTCCAGAACCTGCTCGCCCTGGGCGGTGACGAGCCGATCGTCATGCTCAACCTGCTGAAGTTCCACGACCGCGCGCGGTACGAGGAGCCGGGCCACCCCGACATTTCCGGGCGCGAGGCCTACATGCTCTACGGCCAGGCGATGAAAGCGCTCGTCGAGGCGGGCGGGGGCAAGATGCGCTTCAACGCCAGGGTCGACGCCCTGGTGATTGGAGAGGTCGAGGAGCTCTGGGATGTGGCCGCGATCATGGAGTATCCCAGCCGGGCGGCCTTCGTGGCCATCGCCACCTCGCCGGAGGTCCAGGCGCTGGGCGTCCACCGAAAGGCCGGGCTGGCGGGCCAGCTGCTGATCCAGTGCACCGGGCTCTGACAATGCCAGGCGCCTTGATGCTTGCGAACCGACGCGTCGAGGAGCCCTCATTAGATGTGAGCGATTCGATCCAGAGCCCGACGAAGATCCCAACAGACGGCCGCAGGCTGCGTTCGGAAGCCAGTCGTGGCCGCATCGTCGACGCCATGATCGCCATCGTCCGCGAAACGGGGGGCCTCGGCCTGCCGCCGGCCGAACTGGTCGCCGAGCGCGCGGGCGTCGGCCTGCGCACGGTGTTCCGGCTGTTCGAGGACATGGACGGCGTCTATCGCGCCATGCAGGCGGTGATCACGGCCGAGGCCGAGCCCCTGATCGCGGGCCCGCCGCCGACCGGGGATGCTCGACAGGACCTCGAGGCCGAAATCGCGCGCCGGACGCGGCTGTTCGAGCTGATCCTGCCGCTGCAGATCGCCGCCGACTCCCAGCGCCACCGCTCGCCGGCGTTGCAGGAGGGCAGGGCGCGGCTGGTGCGCCAGCAGCGCGAGGCTCTGCTGGCCATGGTCCCGCCTGCCCTCGCGGCGCGGCGTGAGCAGATCGCGGCGCTCGAGCTGGCGGTCAGCTTCGAGGCCTGGCGGCGCCTGCGCACCGACCAGGGCGCGACGCCGGACGAGGCGCGGCGGATCATGACCTGGATGGCGCTGGCCCTGCTGGACGGAGCGACCGGGTGAGGCTGGCGGTGCTCGCCGCCGTCCTGCTGCTGGCCGCTTGCGGTCGTGCGCCGGAAACGGCGGTGGCGCTGGCCGAACCGACCCGGACCTGTCCATCTCCGGCCCCCGAGGGCGAAGTGCGGCTGGCCGGCGGCACGTTCACGCTCGGCGCCGCCGGGGCGCACGACGAGGAGGGGCCGCCCCGCAAGGTGACTGTGGGCCCCTTCTCCATCGACCGGACCGAGGTCACCAACGCCCGGTTCGCGCAGTTCGTGGAGGCGACCGGCTACGTCACCCTGGCCGAGCGCCAGCCCGACCCGGCGCTCTATCCCGGCGTGCCGGCCGACAAGCTGAAACCGTCATCGCTGGTCTTCGTCGGCGCCGGCGGGCTGGGGTCAGGCGATCCCTCGCTCTGGTGGCGGATCATCGACGGCGCGAGCTGGAAGCATCCCGAAGGTCCCGGCAGCGACCTTGAGGGCCGCGAGCGCCATCCGGTGGTGCAGGTCGCGTTCGAGGATGCGCTGGCCTACGCGCGCTGGAGAGGACGCGACCTTCCCACCGAGGCGGAGTGGGAGTTCGCCGCCCGCGCCGGGCTGGACGGCAAGCGCTACGAATGGGGCGACGAGCGGCCCGATCCGAAGGCGCCGCGCGCCAACACCTGGCAGGGCGTGTTCCCGGCCATCGACACCGCCGACGACGGCTACAAGGCCCGCACCGCGCCGGTCGGCTGCTACGCCCCCAGCGCCTGGGGGCTGTCGGACATGACCGGCAACGTCTGGGAGTGGACCAGCGACTGGTTCCAGGCCGGCCGGCCGGCCGGCGACCCGGCGCGCAGCCACCTGATCAAGGGCGGTTCGTTCCTTTGCGCCGACAACTTCTGCTTCCGCTACCGGCCCTCGGCGCGGCAGCCGGGACCGCCGGACACGGGCTCTTCCCACGTCGGCTTCCGGACGGTGAAGCGTGGCTGAGTTGCAGCCGCGGCCCGCCCGGCCCAACATGGCGGAAACAACGAACGCGGGGAGAGGACGATGGCCGGGATTGACGTCAGACGGGTGGCTGGAGCCCTGGGCGCGCAGATCGGTGGCGTGGACCTGTCCGCTCCGCTCGCCGACGAGACCATCGCCGCGATCCGCAAGGCGCTGGTCGAGCATCAGGTGATCTTCTTCCGCGACCAGACCCTGACGCCGCAGCAGCAACTGGCCTTCGGACGCCGCTTCGGACCGCTCAACATCCATCCCTACGTAAAGGGCATGGCCGACCATCCCGAGGTCATGGAGATCATCAAGGAGCCGTCCGACCGCATCAACTTCGGCGGCGGCTGGCATTCGGACATGAGCTTCCTGGAAGCGCCGAGCATCGGCTCGATCCTTTACGCCGTGGAGACCCCGGACTACGGCGGCGACACCCTGTTCGCCAGCCAGGCCGCCGCCTTCGACGCGCTGTCGCCGGGGCTGCGGGCGACCCTGGAAGGGCTGAACGCGGTCCACTCCGCCGGCCGCGAGTACGCCCCGACCGGCGCCTCGGCCCAGAAGCGCGGCTCGATGCAGATCGCCGAGGCCGAGGGGGCGGTGGGCGAGTACATCCACCCGATGGTCAAGGTTCACCCCGAGACCGGCCGCAAGGCCCTGTACGTCAATCCGGCCTTCACGATGCGGATCGAGGGCTGGAGCCGGCGGGAGTCGAAAGCGCTGCTCGACTACCTGTTTGAACACAGCCGGTTCGAGGCCTTCACCTGCCGGTTCAGCTGGAAGCCGGGCTCGGTCGCCTTCTGGGACAACCGCTCGGTCTGGCATTTCGCGCTGAACGACTACCCCGGCCAGCGGCGCCATATGCGCCGTGTGACCGTGGATGCGGCCTGAGCCGTCAGGCCGGGACGACCGCGCCCTTGGGCTCATGCCGTACGTCGTCGGGCCGCATCGGGCGGGTCCAGGCGGCGAACTCCATCATGATCCCGTTGGGATCGGTGAAGTAGACCGAGCGGACGAAGACGCCGTCGTTGACCTCCTGCGAGACCCCCATCGGGCTGTCGTCGTGGTTCACCACCACCGGCATGTGCGGCACCCCGGCGGCGGTCAGCCGGGTGATGCAGTCCTCGATCTGTTCGGGGTCGACGTCGAAGGCGACGTGGTTCATCGAGCCGATCGCCGACATGGGCGATTTGGGGAACGCCTTCACCGAGGCGATGCCCGGCGCGGCCGGCGGGGCGTCGGCCCACCAGAAGAAGGCCAGCGACGAGCCGCCGCCGCAGTCGAAGAAGAAGTGCTGGCCGCCGTCCGGCAGCTCGATGGTCTTGATCAGCGGCATGCCCAGCACCTCGGTGTAGAACTTCACCGTCTCGCGCATGTCCCGGCAAACCAGGGCCAGGTGGTTGATACCCCTCGTGCGCATGGCGTCCCTCTCCCTTGTCTCGTTGGTCTTGACGGTACCCCGAACTGCGTCCCCGTCAATCGACGGCAACTTCATAGTAGCCTGCCGCCGGGTCAGTCATGCTGACTCCGCGCTTCGCGTTTGGACCGCCTGTGAGGCCCCGATGAATCTCGAACTCAGCGCCGCCGACCTCGCCTTCCAGGCCGAGGTTCGCGCCTTCCTCGCCGAGAACCTGCCGCCCGACCTGCAGGTCGCCGGTCGCCGGATGACGAGCGTCTTCGTCGAGAAGCAGTACTCGATCCCCTGGCAGAAGATTCTGCACGCCAAGGGCTGGGTGGCGCCGAGCTGGCCGGCGGAGTACGGCGGCTGCGGCTGGGACGAGATGCAGCGCTATATCTTCTCGGCGGAGTGCGCCCGCGCCGGCGCGCCGGGCCTGTCGCCGATGGGCCTGCGCATGGTCGGTCCCTGTATCCAGCGCTATGGCACGCCCGAGCAGAAGGCCTTCTACCTGCCGCGCATCCTGGCCGGCGAGGACTACTGGTGTCAGGGCTATTCCGAGCCCGGCTCCGGCTCGGACCTCGCCAGCCTGCAGATGAAGGCCGAGCGGGACGGCGACGACTATGTCCTGAACGGATCGAAGATCTGGACCACCCACGCTCACTTCGCCAACCGCATGTTCTGCCTGGTGCGCACCAGCTTCGAGGGCAAGCCGCAGAAGGGCATCACCTTCCTGCTGCTGGAGATGGACACCCCGGGCATCGAGGTGAAGCCGATCATCACCCTGGCCGGCGAGCACGAGGTCAACCAGGTCTTCTTCGACAACGTCCGCGTTCCGGTCGCCAACCGTCTGGGCGAGGAGAACGACGGCTGGACGGTGGCCAAGTACCTGCTCGAGTTCGAGCGCGGCGGCAGCTCGGCCCCCGGGCTGAAGGTGTCGCTGGCCCGGTTGAAGGCCATGGCCGCGGCCGAAGGCGGCGACCTGGGCGAACCGCTCGCCAACGATCCGGTGTTCCGCGCCCGACTGGCCGAACTGGAGATCGCGCTCGAAGCCATCGAGATGACCGAGCACCGGGTGATGACCGAGCTGTCGTCCGGCAAGAACCCCGGTCCAGCCTCGTCGATGCTCAAGACCCAGGCCACCGAGATGACGCAGAAGATCGACGGCCTGGCGATCGACACGGCGGCCTACTACGCCTTCGTCGACCAGCCCAGGGCCCGCGAACCGGGCTCGAACGAGACGCCGGTCGGGCCGGAGCACAGCCTGGTCGCCATGCCGCGTTACCTGAACAACCGCGCGGCCTCGATCTATGGCGGATCCAACGAGATCCAGCGGGACATCATGGCGCGGCTGGTGCTGGGCCTCTGAAAACGGACGACATGACGATGAGCGCGAACGACACGGCGGTCGACTTAGACCGGATGCCGACCCTGGGCGACATCGCCCGCTACCACGCTGACACGCGGCCGGACGCCACGGCCCTGACTTTCGAAGGGCGCGAGACGAGCTTCGCGCAGTTCGACGCCCTGACCAACCGCGTCGCCAATGCGCTGATCGCCGAAGGCCTGACCAAGGGCCAGCGGATCGCCTATGTCGGCAAGAACAGCGACTGCTACTTCGAGCTGCTGATCGGCGCGGCCAAGGCGGGCGTGGTGATGACGCCGATCGGCTGGCGGCTGGCGCCGCCCGAGGTGGCCTACATCGTCGAGGATTCGAGCGCGCCCATCGTCTTCGTCGGTCCGGAAGTCATCGGCCTCAGCGAGGAGGTCGCCGCGCACCTGACCTATCGCCCCAAGGTGGTGGCGATGGAGGCCGATGGCGCCGACGGCCGCCCGCTCTATGCCGACTGGCGCGATGCGGCGCCGGACACGGATCCGGGTGTCGCGATCACCGAGCGGGATGTCGCCGTCCAGCTCTACACCTCGGGCACGACCGGCAAGCCCAAGGGCGCCATGCTCAGCCACGCCAACATCCTCGCCGGCCGCCGGCAGGCCGCCGAGGCGCGGATGGCCTGGAACCAGTGGGGGCCGGACGACGTCAGTCTGGTGGCCATGCCGGTCTCGCACATCGGTGGCACCGGCTGGGGCATCGTCGGTCTCTACAACGGCGCCAAGGGCGTGGTGGCCCGCGAGTTCGACCCGTTCAAGGTGCTGGACTTCATTGAGCAGGACCGCATCAGCAAGATGTTCATGGTCCCGGCGGCGATGCAGATCGTCGTGCGCCAGCCGAGGGCCCGCGAGGTCGACTACAGCCGGCTCAAGTACATCCTCTACGGGGCCAGCCCGATCCCGCTCGACCTGCTGCGCGAGTGCATGGAGGTGTTCGGCTGCGGCTTTTGCCAGCAGTACGGCATGACCGAGACCTGCGGCACCATCGTCTACCTGCCGCCGGAGGATCACGACCCGGCCGGCAATCCGCGCATGCGGGCGGCGGGACTGCCGATGCCGGGCGTCGAGATCAAGATCATCGATGAGACGGGCGAGGCCGTGCCGGCCGGCGCCGTGGGCGAGGTCGCCACCCGCTCGGTGGCCAACATGGCCGGCTACTGGAACCTCGACGAGGCGACGAAGGCCACCATCGGCGCGGACGGCTGGTTGCGCACCGGCGACGCCGGCTACCTGGACGAGGACGGCTATCTCTTCATCCACGACCGGGTGAAGGACATGATCATCTCCGGCGCGGAGAACATCTACCCGGCCGAGGTCGAGAGCGCCGTCTACGGCCATCCCGCCGTCGCCGAGGTCGCGGTGATCGGCATCCCCGACGAGAAGTGGGGCGAGGCGGTCAAGGCCGTGGTGGCGTTGAAGCCCGGCATGACAGCGACCCCCGAAGAGATCATCGCCTTCGCCCGCACCCGCATCGCGGCTTTCAAGGCGCCCAAGAGCGTGGATTTCATCGACGCCCTGCCGAGGAACCCATCCGGCAAGATCCTGCGCCGCGAGCTCCGCGAACCCTACTGGGCCGGTCGCGAGCGGCGCGTGAACTGATCGGGAAGGGTCGGTCCCCGGACTCGTGACGGGGGAGCCCTTGGCCCGGGGACCTGCGTCGTGGCCTCAGGAACCGCGACGGGTCGGAATGTTTGTCCAGACGTGGACAATGCAGAGGGTTGCGCCGAACAGGCTGAAGGCGGCGGCGGCCGTGGCCAGATAGGCGAGGTGGATCGGCGGGAGCGCCGTGAGGATTTGCAGCATCTGAAGTCTCCTGTGCCGCCAAGGTGGCGCGATGGCCCAACCCCCGCCTTGATCTGCGTCAACCTCCGGAAATGGCGGCCACCGGTGATGGCCGTTCCGCGCCACCTCCTCTAAACCCCTGCCGTGCGAGGCGACCTGCCCTCGCGCAGCGCTGACTTGCCCAGAGAGATTTCGATGTCCGACCGCGCCCATGCCCTCGCCAACCGTGTTGACGCATTCCTGCACGAGCACGTTATCCCTTTCGAGCACGACCCGCGGATCGACAAACACGGTCCGTCGGATGACCTGCGCGTCGAGCTTCAGCGCAAGGCTGCGGCCCAGGGGCTGCTCGCGCCGCATGTCGGGGTGGAATACGGCGGTCACGGGCTGAACCACCGCGAGATCGCCATCGTCTTCCGCGCCGCCGGCTACTCGCTGCTCGGTCCGATCGCGCTGAACCTGATGGCGCCGGACGAGGGCAACATGTGCCTGATCGAGAAGATCGGCAGCGTCGCTCAGAAGGACGAGGTGCTGCGCCCGCTGGCCGCCGGCGACATCCGCACCGCCTTCATGATGACCGAGCCAGACGGCGGCGCCGGCTCCGATCCCTCGATGATGAAGACCACCGCGGTGCAGGACGGCAACCACTGGGTCATCAACGGCGCAAAGACCCTCATCACCGGCGCGGAGGGCGCCGCGCACGCCATCATCATGGCCAAGACCGACCATGGGGCGACCATGTTCCTTGCCCCGATGACCGCGCCGGGCATCTCGATCACCCGGGTGCTGGACACCATCGACCGGACGATGCCGGGCGGCCACGCCATGGTGAAGCTGGACAACGTCCGGGTCTCCGCCGACCAGATTCTCGGCGAGGCCAACGAGGGCTTCAAATACGCCCAGGTGCGGCTGGCCCCGGCCCGGCTGACCCACTGCATGCGCTGGTGGGGCGCCGCCCGGCGGGCGCACGACATCGCCGTCGCGTACGCCTGCCGCCGCCATGCCTTCGGCAAGCCGCTGGTCGACCACGAGGGCGTCGGCTTCATGCTGGCCGACAACGAGATCGACCTGAAGCAGGCCGAGCTGACCATCGACTGGTGCGCGGGCGTTCTGGACGCCGGCGGCCACGGGTCGGGCACGGCCGAATCCAGTCTCGCCAAGGTGGCGGTGTCGGAGGCGCTGTTCCGCGTCGCCGACCGCTGCGTCCAGGTGCTGGGCGGCACGGGCGTGACCGACGATACGCCCGTCCACCAGATCTTCCGCGATATCCGCGCTTTCCGGGTCTACGACGGCCCCTCGGAGGTCCACCGCTGGTCGATGGCCAAACGTATCAAGCGTGAGTTCCTGGCCAAGCCGTAGGCTTCAGCCGCCATAGCGCGGAGCTATACCTCTCGGCTGTCTTTGCTGTTGTGGTCGGGGGGTGTCAGCGACCACGCTGGGGCGCGTGATGGTGGTAAGGCGGCGCGTTGGGCCGTCGTGAGTCATGGGATGTCCGGTATGTGGGGATTTGCGGGAAAGCGGGCGGCCTGGGTCGCGGGCGTCGGCATGGCCATGGTCGCCTGCGGTCTGCTCGGCGCCAGCAACGGGGCGAACGCCCGGCAGGCCGAGCCGCAGCCGATCGAGTCCGCGACCTACCGGGTCGGCAAGACCTATTTCGGCGCGAACCGCTACGTTCAGTACATCCCCGGGAACTCGCCGGTGATCCTGACCGCGCCCCACGGGGGCGCTCTGAGACCCGACAGCATCCCGGATCGCAGCAAGGCGTCCTGCGGCGGCGAGGCGGTCCTGGTGACCGACACCAACACCGCCGAGCTCGTCCTGGCGATGAGGGAGGCCCACTTCCGGCGCTTCGGGACCTACCCGCATGTGATCATCAACCGGCTCGCCCGCCGGAAGTTCGACGCGAACCGTCCGCTGGACGAGGCGGCGTGCGGCAACGCCGAGGCGGCGCGCGCCTTCGCCGAGTGGCACGCCTTCATTGATGTCGCCAAGGCGGAGGTCGTGAAGACCAGCGGCCGGGGGTGGTTCATGGATATCCATGGCCACGGCCACGAGATCCAGCGGCTGGAACTCGGCTACCTGCTCAGGTCGGCTGACCTGAATGCATCCGACACGGAGCTCGATGGCAAGGACTCGCTCAGGGAGCGTGTGAGTATCCGGGCGTTGCTGCAGCAGCAGGGCGTCACCCTGTCCCAGATGCTGCGGAGCTCCTCGAGCCTCGGCGCTCTGTATGCGCGCGCGGGTTTCCCGGCGATTCCGGGCGACAAGGACCTGCGTCCAGGATCGGCGCGCTACTTCGCCGGGGGCTACAACACCAGCCGTCATACCTGCGGCGCCGAGGCGGAGGCGCTCGGCGGCAAGAGCGGCGACAGGATCTGCGGCCTTCAGATCGAGGCCAACTTCAAGGGCGTACGCGACACGCCCGAGAGCTGGAAGCGCTTCGGCGAAGCGACGGCGACGGTCCTCGAGGAATACCTGCTGGCCAACATGGGACTGCGGCTGGGGCAGGATCCGGCGCCGTCGACGCCATAGACTCCACAAGGAAGACCCCGCCTCCTGCGAGGCGGGGTCAAGCCGGTTTCCCGAGGTGAAGGCTGCTTAGCCGTGAAGCTTCGCGGCGGTCTCCGCGACCTTGCGGCCCTGGTAACGGGCGCCGGCCAGTTCGTTGTCGCTGGGCTGACGCGAGCCGTCGCCGCCGGCGATGGTGGTCGCGCCGTAGGGACTGCCGCCGGTGACCTCGTCCAGCTTCATCTGCCCGGCGAAGCCGTAGTCCAGACCGACGATCACCATCCCGAAGTGCAGCAGGTTGGTGATGATGCTGAACAGCGTCGTTTCCTGGCCGCCGTGCTGGGTGGCCGTCGAGGTGAAGGCGCCGCCGACCTTGCCGTTCAGCGCGCCCTTGGCCCACAGACCGCCAGCCTGGTCGAGGAAGGCTGCCATCTGGGAGTTGATCCGGCCAAACCGCGTGCCCACGCCGATGATGATGGCGTCGTAGTCGGCCAGTTCGTCGATCGTGGCGATCGGCGCGGCCTGGTCGAGCTTGAAGTGGGCCGCGCGGGCAACGTCTTCCGGCACGGTCTCGGGCACGCGCTTGATGTCGACCTGGGCGCCGGTCTCGCGGGCGCCGTCGGCGACCGCCTGGGCCATGGTTTCGATGTGACCGTAGGCCGAATGGTAGAGAACGAGAATCCTGGGCATGGGTGCTCCTGCTGGATCGGGGAAAGAGGGACGCCGCCTAGGCGGCGTCCACGAGGACCAGTTCGGCGTCGTCCAGGGCGGTGACCCGGATCGACGTTTCGTCGGTGATGGCGGCGCCGTCGCGGGCCTCCAGGGTGAGACCGTTGACCTCGACCCGGCCCGCCGCCGGCACCAGATAGGCGTGGCGGCTGGCGTCGAGCGCGTATTCGACGGTCTCGCCGGCCTTCAGCGTCGCGCCGAGAACGCGGGCGTCGGTGCGGATCGGCAGGGCGTCGTTGTCGTTCTCGAAGCCGCTGGCCAGGGTCACGAACTTTCCGGACCGGTCACCCTTGGGGAACGGCTTGGCGCCCCAGGACGGCGCGCCGCCGGTGCGGTTGGGCTGGATCCAGATCTGGAAGATACGGGTGGTCTCAGCCTCCAGATTGTATTCGGCGTGACGGATGCCGCTGCCGGCGCTCATCACCTGGACGTCGCCGGCCTCGGTGCGTCCCTTGTTGCCCAGGCTGTCCTGGTGGGTGATCGCCCCGTCGCGGACATAGGTGATGATCTCCATGTCGGCGTGGGGATGGGGCGGGAAGCCCGAGTTGGCGGCGATCTCGTCGTCGTTCCAGACCCGCAGGGAACCCCAGTTCATGTTCCGGGGGTCGTGGTAGCTGGCGAACGAGAAGTGGTGCTTGGCCTTCAGCCAACCGTGGTCAGCGCCGCCGAGCGTCCCGAAGGGTTTGTGCACGATCATCGTACTGTCTCCGCGCCGGACCGCCGGCGCTCTTGCTTGACGACAAGATAGGCGTCAGGATCGGCGCATAAATAGAAACTCTTGAAACTCATTGTTTCCGAAAACGCATGTCCAGACTGCCGGATCTCGAAGGGCTGGCGATCTTCGCCAAGGTGGTGGAGCTGCGGTCGTTCGCCGCCGTGGCCGAAGACCTGAAGCTGTCCAAGGGGACGGTGTCCAAGGCCGTCACCCGTCTTGAAACGCGCCTGGGCGCGCGTCTGTTCAACCGGACCTCGCGGCGGCTGGCCCTGACGGACGCTGGCCGGGCGCTGGTCGAGCGCGCCGCACGGATGTTGGCCGAGGGCGAGGCGGCCGAGGCGGACGCCCTGGAGCAGTCGGCGGCGCCGCGGGGCCTCGTGCGGCTGGCGGTCCCGATGTCCTTCGGCCTCTCGGACGTTGCGCCGATCCTGCCGGAGTTCATGGCTGACTATCCGGAGGTCTTCGTCGACCTGCACCTCAGCGACGCTATGGTGGACCTGATCGGACAGGGGTTCGACATGGCGTTGCGGATCGCCGCGCTGCCGGACTCCTCGCTGATGGCCCGGCGACTGCGGCCGGTGAAGCGCCACCTGGTCGGCGCCCCGTCCTACTTCGCGCGGCAGGGAACGCCCCGGCATCCCAGCCAGCTGGTCGACCACTGCTGCCTCGCCTACGCCTATCTGGCGACGCCCGAGACCTGGCGCTTCATCCATCCTTCGGGGGAGGAGGCGTCGATCCGCATCGACGGGCCGATGCGGGCCAACAACGCCACGGCGCTTCTGCCGGCCCTGATCGCGGGACGGGGCATCGCGCTGCAGCCAGACTTCATTTGCGGTCAGGCGCTGGCGTCGGGCGAGCTGGTGGCGGTGATGGAGGACTGGTCGCCGCCGCCGATCGCGCTGCATCTGGTCATGCCGCCGGGCGGGCCGCGACCGGCGCGGGTTGAGGTGCTGGCCGAGTTCCTGGCGCGGCGGCTGTCTTCCCGTAGCTGAGCGCCGCGCCCGACAAACCCTCTGGTCGGACGTTGGGGCAAGGCGTCAGAGTTCGCGCAAGATCAGACGCGAGCCAACGCGTCAGGCAGGGAGCGACGGATGAGAATCGAATGGAGTCCCCAGGACCGGGCATTCCGCGACGAGGTTCGCGCGTTCCTTGATGCGTCGCTGACGCCGGAGCTGCGGCTGGCCGGCTCGCGCCTGACCAGCGTCTATGGCGACCATCAGACCCAGATGGCCTGGCAGAAGATCCTGCACGCCAGGGGCTGGCTGGTTCCGGCCTGGCCGGTCGAGTTCGGCGGCTGCGGCTGGTCGGTCACCCAGCGCTACATCTTCGCCACCGAACTGACCGCCGCCGGGGCGCCGCCGCTCTCGCCGATGGGCATCGGCATGTGCGGCCCGGTCCTGATCGGCCACGGCACGCCCGAGCAACAGGCGTATTTTCTGCCGCGCATGCTCAGCGGCGAGGACTTCTGGTGCCAGGGCTATTCGGAGCCGCAGTCAGGCTCGGATCTGGCGACCCTGCAGATGAGCGCGGAGGAGGACGACGGCGACCACTTCATCTGCAACGGCCACAAGCTGTGGACGACGCACGCCGCCCACGCCAACTGGATCTTCTGCCTGGTCCGCACCACCCGTGAGGACATCCCGCAGAAGGGCATCACCTTCCTGCTGATCGACATGACCACGCCGGGCGTGGAGGTGACGCCGATCATCTCGCTGTCGGGGGAGCATATCCAGAACCACGTCTTCTTCACCGACGTCCGCGTGCCCAAGGCCAACGCCGTCGGACCGATCGGCCAGGGCTGGACCGTGGCCAAGCACCTGATGCAGTTCGAGCGGGGCGGCAGCGCCTACACGCCCGGCTTTCGGGGGCGGATGGCGAAGATCGCCCACATCCTTGAGGCCGAGTACGCCCACGGCGACCCCACCGGCGAAGGGCTGGCCCTGCGCCGCCAGCTGGCGGACGCCGCCGTCCAGGTCGATGCGCTCGAGGCGGTGGAGCTTCGCGTCATGTCGGCGCTGTCGGTGGGCCAGGCGCCGGGTCCGGAGTCCTCCATGATGAAGACGGTCGGCACCGAACTCAGCCAGCGCCTCACCGAGATCGCCCTGGCCGCCGCCGGTCGCTACGCCGCTGTTCATCAGCCGCACATGGTCTCCGCCGGCGGCCCGACGCCGGGCTTCACGCCGCCGCGCTACAACGACGGGGTTGGCCCGGAGTACAGCTGGACCGTGGCACCCAAGTACCTCAACGATCGCGCCGGCTCGATCTACGCCGGCACCAACGAGATCCAGCGCAACATCATGGCCAAGGCCGTGCTGGGGCTCTGAGCAGGGAGAACGACCCATGGACTTCGACACCGACTACAGCATGACCATCGGCGGCAAGGCCGTCGCCGGCGCCGGGACCTTCGACGTCCTCAACCCCGCCAACGAGCAGGTCATCGCCCAGGCGCCCGACTGTTCGAAGGAACAGTTGGACGAGGCCGTCGCCGCCGCCCGCGCGGCTTTCCCGGCCTGGTCCGCGACCCCGATCGCCGAGCGCCGCAAGGCCGTGCTGGCCCTGGCCGGCGCCATCGCCGCCAACGCCGAAGGCCTCAAGCGCCTGCTGACCCGCGAGCAGGGCAAGCCGCACGCCGACGCCATGAACGACGTGCTCGGCGGCGCAGGCTGGCTGCAGGGAGCCTCGACGCTGGACCTGCCGGAGACGGTCAACGAGGACACCGACGTCCGCCGCAGCATCACCCGCCACGTGCCGATCGGGGTGGTCGGGGCCATCGCACCTTGGAACTTCCCGGTGATCCTGGCCATGTTCAAGGTCGCTCCGGCGCTGATGGCCGGCAACACCATCGTGCTGAAGCCCTCGCCGTTCACGCCGCTGACCACGCTGAAGATCGGCGAACTGGCGCGGGCTGTCCTGCCGCCCGGCGTGCTCAACGTCGTGTCGGGCGGAGACAGTCTCGGCCCCTGGATGACCGGCCATCCGGGCATCGACAAGATCAGCTTCACCGGCTCGACCCAGACCGGCCGCAAGGTCATGGCCAGCGCCGCCGACAGTCTCAAGCGCATCACGCTCGAGCTGGGCGGTAACGACGCGGCCATCGTCATGCCCGATGTCGACGTCGAGAAGGTCGCCGAGCAGCTGTTCTGGGCCGCCTTCCGCAACACCGGCCAGATCTGCATCGCCAGCAAGCGGATGTACGTCCACAAGGACGTCTACGAGCCGCTCAAGAAGGCCATCGTCGACTACGCCGCCACGGTGAAGATGGGCGACGGCGCCGAGCAGGGCACCCAGCTGGGTCCGATCCAGAACAAGCAGCAGTACCAGCGCGTGCTGGAGCTGATCGCCGACGCCAAGGCCAACGGCTATCCGTTCCTGATCGGCGGCGAGGCCTCGACCGCGCCCGGCTACTTCGTGCCGATCACCATCCTCGACAATCCGCCGGAGAACGCCCGCATCGTCCAGGAGGAGCAGTTCGGCCCGGTCTTGCCGCTGCTCAAGGTCGACAGCATCGAGGAGGCGCTCGAACGGGCCAACGCCAGCGAGTACGGCCTGGGCGGCTCGGTCTGGTCCTCGGACATCGACGCGGCCCTGGCGGTCGGCGAGCGGCTGCAGACCGGCACGGTGTGGATCAACGAGACCCAGCACCTCAGCCCGCTGGTCAGCTTCGCTGGCCACAAGCAGTCAGGCCTGGGCGTCGAGAACGGCATCGACGGCCTGCTCGAGTACACCAACACCCAGACCATCGTGGTCCGGAAGGGCTGACGCGATCGGTCGCGGCGGGTTCCTCCTGGAATCCGCCGCGACCCCTTGCCTTGAGGCCCGTCTCCCTGTCATCCCTTGGGTCGGGCAGGAGACAACAATGATCACGTTCGAGCTCAACGAAGAGCAGTCGATGATCCGCGAAGCGCTTCAGGGCTTCGCGGCCGAGGTGCTGGCGCCGGGGGCGCGGGCCATCGACGAGGCCGGCGAGATGCCGGCGACCATCATCCAGCAGGGCTGGGACTTCGGCCTGATCGCCGCGGCGATCCCGGAAGCCTACGGCGGGGGCGGCGGCGACCGCTCCTGCATGACCAACGCCGTGGCGCTGGAAGCGCTGGGCGGCGGCTGCGCCAGCCAGGCGGCGGCCATCATGGCGCCGGGCCAGTTCGTGAGCGCCCTGATCGACTTCGGAACCGAGGAGCAGAAGGCAGAGCACCTGCCCCGCTTCGCCGGCGCGACGCCGGTGGCGGCGAGCCTGGCCGTGCAGGAGAGCCAGTTCGGCTTCGCCGCCGAGGCCCAGCGCACGACGGCGACCCGCAAGGGCAACGGCTTTGTCCTGAACGGCGAGAAGCGACTCGTTCCCCTGGGCGACCGGGCGGACACGTTCCTGGTGCTGGCGCGCGACGAGGGCGGTGCGGGCCTGGGCGCGGTGCAGGCCTACATCGTTCCGCGTGACACGGCCGGCCTGTCCGTCGTGCCTGAGAACGGCACCCAGGGGCTGAAACCTCTGCCGAAGGGCAAGATCACGCTCGACAATGTCGAGCTGCCCGGGTCGGCCCGCCTCGGCGGCGACGCCGGCATCGACGCGGCGCGGCTGATCAGCCAGGCCCGCGTCGGCGCCGCGGCGGTGGCTGTCGGACTGTGCCGCCAGGCGACCGACTTCGCCATTCCCTACGCCAAGGAGCGGGTCGCCTTCGGCGAGCCGATCGGCAAGAAGCAGTCGATCGCCTTCATGCTGGCCGACATGCATATCGAGTGCGAGACGATGCGCTGGATGGTCTGGAAGGCCGCCAGCCTGCTGGAGCACAACGATCCGGGCGCCGTGAAGGCGTCGGTGCTGGCCCAGGACTATGTCCGTCGAAAGGCGGTGAAGATCGCCGACGATGCGCTGCAGATCTTCGGCGGCCACGGCTTCATCCGCGACCTGCCGCTGGAAATGTGGCTTCGCAACGCGCGCACGCTGACCGTCCTCGACGGTCCGGTTTCGGTCTAGGGAGCCTCGATCATGGCTGACTTCCGTCTCTCCGCCATCGACCAGCAGATCCTCGACAAGGTCGTCGAGGTCGGCGAGTCCACGTCACGGCACACCCGCTACTACGAGGACCACGAGCACGAGACGCCGCCGACGCGGCTGGAAGGCGAGCGTGGCTTCGAGGAGGTCTTCCCGCTCTTCGGCCAGCGCCAGCCGGGCGACACCCCGATGATGACCTTCATGATGGCGGTCAGCATCGCGCGCGGCTCTACCACCGGCGTGACCCGGGGCCTTGGCCTCGCCATGCCGGCCGGCCGGGCCAGCGGCCTGGGCAACGCCGCCCTGCAGTCGGCCGGCACGCCCGAGCAGAAGGCCAAGTGGGGCGACCTGTTCCTCGCCATGTCGATCACCGAACCGAACGTCGGCTCCGACACAAAGGCTATCCAGGCGACGGCCCGGCTCGACGGCGACGAATGGGTGATCAACGGCGACAAGATCTTCGTCACCGACGGGGTCAAATGCGACGGCGCCATCGTCTGGGCGACCATCGACAAGTCGGCGGGCCGAGCCGGCATCAAGTCGTTCCTGGTGCTGAAGGACGCGCCTGGCTTCGAACTGGTCCGCCAGGAGAAGAAGCTCGGCATCCGCTCCTCGGACACCGCGGCCTACAGCTTCCGCGACTGCCGCGTGCCGCGCGACGCCCTGCTGGGCGGCGACGAGACCGTGCCCAAGGACGGCGGCTCGGCCGGCTACAAGGGGGTGATGAAGACCTTCAACATGACCCGCCCGGCCGTGGCTTCGGGGGGCGTGGCCAAGGCCAAGGGCGCGTTCGACTTCGCCAGGGCCGCTCTGGCGGAGGAGGGGGTCGAGGTCGACTGGACCCGCAGCTACAACCAGCGCAGCGCGCCGGAGCAGCGGCTGATCGAGATGGAGGCCGACACCGAGGCCGCCACCTTGTCGGTGCTGCACGCCGCCTGGCTGAACGACGTGCGCAAGCCCAACAATCTCGAGAGCTCGATCTGCAAGGCCAAGGGCGGCGAGGTCTGCCGGACCATCCCGCAGGCGGCCATGGAGTTGCTGGGCGGCATGTCGGTCAGCCACGACCACCTGGTCGAGAAGTTCCTTCGCGACGGCCGGATCAGCGACATCTACGAGGGCACCGGCCAGATCCAGCGGCTGATCATCGCCCGCGAGATCCTGGGCTACTCGTCCGAGGAACTCACCTGACGGCGCTGCGGCGCGGATCCTTGATCACGGTCAGGGTGAGCAGGGCGGCGGCCAGCAGACCCAGCGAGGCGCCGAAGACGACGTTGTAGCCGAGCAGGTCGGCGACGGCGCCGCCGATCAGCGGTCCGATCGTGGCTGTGACCCCCTCGGCCGTCGCCGAGATGCCGATCCGCATCGACAGATCGTCGCGATGCCCGAACTCCAGGATCATGGTGTTGGACGCCATCATGTAGCCGGCCAGCGCCGCGCCGAGTCCGAAGAAGGCCAGGAACACCGCCCACGGCGCGCTCATGGTCAGCAACAGCAGGGTCGCGGCGATCCAGATCGCGATCGACAGCACCAGCACGACCCGGAAGCCCGACCGGTCGCCAAGGTATCCCCAGGCAATATTGGAGACGGTGTCGGCGCCCAGGTAGGCGAGCGTGAGCAGACCCAGCGTCGCGCCGTCCAGATGCATCGTGGCGCCGACATGCAGGATGTAGAAGGGCGTGGCGATCCGGGCCGAGGTCGCCAGCATCTGCATGATCAGGAACCAACGATAGTCCGGATTGGCGGCGATCAGGCCCGGGATGTCCCGCATCCGGTCGCGCATTCTGACGGGCTCGCGGATGGTTGGCGGGACTGGCTCGCGGATCTGGTGCTGCAGGAACCACAGGCCGGCGCTGGTCAGGAAGAAGGCCAGAATGAAGGTGGTCGCGTAGCCGTTGCCGAGCACATTGGCGCCGATGAGGTATTTGCCCGAGACGTAGGCCAGGATCGCCGCGATCAGCCCGCCGACCGCATTGCGCCAGGCCTGCAGCCGTCCGCGCAGGCTGATCGGAATCACCCGGGACATCAGCAGGGTGAAGGCCACCCGCTGGGCCCCCATGAAGACGCCGAACAGGAAGACGAACATCAGAAGCGTCAGGACCTGCGCCTGGTCGCGCAGGAACCAGCCGGTCAGCGCCATGCCCAGGATGGCCAGCCGGCCGAGGCTGCCCAGCACGATGGCCATCGGCATGATCTTCGGCCGGTGTTCGATGGCCGCGCCGGCCACCAGTGGCGAGATGATTCCGCCCATCTGCTGAAGCGCCAGGCCCAGCCCGACCACGGTATTCGAGCCGGAGATCAGGTGCAGATAGGCCGGCATGAAGGTTGGGGCGTTGATCAGGCGAAAGCCCGTCATGCCCAGCATGCCGTGCACGAAGTTGCCGATGTAGTTCCGGCGCAGATTGGCCCAGATGAAGGTCTCGTAGGCGGCCTCGCGGGTCGCCAGATCGTCGGACGCGACGGCGGGATCCGCCGCGTCCGCCTTGGCCGGCTCATCCATGGCCGGTTGAACTCCGCACGCTACTGAAGGGGTTGTGGGTCAATAGCCCTGCATCCTGCCCCAGCGGTCCCGGTGCCAGGCCGTCGAGCCGAACAGCGTCTCCACCGCCCGGGCGCGCTTGAGATAGAGGCCGGCGTCGTGGACATCGGTCATGCCGATGCCGCCGTGCATCTGGACCATCTCGCGGGAGATCAGGTTCAGGGTGTCGCCGGCCACGGCCTTGGCCAGGGCTGCCTGCTGGGCCAGGTCGTCGGCGTCCTGGTCGATCGCGGCGAGTGCCGCCTCGACGCAGGACCGGGCCAGCTCCAGTTCGCTGAACATTTTTGCCGCCCGGTGCTGCAGCGCCTGGAAGCTGCCGATGGTCTGGCCAAACTGCACGCGGGTCTTGAGGTAGTCCAGCGTGACGTCGAAGGCCTGGGAAGCCATTCCAAGCATCTCGGCCGAGACGGCGATACGGGCGACATCCAGCGTCCGCTCGAGCGGGGCGTAGCCCTCTCCGGCGGTCCCCAGCACAGCGTCGGCGCCGACCTCGACCCCGTCGAAGGTCAGGGCCGCATAGTCGCGGCTGTCGGCCAGGTGGCGCGGCGACCGGGTGAGGCCCTTCGCATCGGCTGGTACGAGGAACAGGGAGATCCCCGCTTCATCCCCGGGCGAACCGGCGGTGCGGGCAGCCACGATATAGACTGTCGCCGCCATCCCCTCGGCCACGAACGCCTTGGCGCCGGACAGGCGCCAGCCGCCGGCCGCCGCCTCGGCCTTCAGCGCGGTCCGCACCGGGTCGTGACGCGGACCTTCATCCACGGCGAGCGCGGCGACGGCTTCGCCGGCGGCGATGGCCGACAGCCAGGTTTCCTTCTGGGCATCGGTTCCGGCGCGGACCAGGGCATAGGCCGCGGCCATGGAGGACACCGCCAGCGGCGAGGCGGCCAGGGTCCGGCCGAGTTCCTCGAGCACCAGGCCGAGGCTCAGGTAGCCGAATTCGGAACCGCCGTGGGTTTCCGGGATCACAACCCCGGCCCAGCCCATGGCCGCCATGTCGGCGAAGGCTTCCGGCGCGTAGCCCAGCAGGCTGCCGCTGTCCCGCGCCTTGCGCAGCGCGCCGACGGGCGCCTTTTCCTGCACCCACGCCTTCGCGGCGTCGCGCAGCATCGATTGTTCTTCGGTCAGAACGGCCATGTCGCGCGCTCCCTACTGGTGATCAAGAAGGCCAAGGATACGCTTGGCGATGATGTTGTTCTGGATCTCGGCGGAGCCGCCGTAGATCGTGGTGGCCTTGCCGCCCAGCCAGTTGCGGGTCTGCTCCAGCTCCTTGTCGGTGAAGCCTTCGCCCTCCCAGCCCAGGCCCTGGGCGCCCATGATCTCGACAGCGAGTTCGGCGCGATCCTGGCCGACCTTGGAGCCGACGTTCTTCATGATCGAGGTGGCGTTCGACGGCCCTCCCCCGCCCTTGGCCTCGGCCTGGGCGCGCATCAGGGTCAGCATGAAGGCCTTGGCCTCCATCTGGTGACGAATGATCCGCGAGCGCAGGTCCGGATCGGCGATGCGGCCGGTCTCGTCGACGCCGACATAGGTCTTCGCCAGCTTGTCCAGCGAGGTTCCAGATGCGAACCGTCCGGCCGAACCGCCGCCGCCCGACAGGCTGTTGCGCTCATGCTGGAGCAGCCGCTTGCCGATGGTCCAGCCGCCGTTCAGCGGGCCGACCAGATTTTCCTTGGGCACCTTCACGTCGGTCAGGAAGGTCTCGCAGAAGGGCGAATTGCCGCTGATCAGCTGGATCGGCCGCACCTCGACGCCTGGCGTCTTCATGTCGAACAGCACGAAGGAGATGCCCTCGTGCTTGGTGGTGAAATCGGTGCGCACCAGACAGAAGCACCAGTCGGCGTACTGGGCGCCGGAGGTCCAGACCTTCTGGCCGTTGACCAGGAAGTGGTCGCCCATGTCCTCGGCCCGGGTCTGCAGCGCGGCGAGGTCGGAGCCGGCGCCCGGCTCGGAATAGCCCTGGCACCAGCGGATCTCGCCCCGGCAGATCGGCGGGATGTGCCGCTGCTTCTGCGCCTCGCTGCCGTACTCCAGCAGGGTCGGGCCGAACATCATGATGCCCATGCCGCCGATCGGATTGCGGGCGCCGATGCGGTTCATTTCCTGCTGCAGGATGCGCGCCTGCGCCGGGGTCAGCCCGCCGCCGCCGTATTCCTTGGGCCAGGTCGGCGTGCCCCAGCCCTTTTCGCCCACCCGCTGCTTCCACAACAGGGCGTCGCCCTCGACCGGTCCGGTGGCGTTGATCATCGCCACCTCCACCCCGACGAGGGATGTCGGGAAGTTGGCGGCGAGCCAGTCCCGCGCCTCCGCGCGGAAGGCTTCCGCGTCCGTACTGCCAAAATCGGCCATGTCTCTGCTCCTGGACGTTCGTCTTGTTCTGTGTGGAAAGGCCGTCGCCGGCCCGGTCAGATCTGGCGCGCGCGTCCTTCCCAATAGGGCGCGCGCACCTTGTTGCGCTGGATCTTGCCGGCTTCGGACCTCGGAAGCTCGGCGGCGAAATCGAGGCTGCGCGGCGCCTTGAAGCTGGCCAGGTTGCCGCGTGCGAAGGCCAGGATCTCGTCGGCCAGCGCCTCGCTTGGATCATGGCCGGGCTTGAGCAGGATGACGGCCTTCACCTGCTCGCCCCATTCGTCGTGCGGCACGCCAACCGTGGCGGAGTCCGCCACGGCGGGATGCTTGACCAGTTCGTTGTCGATCTCCTGCGGGTAGATGTTCACCCCGCCGGAAATGATGGTCTCGGCGTTGCGGCCGGTCAGGAACAGGTAGTCGTCCTCGTCGAAGTAGCCGACGTCGCCCATGGTGAAGAAGTCGTCGACCCGCGAGGCCCGGGTCTTCGCCTCGTCCTTGAAGTAGGTGAAGGCGCCGCCCGGCGGCAGCTGCTGGTAGATGGCGCCGGACTGGCCGTTGGGCAGGTCGCGCCCGGCTTCATCGAGGATCCTGACCTGCAGCAGGGCCGGGCGCTTGCCGACGCTGCCGGGCTTGGCAAGCCACTCATGGGAGTCGATCAGGAACCCGGCCCCGCCCTCGGAGCCGGCGTAATACTCGGTCAGCACCGGGCCGAACCAGTCGATCATCGCCCGCTTGATCTCGGGCGGGCAGGGCGCGGCCCCGTGGATGATGAACTGGACGTGGTCGACCGGGTAGCGCGCCTTGACGTCGTCCGGCAGCGCCAGCAGCCGCTGGAACATGATCGGCACCATGTGGAAGTGCGTCACGCGCCGCTCCGAGATGGTCCGCAGCACATGCTCGGAGTCCCAGCGGTCGATGAAGGCCAGCGCCGCGCCGCCGCCCATGGCGGCCCGGATGTCGAAGACCAGCGGGGCTGCGTGGTAGCCGGGTCCCGCGCACATCTGGACCGAGGCCCGGGGATCGTAGCCGCGCATCTGGTAGGTGACGTAGGGCGTCACCGCCGGGTTGGGCCGGAACACGCCCTTGGGCCTGCCCGTGGTGCCGGAGGTGTACATCATGCTGTTGCCGAGCGACGGGTCGGCGATGTCGGACCCGTCGAAGGCTGCGATGGCGTCGTCGTAGGATTCGAAGCCCTCGATTGCGCCGCCGACGGCCAGCCTGGTGGTGATGACCGGCAGGCGCGCGACCGCCTCCGGGACGGTCGTCACCCGGGCGTCGGAGATCAGCGCCTTGGCCTCGCAGTCCTGGATGATGTAGGCGATCTCGTCCGCCGACAGGTGCCAGTTCACCGGCGTCAGCCGCATCCCGCAGCGGAGTGTCGCGGCCAGAACCTCGACGAACTCGGCGCGATTGGTGCAGACCAGCGCCACCGAGTCCCCGACGCCCAGACCCCTGGAACGCAGCAGCCGAACCAGCCGGTTGGCGTTGGCGTTGACCTTGGCGAAGCTGTGCGTTGCGCCGTCCGGATCGAAGATGGCGGTGTTCTCAGGCTGTACGTCCGCCCACACCGCCAGCGTCATGCCGCACAGCGCCGCCTCGTCCAGACGAGGGCCAAGATCATGTCCGGACCCGGCGGGCTCCATCAGAATTCCTCCACGTAGACCGACGACTCCCGGCGCGTCTCAAGTCTGGAACGTTCGAACGCCGTTCGGCAACTGTCAGCACGCTTTAGAAGGCCGGGTATGCACAGCTTTCTGCGCGAGCGCTCTCGGAATCGTTGCCAGTATCCACGACGGTCGCGCGATTCTGCCCGCGCGGCCGGAGCTCTAGAACAATGGGTGCAAGAGCAGACCTCGGGATCAAGCGGGCGCCGCGGCCCATGCCGCTTGACTCCCGCCCGCGTGACGCAATTGTCGCCGGATGACGCGAACGCTCCGGCAAACCGCCCACGATGTCCCCGGTGTGAAGGCCAGGGCCCTGACCGCCGCGGCGACCATTCTGGCCGAACAGGGCGCGGACGAGCTCAACCTTCGGGCCATCGCCGAGGCGGCGGGCATCGGTCTGGCCTCGATCTACCACTACTTCGCGGGCAAGGAGGCGCTGCTGCTCAGCCTGGCGCTGATGGGCTATGAGGACCTGCGCCGAGACATCGAGGGCAGCCAGGCGATCCACCCGTCCGTCTCGCCGATGCGCGCCGGCGCCCGGGCCTTCTTCGCCTTCGCGCAGTCACGCCCGTCGCTGTTCTCGCTGATGTGCAGCGAGCGGCTGCTGGCCCGCCATGACACCTTGCGCGAGGCCGAGCACCGCATGTTCCTGGCCTACAAGACAGCCGTCGAGGCCGACGAGCGCATCCCGCCCCGGCACCAGGAGAACGCCGCCTACGCCCTGTGGGCGCTCGGTCGGGGGATGGCGGCGATCATCGCGTCGCACCCGGGCGGCCAACCGCCGCCGGAACTGCTGCAGAAGCTCTTTGCCGGCGGGGCTTACCTCATCGATCACCCCGAGTAGGGCGCGGTCGCCTAGAGTCGGCGGGGGATCATCACCGGCAGCGTCTCGAAGCCCCGCACGAACACCGAGTAGCTGCGCTTGGGCTCGCCGGTGACGATGATCTCCGGGAAGCGCTTGAGGATCTCTTCCCAGATGATCTGCAACTGCAGCTCCGCCAGGCGATTGCCCACGCAGCGGTGGATGCCGAAGCCGAACGAGATGTGCTGCCGGGGCCGCTCCCGGTCGATGATGTAGGCGTTCGGGTTCTCGATGACCGTCTCGTCGCGGTTGCCCGAGGCGTACCACATGACGACCTTGTCGCCCTTGCGGATCTGCTTGCCCTGGAACTCGATGTCCTCCACGGCCGTGCGGCGCATGTGGGCCAGCGGCGTCTGGTAGCGGATGGTCTCCGAAACCATCGAAGAGATCAGGTCGGGGTTGGCCCGCAGCTTGGCGTATTGGTCGGGGTTGCGGTTCAGCTCGAACACAGAGCCCGAGATGGTGTTGCGGGTGGTGTCGTTGCCGCCGACGGTCAGCAGCACCACGTTCCCGAAGTACTCGCGTGGGGCCATGTTCCGGGTGTCCGGATGGTGCGCCAGCATCGAGATCAGATCGCCAGCCGGCGGGGCGTTGACCTTCCGGTTCCACAGCTCGTTGAAGTAGGCTTGGTATTCGGCGAAGATTTCCAGCTTCTGCTCGAACGTCTCGACGAGACCACCGGGCATCGGCACGGCGGTGACGACGTCGGACCAGTAGGGCAGCTTGCGGCGGTCCTCCTGCGGAGCGTCGAACAACGTGGCCAGCGTCATGGCCGTCAGTTCCTTGGAGACCAGGTCGACCCAGTCGAACTCCACGCCGATCGGCAGGCTGTCGAGGATGGCGCCGGCCCGCTCGCGGATCAGCGGCGCGAGAATCTGCAGGTTGCCGGGCGAGACGGCCGGACTGACCGCCTTGCGCTGGACATCGTGCCGGGGCGGATCCATGGCGATGAACATCGGCAGGGGCTCGAAGTTGGCGTTGCCGCCTCCGATCGTGATGCCGCCCAGCAGGAAGTCCGACGAGAACACCTGATGGTTGGTGTCGACCGCCATGATGTCGTTGTACTTGGTGATCGACCAGTAGGGTCCGAACTCGCCGCCCTCGGTGAAGTGGACGGGGTCCTCGTGGCGGAGCCGTTCGAAGATCGGCCAGACGGTGTCGGCCTGGAACAGCGCCGGCTGGGCCGGGTCGAGGCTCTCCAGCGGGGCCGCATAGATGGCGTCCCGAATACCGCTCAGATCCACTGATCCGTCGCTCATTGTCTGCTCCCGAAGCTTATATTGCCAGCAGCAAGGCGCTTCGAACGCTGTTCCACAAGGGGCGCGTCAGCCTTGGCCCTGATCAGGCCGGGGGCAGGGGCGTCAGGACCGGACCAGCGGGTCGTGATCGAGCATGTGTTCGGCTGCGCCGCCCAGCATTCGCAGGAACATGGCGTCGCCGCGTTCGGTGCGGGTGACGATCATGGCGGCGAAGAAGGCGGTCATGAACAGCAGATAGGCCCCCTGACCATAGTGCCGGGCCAGGTCGGCCTCGCTGTAGTCGGTGACGCCGTGCGCGGTCAGGGTGCGGTGATACAGCGCCAGCAGTTCCGGCTCTGCGGCGCGGCGCTCATCGCCCGGCAGGGCGCCGGCCAGAAAGTAGGCCAGGTCCGTCGGCCCGGCGCCATAGGCGAACGACTGCCAGTCCAGCACCGTCACAGGATAGCCGCCCGCGGCATTGCCGAACATCATGTTGTCGGGGCGGAAGTCGTTGTGCGTGAGGCAGCGCGGCCCGTCGTGCCGCGTGCCGAGCTCGGTGAACCGCGACGCGATCCGGTCCCCGACCGCCGCCCATTCGGGGCGCATCTGCGGACCGTAGCGATCCTTGAATCCGGCCCAGAGCTGGCCGACCATCTCGTCGTTGGCCACGCTCGGCGGCGCGGCGCTGGATCCCGAAACCCAGGGCAGGGCGTCCAGGCTCTCATCGCCCCAGTGCGATGCGTGCAGCTTGGCCGCCTCGACGACCACCAGCCGCGCCTGGTCCAGGGTGACGCCGGCCAGCTGGTCGCCCTGTTCGGCCGGCGCGAGGTCTTCCATCATCAGCACGAAGGCGCTGGTCGCCTCATCGACGTCGGTGAAGTAGCAGCGCGGGGTGTGGATCAGGGCCTTCGGCGCCAGCTGCTGGTAGAAACGCACCTCGCGAATGTAGTTGCCGAGCGCGACGCCGGTGGCGCGGCTTTCGTCGCCCGCGGCGGGGAATTTGCCGACCAGCGAGGCCGGCGCCGTCCCGCCGCCGCGCTCGTACTCGAGCGTGAACCGTACGCTGTCGCCGATCTGGCCGGTGCCCACGCCGCGGGCGGTGAAGCTGCTGACGACAGCGTCGACGCCGCCGGCCTGCAACACGGCGGTCAGCCAGGCGGCGTCAACGTCGCCGGGCATGCGGATATCAGGCTTGGCGGACATTCGGGTGCGGCCTCCTCCGGCCCGTCTGCGCGGGCGCGGTGTTGATCCCTACCCGGTTTATCCGGACGGGCCCACGCTGACGCTGGGTCAGACGGGTGAGGAATCTTGCCGCTAGGGCGTGACCTCGAAGCTGAGCGTATAGACCCAGGTCTTTGAGGCCGGCGCGGCGCTGGCTGGTGGCGCGTCGGGGTAGTGGGTTTCGAGCAAGTAGGCGCCGGCTTTCGCGAAGCCGAGCGACGCCTTGCCGTCGGCATCGGTAGTCGCCTCGATGGCGGTGCGTTCGCCGTCGTAGGTTTCTCCGCCGCGATAGGCGGTGACGCGCAGGCCGGACGCCGGCTTGCCGTCGACCGTGACCCGGAAGGTGAACCCGTCGTCGAGATAGATCTCGTTGGGATGGGTGATCGGCTCCAGCTCGAGCCCTCTTCCGACGGGCTTGAGCGCGCCGGGCGTGGGCGCGCCGCGACTGACGTAGGTTTCGGCGATCAGATAGCTCTGGGTGTCCATGATCTCGGCGCCGGCCGGCACGTCGACGGCGTTGATCGGACCGGCGCCGCCCCCAGCGTCGTCCTCCATCGGGCGGGCCGGGCCGGCGGGCGCGCCGGCGGCGGGGGCGGGGCGCACGGCGCGCCAGACGCCGCCGACCTTCGCCGCCTTGCCCGCGCGGCCCGGACGCTCACCGGTGCTGATTCTGTAGGTGCCTTCGGTCGGCAGGGCGGCGTCGAGCATGTTGGCGGATTTGAGCGTGGTGGGCGCGGCTCTGGTCTGGACGCCGTCGGGGCCCGTCACGACCCAGTCGCCCGCCCCGCGAATCGCGAAATCCGGAACGAAGGCGGCTTCCTCGGACATGCCGCCCTGGACGCCGACCCAGTCGCGGTCCGGCGCGAAGGTGACCGGCACGATATAGGGCGTATGCGCCAGGGCCGGCCCGGCCGCGAACCCCACGGCGGCGGCGGTCAGCAGCGCGGCGATGGCGCTTTTCACGATCAGGTCCCTGGTGATCAACGGCTCGTCTCCCTTCAGGGCTCGCAAATGGCGTGGCCCGGCGCGTCGTTGATTAGTGCGAATGGCTCGCAGTTGCAATCGATGGAATGAGTTTCTATGGTCCGCCGGCGCCGCTCCGGGCTTCCCCATCCGCTGCGACGCCATTCTGGAGTGACCCGATGTCGATCTCACCGACCCTGCTCATGGGTCTGGCCGGCCTTGCGCCTGTCGCGGCGGTTCCGCCGGCGACTTCGGAGGTGACGCCCGTCTGGCGGCTCCACGACGACCACGTGTTGGGAACCTCGCTGGACGTGACGGTCGTCGCCCGGACCGAGGTGGCGGCGACCCTGGCCGCGAACGCCATTCGGGCCGAGATTGACCGACTGGACCGCATCTTCAGCGGCTGGCGCGCCGACAGCGAGCTGTCGGCTCTGAACGCCCGCGACGTGCATGTGGCGTCCCCTGAACTGTTCTCGCTGCTGAGCAGCGCAGAAGCCTGGCGGGCAGGGACCGACGGGGCGTTCGACGCCCGGCTGGGCGCGGTCACGCTGGCGTGGCGAGCCGGGACGCCGGATGACGCGCGACAGCTGCCCGCCGCTCTGACTCTGGACCCCGCCAGGCGCACGGTGCGGCGGCCGGTGGGAATGATTGTGGACCTCGACGGGGTCGCCAAGGGCCACGTCATCGACCGGGCCGTCACCGCGGCCCGCGCGGCGTCTCCGGACGTGGCCGGGGTCATGGTCGATCTGGGCGGAGACTTGCGGTGCTGGGGCGCCTCGCCCGGCGGTGCGGGGTGGCGAATCGGCGTCGCTGACGGTTGCGATGTCGCCGACAATGCCGCGCCCCTGGCGGTCCTGACACTGTCGGACGGCGCCGTGGCCTTCAGCGGACGGGGCGCCCGCGACCATGTCGTGGACGGGACGCCCGCCGGCCATCTGCTGGATCCCGTCACCGGTCGTCCCGCCGAGGGGGTGTTGGCCGCCTGTGTCACGGCGCGGACGGCGGCGGAAGCGGACGCCCTCTCCACAGCCTTCGCTGTGATGGCGCCCCGACGCGCGATCGCACTGGCCGACGCCACAGCGGGTGTCGAGGCGCTGATCCAGACCGCCGACGGCCGCCGACTGGCGTCGGCGGGATGGCGGTCTCTGGTCGATGCGCCGGAGGAGCCCCGGGCCCGGCTGATCCGCGTCGCCGACGGCCCGGCCTGGCCCAAGGGGTTCGAGGTGGCCATCGGCTACGAGATTCCAAAGATCGCCGTCGGCAACTATCGCTCGCCCTACGTCGCCGTCTGGATCACCGACGAGAACAAGCAGCTGGTGCGGGTGATCACCATGCTGGGGGACAATCCCAAATGGATCCCGGACAACTACGTCTTCTGGCGACGCTACGGCCGCAAGACGCCCGGTGTGGAAAGTGTCGCGCGTCCGACCCGCGCCCCGGGGCGCTACAGCCTTGTGTGGGATGGCATGGACCAGGCCGGACGGCCGGTGGCCCAGGGCCGGTACACGATCCATGTCGAAGCCGTCCGTGAACATGGCGGCCATAGCTATCTGTCGACCGATCTCGACCTGCGCGTTGCTCCGGTTACCAGCGCCATCGCCGGCAAGGACGAGCTGGGCGGCGTGACGCTGCGCTACGGGAAGAAGCGGTGAAGGCCGAGACCGCGACCTCCGCCCGCCCCGGGAGGAAAGGCTTCGACAAGGGCGGCTTCTACCGCACCAGCCGGATGCTGCACGCCTACATCTCGGCCTTCGCGTTCCTGGCGCTGATGTTCTTCAGCGTCACGGGCATCCTGCTGAACCATCCGACCTGGCTGCAGGGCGAGGCGCCGGCCGAGCAGTCCGTGACCGCCCAGATCCCCGGAGCCGACATTTCCGCCGCGCTGAAGGCGGCTGACGCGCCTCGGGCGCTTGCCGAGGCCGTCACGCGCCGGGTCAAACTGCGCGGCGCCTACAAAAGCGGCGAACTGCTCGACGGAGAAGCGATGCTACGCCTCGAGGGCGTCACCGGCGCGACGGACGTCATCCTGAACCTCGAGACAGGGCTCGCCGAGGCGACGATCCAGTCGGCGACGGCGACGAGCATCGTCAACGACCTGCACAAGGGCGCGAACGCCGGCGCGGCGTGGCGCCTGCTGATCGATGTCACCGCCGTTCTGGTGCTGGCCCTGTCGCTGATCGGCTATGTGCTCTTCTTCAGCCTGCGCTTCCGGCTGAAGACCAGCCTGGTCCTGACGGCGGCGAGTCTGGCCGTGTTCCTCGGAGTCTATCTGGCCTTCGTTCCCTGATCTCGCGTCGGCAACCGCGACATGTTGCACCGCGGCACTTGTCAGCGTGGGGCATCCCGCCTAGTGCATCTGAGATGCGTTCGCATTCTCATCCCGGCGCGCGCGGAGCTTGCCCATGACTCGCGGAACGATCCGCGCCTGGTACCTCGTCCACAAGTGGACGAGCCTGATCTGCACGGCGTTCCTGCTGTTGCTGTGCGTCACCGGCTTGCCGCTGATCTTCGAACACGAGATCGACGAGCTGAGCGGCGCGCATGGCGAGCTGAAGCCCGTGGCGAGTGACCGGCTGCTCGACCTCGATGAGATCATGGCCAGGGCCCTGGCCAACCGGCCCGGCGAGGTCGGCTTGTTCATGAGCTTTGACGAGGACCGTCCGGTCGTGAACGTCACGACCGGTCCGCGCCCCGACGCGCCGGAGGCCGCCATGCAGTTCCAGTCCCTGGATCAGCGCACCGGCGAGGTCGTGACCGCGCCGGCCGGCGGCGTGATGGAGTTCATCCTGCGCCTGCACACCGACCTGTTCCTGGGTCTGCCCGGCCTGCTGTTCATGGGCCTGATGGGACTGCTCTTCTTCGTGGCCACGGTGTCGGGCGTGGTCGTCTACCGCCCCTTCATGGCCAAGCTGGACTTCGGCACGGTGCGGACTAGCCGCTCCCGGCGGCTCAAGTGGCTCGACTATCACAACCTGCTCGGCATCGTGACGCTGGCCTGGGTCAGCGTGGTCGGCCTGACCGGCGTGATCAACACCCTGTCGCAGCCGATCATCCAGATCTGGCAGGCTACCCAGCTGGCCGAGATGACGGCGCCCTACAAGACCATGGCGCCGGTGAATCCGCGCAGGCTCGGCTCCATCAACGCCGCCGTCGCGACCGCCAGGGCCGCTGCGCCCGGCATGCGGCCGCAGTTCGTGGCCTTCCCCGGAGGCTATTTCAGCAGCAAGCACCACTACGCCGTCTTCATGCAGGGCGACACACCGCTGACCAAGACCCTGCTGACGCCGGCGCTGGTCGACGCCGAAACCGGCGACCTGACCGCCATGCGCAAGATGCCCTGGTACGCACAGGCCCTTCTGCTCTCGCAGCCGCTGCATTTCGGGGACTACGGCGGACTGCCGCTGAAGATCCTCTGGGCGGTGCTGGACATCATCACCATCATCATACTGGGCAGCGGGCTGTACCTCTGGCTGGACAAGCGCCGGGCGCCGCTGGACGCTCGACTGCGCGAGCTGCGGAGCGGCGGCGTCGCCGCCCCGGAGGCGGCTCTGTGAGCAAGCCCGGCCGCGGGAGCCTCCTGCACACCTTCGGCGCGCCGCTGGCGATCGCCCTGGCCAGCCTCATCGGACTGGTCAGCGCCCTGCTGGGCGACGGCATTCGCGACTGGATCTCCTGGGCCGGCCTCGCCGCGCCTGTCCTCGTCATCATCTGGGCCCTGAAGGCCCGCCGCACCTGAACCTGAAAACCAAGGATACCGAAGTGAACCACCCTCTGCTGCGCTGTCTCGCCCTGGCCGGCGTCTCCGCCGCCGCGCTCGCCGCCGCCATGCCCGCCCTTGCCCAGGACACCGACGTCGAGGGCCTGATCGTCACCGCCCGCGACTATGTTCCCCAGGGCAGCGTCGCGGCCGGCAAGGCCGGAATCGCGCTGGTCGAGAATCCGCAGTCGATCACCGTCATCTCGCGCGACCAGATCGACCTGCTCGACTGGAACACGCTCAGCCAGGTGGTCCGCTACACTGCCGGCGTGAATGGCGAGAACTACGGCCCCGACGAGCGTGTCGACTGGCTGACCGTGCGCGGGTTCAATCCGGTGCAGTACATCGACGGCATCCAGGCCTCGATCGGTTCGATCACCAACACCGGCCTCGACCTCTACGGCGCGCAGACCGTCGAGATCCTCAAGGGCCCGGCCTCGTTCCTGTACGGCTCGGCCCCTCCGGGCGGGATCGTCAACGTCACCAGCCGCCGGCCGCGCGACGATTTCGGCGGCGAGTTCGGGGCGGAGATCGGCAACAACGACCACTGGCAGGTCAACGGCGACATCACCGGCGAAGTCGCGCCGGGCGTCAGCGCCCGCCTGACCGGTCTCTACCGCGACAAGGGCACCCAGGTGCGCGGCGTCGGTGTCGAGCGCAGCTTCCTGGCCCCGGCCGTCTCGTTCGGCCTCGGCGCCGACACCAGGATCACGGTCCTGGGCTTCTGGCAGGACGACACGGTCAGTGGCGATGGCGGCGGCTTTCTGCCCTCCCAAGGCACCTTGCTCGCCAATCCGCTGGGTGAGATCGGCTCGGACGCCAATCTCGGCGAGACCAGTTACAACCGCTTTGTTCGCACCCACTGGGGCCTCGGCTACGAGCTGAGCCACCAGATCAATGACAGCTGGGACTTCGAGCAGAACGTCAAGTTCACCAGCCTCGACGGCGATCAGCGAGGGATCGGCGGCAATGGCTTCGTCGACGCCGACTTCAACGGCGTTCCGGACGACTACCGAACCGTCTCCCGGTACAGCTTCTCCTTCGCCGAGGAGGTCGAGACCTTCGGCGTTGACAGCCGCCTGACCGGGAAGATCGAGACCGGCCGCGTCAGCCACAACCTTCTGCTCGGGCTGGACCACCGCAACTACGACTATGTCGGCGCCAGCGCTTTTGGCTTCGGCATGCCCAACATCGATGTCTTCGCGCCGGTCTACGGCCTGGCCATTCCCAACCTGCCGCCGGTGACCTTCTCCAGCTACGAGGAGAAGCAGACCGGCCTCTACGCCCAGGACCAGATCAAGATCGGGGGCGGCCTGATCCTGACCCTGGGCGCCCGCTATGACTGGGTGCAGACCCAGGACCGGCTTGCCAACACCGAGACCGATGACGGCGAGGCGTCATGGCGCGCCGGCGCCTCCTACGTCTTCGCCAACGGCGTCACGCCCTACGTCTCCTGGGCGCGGTCGTTCCAGCCCGTGGCCGGGGCTGGCTTCGGCGGCGATCCCTTCGAGGCGACCACCGGCGAGCAGATCGAGGCCGGTGTGAAGTGGGATGGCCGCGGCTTGCCCGAGGGCGTGAAGCTGTTTGCCACCGCCGCCGCCTATAAGATCACGCAGCAGAACGTCCTCACCGATGACCCCGTGAACATCGGCTTCCAGGCGCAGGTCGGCGAGGTCGAGGTCAAGGGCCTGGAGTTCGAGGTCGTCGGCCGCTTCAACGAGCGCCTCAGTCTCAACGCCTCCTACACCTGGAGCGATTCCGAGGTGACCGAGGGCGCGGCCTACGAGCTCGGCGCCGAGCTGCCCGTGACGCCGGAACACAAGCTGTCGGCCCTGATCGACTGGACCTTCCAGGACGGTCCGTTCGCCGGCCTCGGGGCCAGCCTTGGCGCGCGCTACCTGAGCAAGAGCGCCGGCAACCTGCCGGAATCCTACTTCACAACGGTCATGATCAATCCGTCCGTCATGCTGTTCGACGGCTCGATCCACTACGACCGCGATGATTGGCGCCTGGCGCTCACCGCCAGCAACCTGGCCGACAAGGAATACGTGGCGCGGTGCTACAGCTACAGCAACTGCTTCTACGGCACGCGCCGGGTGGTGGTCGCCAGCCTGACGCGTCGCTTCTGACGGTTCGGGCGATCCCCGGCTTCGGCCGGGGACCATCCGATGGACAGACAAAAAAGCCCGCGACCTTCCGGCCGCGGGCGTTTCCGTATCTCGACGCGGATGAGGCGGCTTACAGTCCTCCGGTCTCCTCGGCGATGACCTGACGGGCCTCGGCGATGGCGGCCTTGGTCGTCTTCTCGCCCTTCAGGATCTCGTCGGCGAGACCCATAAGGGTTGGACCGGTAACCGAACCTGCCTCGGCTTCCTCTTCCAGGCTGATCCCCTTGCCCTTCGCCGCGGCTTCGTCCCAGGCCTTGCGCACCTCGGCCCAATACTCCCGGGTCCCGGCCCAGTAGCTGTCGGCGGCGGCGACATCGAAGCCGCCGAAGCGGCTGTAGGTATTGAGCACCACCTCATGGACGAAGGTGACGCTCTTGCCGTCCCGCAGGCCGATCTTGGCGTTGTCCTGTTCGTGGATCCAGCCGGCCGGGGTCAGGGCATGCCGGTTGGTCCCGACGTACCAGCCGTAGACCGGCTTGCGGACCGCGTCGCGGCGCGCGAGCGGACGGGGCGTCTCCTCGCTGATCCAACGGGTGGCGCCGTCCTCGAAGGTCCAGCGGCCGAGGCCGCCGTAGCGGGGCGAGTCGTCTGTCTGCCAGACGGTCTGCGACCAGCGACCCTTGCGGGCGGCCTCGGGAATGTCCTTCAGAACCCACTTGCCGGGGCCGGCGTAGGTCAGAATCCGGGCAGGCTCGTAGGCCCAGTCCTGGCGCCAGTGCTTGATGACCATTGGCTTGCCGTCGCCGCCGTCCACCACCAGCAGATGCTGCAGGCGGATGACCCGACCGCTGTCCTCGATCACGCGAACGACTTCGTAGCCACCGCTGACCTTGGGCGCGATGGGCGTGTAGTCGGCGACGAAGGCGGCGGTTTCACGGAAGTCGAAGCGGACCTTGAACTCTCCTGCCATGGCCAGGACCGCCTGACGATCCTGTTCGAAGGCCGGGAGGACCCGCGCGGCGGAGGCGGGCGTGGCCTGGGCGAGGGCGGCCCGTGGCGTGACCAGCAGGACGGCGCCGAGCGCCGCGAAGGCGACAGTCTTGATGAGCATGGTTTTGGGCATGGTCAGGTTCACAGCTTGAGGGTCAGGGAGAGGCCGATGTTCCGCCCCGGCTGGGTGTAGGCGTCGCGAGCGGCCGAGGTGGAGGACAGCCCGCGGGCGTCGCTCCACCACCAGTACTTTTCATCGGTCAGGTTGAAGACGCCGCCGCGCAGGGTGACCTGCCCGGTCAGGTTCCAGTAGCCGGTCAGATCGATCAGCGTGAAGGCCGGCGGGACAAAGCAGCTCGGCGTGCAGGTCGTGCCGACCCGGTCAGCGTCCTTCCTGGCCGAATGAACAACGCTGAGTTGGCCGCCGAAGCGGCCGGCCGGATCGCGCCAGCCCGCGCCGAGGCTGATCTTGACCGGCTCGATGCTGGCCAGGGGTGCGGAAACGCCGCCGCTTCTGGCGTCGCCGCTCGCGCTTGAGGCCGCCGCGATCAGCGTCCATCCCTCGTCCAGCGAGAGACGGGCGCGAGCCTCGACCCCGCTGATCTCGACCTCGCCGAGGTTGATGTACTGGAACACCGCCGGATCCACGGGCGTGAAGCTGCCGCCGACCACTTCCTGTGAAATGAAGTCTTCGTAGCGGCCGGCGAAGACGGCGCCTTCCAGCGCGAGCCGTCCGGATTTCCACCGCAGCCCGATTTCGAAGGTCTCGCTTGTCTCCGGCTTCAGGTCGGGGTTGGGGGCCGAGATATAGCCCTGGGTCGGGTTGCTGAAGGCGTTGTTGACCTGCGACGGCGCCGGAGCCTTGAAGCCGGCGGCGATGTTGCTGAACACCTTCAGGTTTTCGGTGGCGCTCCACACCAGGCCCAGCTTGGGCGAGGGGTGGGAGTCGCTGCTGTCCTTAGGGGCGCCGACGTAGAGGGCGTCTGCCCGGGCGTCGAGCTCGTACCAGTCCCAGCGCAGGGCCGGGAAGAGGGCCAGCTTGCCGTCGAACAGGCTGATCTCGTCCTGCACGAACAGGCCGACGAGCGTGTAGTCGGTGTTGGGGAAGGCGCGCGTTGGGAAGACGTCGGGCGGGGTGGGCGCCGTGCCGCTCCGGATGCCCTCCTGACGGGTCACCGACCAGTCGCCGCCCCAGGCGATGTAGTGCTCGACCGAGCCGGTGGAGAACCGGCTGTCGATCTGGCCGCTGACACCCCAAACCTCGTTGTCGAAGGTGTTCAGGCGGGTGCGGTCGGTCGAGGTGCGATCCTCGGCGGTAAACTGGGTCGTCTCGCCGGTCTGGACGTAGGCGCCGAGACGCGCCTGGCTGATCAGGCCTTCGCCGCCGGTGAAGCGGTAGTCGACACTGACCCGGTCGCGGTCGGTCTCGTCATGGGTCAGCACCGACAGTGTGGTGGCGCTCACGGCGCTGAGGATGTCGCTGTCGACCTCGCGGTCGAGGTGATCCCAGGTCAGGCGGAAGCTGTGGCCTTCGGCGGGGTCGAACACCAGCTTGGCCAGCACCGAGTTGGCGGTGAAGTCCTGGGGGTTGGCGACCGTGCGGGTCGCCGTTGATGATCCGTCGCGTCCCTGCGTCTCCTGTTCGGAGCCTTGGCGACGGGTGTAGCTGACCATGGCCTGCCAGTCGCCGAAGACGCCGGCCAGCAGCAGATTGCCATAGGTGCTTTCGTCGGCGCTGGCATACCCCGCGCGCGCCTGGGCGGCGAAGGTGCGGTCGCCCCGCAGGAAATCCTCCGGGTCCTTGGTGAAGAAGCTGACCGAGCCGGCGAGACCGTCGCTACCATAGAGGGCGGAGGCCGGACCGCGGACGATTTCGACAGACTTGATCATGTCGAGGTCGGCGTAGTCGCCCCGACCCACCGCCTGGGCGCCGAAGCCGAACGAGTCGGGCAGGCGAATGCCGTCGATCTGGATCAGCACGCGATTGCCTTCCAGGCCCCGGATGTTGAAGCCGCTGTTACCATCTCGGCCCGTGCCGGACAGGGCGGCGTTGAAGCGGGCCGGGGCGGAGCGAACCGCGACGCCGGGCTCGAACTTGATCAGGTCCTTGATGTCGCCGACCAGCCGGTCGTCGATCTCGTCCGACGTGATGGCCGATGCGGTCACCGGAACCTCGTCGGCGGCCTTCTCGGTGCGCGTGGCCGTGACGATGACCGCATCGACCGTGGCGCCGGCTTCGGCGGCTGTCTCCGCCGCATGGGCGCCGCCGCCGGTCAGGGACAGGGCTGCCGCGCCGGCGAACAAGGCGCGGCGCAGGGTTGGTCCGAAAGTCATGAGCGCCCCCTAGGCGATGTGGTGAACTAGTAATGCGAGTCAATCGCAATATCAGGCCGATACGCCAGCGGGGGTGGTGGGTCAATTAGAAATGAAAGTGACTCGCAATAGCACTTGTGGCGCGGTGTGTGGATGTCGGCGCCGCGGCCGTGTCGGCTCAGGCTTCCGTGACGGCCAGGAGCTCGGCCTGGAAGTCCAGCATGCGGCGCCGGATATGTGGCCGGAAGCCGTCGGACGCGCTGGCGCACAGGGTTGAGGCGTATCCGAAACAGGCGGCGGGCTCGAGTTCGCGGACCGAACTCCCGCCCATGACCCAGTTCAGCATCACTGCGGCGAACCGGCCATTCAGGGCCTGCTGCAGCAGATCCATGTCGATGTCGTCGGCGATGGCGCCCTCGCGCCGGGCCTCCTCAAGCAGTCCGCGCCAGAACTGGGTGTTCTGCGGCGTGATCAGCTCGGCGCGTAGCTCGGCGTCGCCGCCGCGGGGATCGAGCAGCGAGGCCCAGAGCGTGCGGTAAAACTCCGGATCCTGGACGTGGTAGGCGAAGGTGATGCTCAGCGCGCTGAAGATGCGCTCCACCGCCGTCAGATTCTTCAGCGTGGCGAACTTCGCCTGGAATTCGCGGGCGTCCTCCAGCACGGCCATGACCACGCCGCGCTTGGATCCGAACAGGTTGTAGGGCGTCGCCAGGCTGACCTCGGCGCGGGCCGCGATAGCGCGCATCGAAAGGCCGGTGTCGCCCGTTTCGCGGATCAGCGCCCGGGCGGCCTCGACGATGCGTCGGCGCCGGGCTTCCTTGCCTTCCTCGCGCTTGCTGCTGCTCATGCCCCGTCCCGTGGCCGCGCCCGTGGCGCATAGCTCCTTTGGCACAGCCGGCCCGGTCCGTCAGCCCGCGCGACGGGGCTAAAGGGATAGGCTGACCGTGTCAGGCGGCCTGCCGGGCCGGGATCATGTCGGCCTGGGCGTCGAGGCCGAGGCCGCGCATCATCTCCTCGCGCTCGGGTCCCGGCTTGGGCGGATAGGCCGATGCGTTCCGCTTCCGCCCGCGCGCCCAGTACATCAGGATCCTCGCCATGTTGCCGGGCTTCTTGATCCAGGCTTCCGGGTGCTCCAGCATGTGGAAGCCGCGCATGCCCTGCCGCAGCAGCCCGGTGTCGCAGCGGAGCGCGATCGTCACGGCGTCCTCGGCGAAGCTCCGCGCCAGTCTGGCCTTCAGCGACGGTTTGTAGCCGGGCGTCAGGGCGGCCTTCGCGCGGCGGAGGGCGGCGCGATCCTGCTTGTTCATCAGGTCGAAGAAGGGCTTCAGCTCGGTCTGGATCGCCTGGTGATAGGTCAGGGCGCGCTCTACCGGGTCGGCGGACTGGTCGAGCACGTCGCGCAGCTGGTAGGCGGCCACGGCGGCGAACGAGCAGCCCCGCCCGTACAGCGGATTGGTGCGGATCAGGTTGTCGCCGATGGCGAAGTAGCCGTGCGCGGCCGGCTTGCCGTCGACGACAAGGTCACGCCAGCGGGCCTGCAGGTCGCCCATGCCGAAGACCTTGGTCGTCGGCTCCGCAAGCTCGGGATCGGTCCAGGGGCGCAGGCCGGGCAGCATGGTGGTCATCGCCTGAAAGACGTCAGGATTCACGATGGCCTTGCGGATCTCGTACTCGATTTCCGGCGCGCACATGGTGATCGAGAAGCAGCCGTTGTCCGCCGGGAACACGCCGAACTTCAGGAAGCCCAGGTCGCCGTTGGGCGGCGGGTTGCCAATGCGCGGCGGCTCGCTGCGGCCGGGCTTCAGGCGGTAGTGGCGGGTGAAATAGAGGATGCCCGCCGACTCGCTGTTTTCGCGCACCGTCGCGCCCTCGGCGACCAGCTGGTCGGTGAAATCCCCGCCCTTGCCGGCCGCGTCCAGGACGATGTCGGCGTACAGTTCGACAGGGCCTTCGCTCGTCTCGCCGGCCAGCCCGACGACGCTGAGGGTCCCGTCGGCGGCGGTCCGCGTGATCAGCCGGCGGGCGAAGACGCCCGAACGGATGGTCACGTTGGGCAGGGTCTCGACATAGCGGCGCATGACCAGTTCCAGCGTCGTGCGGCGGCTGGTGATGATGGTCAGGTCGGCGTCGGTCGGCTCGGGCCGGTAGTCCTTGCGCTGGGCCTCGGTGAGCATCGCCTCGAACGGCAGTTCACGCACGCCGAAGGCCGCCAGCGCCTCAAGCAGCCTGGGATGGTCGGCCTTGAGCAGCAGGCTCAGCCGCGCCAGGAAGGCGTGGCTCTGGCGCAGGTGGCCGACCCCTGTGCGCTTCCAGTCGCGGAAGGCGGCGTCGGCGTCGCCCTCCGGCGGAGGGGCGTCGCGTTCGACCAGGGTCACCTCCCGCCCCGTGGGGCCAAGGGCGAGGGCGCTGCACAGCCCGGCGATGCCGGCGCCGACGACGAGGACGGATTCGGTCATGGGATCGTCTCTCCTGTCGCCGATCAGCCGCAGATCGCGCCGGAGCGGGCGTCGGTGTAGGCGCCGTGGGCCCAGGCGACGGCGCCGTTGACCAGCACCACGTCGACACCCGTCGCCGAGCGGATGTAGCGCAGGCCCTCGCCCGGCACGTCGTGCACCGCCCGTTCCTCCAGCCGGTCGATGGTGTCGGCGTCGAAAACCACGATGTCGGCGGCGAGGCCGGGCTTGAGCCGCCCGCGATCCTTCAGCCCCCAGATGTCGGCGGTGTCGGCGGTGATCTTCTTGACCGCCTGCTCCAGCGTGAAGTCCCCGGACTTGCGGACAAACTCGCTGAACAGGTAGCCGGTGTCGCCGTAGGTCGAGAACGAGGCCAGGTGGGCGCCGCCATCGCTGGCTCCGATATGGACCAGCGGGTTGGCCAGCATCGGGCCGATACGGGCGGTGTCGTGGTGTCCTCCGTTGGCGGCCAGGAAGGCGACGTCCAGGCCGTTCTCGCGGGAGATGTTGAGCACCGCTTCAGCCGCGCCCTCGCCGCGCTCGCGGGCGATGTCGCCAAGGCGCCGGCCGACGTAGGCCTGCGGCGCCCTGTCGCCGCCGCGCACGACCAGGCCGCCGAACATGGCCTCGCCGCCGTCCGCGCCACAGTCGGCGATCATCATCCGGCGGGTTTCCGCGTCCTCCAGGGCCGCGAGACGCTTCTCAAGCGGCTGACGCAGCACCCGCACCCAGCGGGGAAGGCGGGCCAGAAACAGGGACGGATTGAGCAGCGAGAAGCTGATGTCGATCGGCCGCGTCTGCATCTGCGGCCAGACGCGCGCGCCGCGGGCGACCTGCTCGGCCACCCGGTCGAGGATCCTGGGGGCGGCCTTGGGCGTCGCGTTGGAATCGAACACCGGCGAGAAGGTCGTCGGGATGCCGTGCTTCAAGGACAGCTCGGCCAGCTGGTCGATGCGGGCGATGGTGATGTCGGCGTCGTAGAACTCCGGCACCACCTGCAGCATGCGGCCGCCTTCCTCGCCCAGCACCTGGCAGAGCGCGTCCAGCTCGTCGAACTGGGCGAAGCGGCTCGGCACCGGCCGGCCGTTGGCGTCGACGTCGACGAAACTGGTCGACAGGCCGATGGCGCCGTCGCGCATGCACTGCCGGAGCAGGGCCTGCATCGCCGTGATCTCGGCCGGCGTGGCGGCCCGCTGCTGGGAGTCGGGACCCATTACCCAGAGGCGGATCAGGCTGTGGCCGACCAGCGGGGCGACGTTGATCGCCAGGTCAGGCTCGATCGTGGCGCAGTAGCCGGCGAAGTCTTCCCAGGTCCACTTCGCGTACTTCTCGGTGAAGGCCTCCGGCGGCATTTCCTCGATCTGCTGGAACATGCCCACCACGGTCGCCCGGTCCGCCGCGCGCAGCGGCGCCAGCGACAGCGAGCAGTTGCCCGGGATGACCGAAGTGACACCATGCTCCAGCGCCGGACGAGCCTGGCCGTCCCAGAGCAGCTGGGCGTCGAAGTGGGTGTGCGGATCGATGAAGCCCGGGGCGACGACACGGCCGGTGGCGTCGATGGTCCGCCGCGCCTCGCCGGTGACGGCGCCGATGGCGGCGATCCTGCCGTTCTCGATCGCCACGTCTGCCAGGACCCCGGCCTCGCCGTCGCCGTCCACCACCAGGCCGTTACGGATCACGATGTCGTACACGTTCAGACTCCTTCGAGGATCTTTCGCCAGGACTGGCCCGCCAGGCCGTCGAGGCTGTCGATGTCGCAATTGCGCATCAGCGCGTAGCCGGCGTCCGCATCGAGCAGGACGTTGCCGACCACGCCGTTGGCATATCGGATGCGGAGCACCAGCTCGGCCGCGCCGTCATGGCCGGCCGCCAGATCGGCGCCGACGATGACCGCTTCGGTCGGGGGGCAGGGTCCGCCGTCGCCGCTCATTGCAGCGGCGGTTCCACGAAGACCACGTCGCTGCCCAGCAGCAGGCCGGCCGGCCGGCGCATGACGAAGATATGCATGTTGTAGCTCTTGATCTCGTCGACGGCCGCATCAACCGGCCGGTCCGGCAGGGCCCGCGCCGCGAGCGCTTCGATGGTTTCATCCGCAGCCGGCGTCACGAACCGACGATGTCTGGAAAGCGCCACGCTTCGTCCCCTGAGTAATTTTATAACGCGTTATAAACTGTATGCCACGCCCGCCGCGCCAGGTCAAAGCGTTGGCGGCGGGGCGGGCGCTGATCGTGCTGCCTCCGTCCCGGGGAGCGCCCGGGCAAGCGGGCGGCGAGGGGCATATATTCACGCACGCGATAGTGAGTATTGACGGTCGGGGCCTGTCCGCTGCATGGTGACCGCAACACCGCCGCGAATGATCGGTGTCCCAGGGGGAGCGAGCCGGATGGACGATTGCACGGTCGCGCGGACGCGCGCGCGCGGGGGGGCGGCCCGCTATCCGGAACCGATCCCGACCTGTTCCCCTGCCTGCTCACCGGGCGTCTAGGCCATGGCGACGCAAAGTGCTCACGGATTGGCCGACACCGTCACGACCCATCCACGACCCGACGGGCGCGCGTGGTTCGTGCTCGGCATGCTCTGCTTCGTCTATGTCCTCAACTTCCTGGACCGCCAGCTGCTGTCGATCCTGGCCAAGCCGATCCAGGACAGTCTCGGCGTCACCGACGGCCAGCTAGGTCTGATCGGCGGCCTGTATTTCGCGCTCTTCTACTGCACGATCTCGATCCCGGTCGGCTGGCTCGCCGACCGCACCAACCGGGTCAAGGTGCTGGCCTTCGCCTGCGCGCTGTGGAGCGTGGCGACCATGGGCTGCGGTCTGTCGGCGACCTACGGCCAGCTGGTCGTCGCGCGCATGACCGTTGGCGTCGGCGAGGCCGGGGGCGTGCCGCCGTCCTACGCCATCATTTCCGACTACTTCCCGCCGGGCCAGCGCGGCACGGCCTTTGGTCTCTTCAACCTCGGCCCGCCGATCGGCCAGGCGCTGGGCGTGGCCTTCGGGGCGGCCATCGCCGCGGCCTACGACTGGCGGCTGGCTTTCCTGCTGCTCGGCGGCGTAGGCGTCGTCGCGGCGCTGGCGGTGCTTCGGTTCGTCCCGGAGCCGCGGCGGGGCGGGCTTGACGGTCCGCTGACGGCCGCCCTGGCTCCGGCGACGCCGGAAGCAGCGGGGTTCATGGCGACGGTGAAAATGTTCTTCTCCAGGCCGACCCTGGTCCTGATCGCGGTGGCCAGCGGCGTGACCCAGATCGTCACCTACGGCGCGGGCAACTTCACCACCCTCTTCCTGATGCGGGAAAAGGGCATGACGCTGCAGGACGTGTCGCTCTGGTACGCGCTCGTTGTCATATTCGGCATGGGCGGCGGGATCTATGTCTCCGGCCGGGTGATCGACATGTTCACGCGGCGGTCGAAGGTGGCGTACGCGACCATTCCGGCCATCAGCCTCACGCTGGCAATCCTGCCGTTCCTGGGCTTCGTCTGGGCGCCGACCTGGCCGATGGCGCTGATGTTCCTCGTCGGCCCGACCTTCCTGAACTACTTCTACCTGTCCTCGGCGGTGACCCTTGTCCAGCAGGAGGTGGCGCCTCACCAGCGGGTGATGTCCGGCGCACTGCTGCTGCTGATCATGAATCTGACCGGCATGGGCCTGGGCCCGACCTTCGTCGGATTTGTCAGCGACGCCCTGCGCGCCAGCCACCCCGACAACTCCCTGCAACTGGCCTTCGTCGCCCTGGCGCCGGTTTACCTCGTCGCCATCGGCCTGTTTGTCTGGCTGGCGCGGGTGCTGCGGAAGGAAGACCGACAAGCTGGAGCGGCCGCCGGATGAATCGCCTTCGCCTCCTGGCGCTCTGCGCCGCCACGGCGGCGGCTCTCGCCGCCGGTTCCCCGGCTACGGCCGCTCAGCCTCGCCCGGTCGTCGAAGCACCTGCCGGCGTTGTCTCAGGCGTCACGGAGCGGGGCGTGAGCGTCTTCAAGGGGCTGCCCTACGCCCTGCCGCCGGTTGGCGCCGCCCGCTGGACTCCGCCCCGGCCGATGCCGCGGTGGGCCGGGACCCGGGACGCCTCGGCGTTCGGGCACGCCTGCATCCAGAACAAGGCGGCCAGCGCCTGGAACATCTACTCCAACGATCCGGGCGAGATGAGCGAGGACTGCCTCACGCTCAACATCTGGACGCCGTCCACCGCGAGCAAGGCCCCGGTCATGGTCTGGATTCACGGCGGGTCGCTCTGGGGCGGCTTCGGCCACGAGGCGATCTACGACGGCTCGAAGATGGCCGGGCAGGGGGTCGTCGTCGTCTCGATCAACTACCGGGTCGGGGCCCTCGGCTACCTTGCTCACCCCGGGCTCAGCGCGGAGTCGCCGCTCGGCGTCTCGGGGAACTATGGCCTGCAGGACCAGATCGAGGCGCTGCGCTGGGTCCAGCGCAACATCGAGGCGTTCGGTGGCGATCCGTCGAACGTGACCATCGCCGGCGAGTCGGCCGGCGCGCTCAGCGTCCTCTACCTGATGGCCTCGCCGCCCGCGCGCGGCCTGTTCTCCAAGGCCATCGCCCAGAGCGCCTACATGATCTCCACGCCTTCCCTGAAGGCGCGGGCGTTCGGGGAAGCGCCGGCCGAGGAGAGCGGCGTGGCGCTGTCCGCCAAGCTCCAGGCGCCCGATGTCGCCGCCCTGCGTGCGATGGACGCGACCCGGTTGACCAAGGACGCCGCTGGCGCCGGCTTCGCGCCGTTCGGCGTCGTCGACGGACGGTTCCTGCCCCGTCAACTCGTCGAGGTTTTCGACCGGGGCGAGCAGGCGCCCGTACCGGTGCTCGCGGGTTTCAACAGCGGCGAGATCCGGTCGCTGCGCTTCCTGGCGCCGCCGACGCCGGCGCTCGCCTCGATGTACGAGAAGACGATCCGAGAGCGCTACGGCGACCTCGCGGACGCGTACCTGCGGCTCTATCCGGCCCGGGACATGGAAAGCAGTATTCTCGCCTCGACCCGTGACGTCATCTACGGTTGGACCGCCGAGCGGCTGGTCCGCAAGCAGACCGCGCTGGGGCAGCCGTCCTACTTCTACATCTTCGACCACGGCTTTCCGGCCGCCGACAGCCTGGGCCTGCGCGCCTTCCACGCCGCCGAGCTGCCCTATGTGTTTGGCACGCTCAACCGCACGCCGCCCTATTGGCCCAAGGCGCCGCGCACGCCGGCCGAGGCGAAGTTCTCGGCGGCGATGACCGCCTACTGGACCAGTTTCATGCGCGCCGGTCGGCCGACGGCGAGCGATGCGCCTGACTGGCCGGCGTTCGGATCACAGGGCGCCTTCATGGCATTCCAGGACACGCCCCGCGTCTCGGCCAACCTGTTCCCGGGCATGTACGCGTTGCACGAAGAAGTCGTTTGCCGTCGCCGCGCCAAGGGCGACCTGGTCTGGAACTGGAACATGGGACTCGTCTCACCGCCGCTCCCGCCGCGCGACCAGGCCTGCGATTAGTCTTTCAGCGCGTGGAAGCCCGCGGCCATGAATTTGGCGATGCGCTTCTTGACCGCCTCGAAGTCGTTGGAGCGGCACAGGCCGCCGGACAGGCGGTCGATCCGGCCGCTGCGGGCCAGGGTGTTCATCAACGCGCCGGTGACGAAGTGGTAGCCCCAGAAAATGTCCTCTTCCGGCGTGTCGGGAAGGGCGCGTTTGAGGATCGAGACCAGCTTCAGAACCACCGGATCGAAGTGCACGTCCATCAGCACGGCCCCTTCGGGCGTGTTGCTCACGCGGGCGCAGAAGGCGGCGTAGTTCATCCAGGGCTCGCCGCCCTCGATGTAGAGATCAAGATCGGTGTCCAGGAATACATGCAGCGCGCCTTCGACGGTGGGCTTGTCGCCGGCCTCCGCCGCGTACAGGTCCAACGCTTCCATCCGTCGGCCGCTGGTCACGCTCGCCCGGCGGGCGAACACAGCCTCGAACAGGGTCGGCTTGTCCTGAAAGTAGTAGTGGAGGAGCGTCGTGTGGACGCCCACGCGCTGCGCGACATCGCGCAGCGTCACACCGTGCAGGCCCTGCAGGGAAAACAGGTACTCCGCCGCGTCCAGGATCTGTTCAAGGGTCTCCGCGCGCTGTTCCGCCTTGCTTCGGCGCACCCGCTTCGCCGTTGAACCCTCTGACATCAAGTCGACCTCTTCACGCCTTGCAGCCGCTGGCTTCGCGTGGGCGGTCACGACCCGGAGGTCTTCCCCACGACGCCGTCGCTTCCGTAGTCGGCACGTAGCCGGTTCTTGTCAATTTTCCCGGTCGCGGCAAGGGGCATGGCCCCGATCTGCACGATCTGATCAGGCAACCACCAGTCGGCGACCCGGCCCTTCAGTGCGGTGAGCAGCGCCTGGTCATCGACGGAAAGGCCCTGCCGAAGCTCGACGATCAGGACCGGACGTTCGCCCCACTTCGCGTCCGGGCGGCCGATGACCGCCGACAGGCCGACGGCGGGGTGGCGGCCGATGATGTCCTCGATCTCGGCCGGATTGATCCACTCGCCCCCCGACTTGATCAGGTCCTTGGACCGCCCGCAGATGGTCAGGTTGCCGGCCTGGTCGATGCGCGCCAGGTCGCCGGTGTCGAAATAGCCCTCGGCGTCCAGCGCGTCGGCTTGGGCCTTGTAGTAGCGGTCGACGACGCTGGCGCCCTTGACCTTCAGATGGCCGACGACGTCCCTCTGCTGCTCCAGCGTCCGGCCATCCGCGTCGGTAAGCTTGAGGTCGAGGCCGATGACCGGTCGGCCAGCGCCGCGCGCCGATGCAGGTCCCGAAGCGGGCGGCGCGACAGTGCCGAGGGGGGAAAGCTCGGTCATGCCCCAGCTGGTCTGGACCGTGGCGCCCAGCCGCTCTTCCATGCGCCGAATCAGCGCGTCGGGACAGTTCGACCCGCCAATGATCACCCGCTTCAGATCGGGAACGTCTCCGCCGGTGGCGTCGAGGTGATCGAGCACCCCCAGCCAGACCGTCTGCACCCCGGCGGCGATGGTGACCCGTTCATCCTGCAGCAGCCTGGTCAGGCTGGCGCCGTCGGTGTCCCGGCCGGGCAAGACCAGATTGGCCCCGACGGCCGGCGCGGCGAAGGGCAGGCCCCAGCCGTTCGCGTGGAACATCGGCACCGCCACCAGGACGGAGTCGGCGGCGGTCAGGGCGAAGGCGTCGGCCTGCAACGCCCGCAGCGTGTGCAGGTAGTTGGAGCGGTGGGTGTAGAGCACGCCCTTGGGCCGGCCCGTCGTGCCAGACGTGTAGCAAAGCCCGGCGGCGGATTGCTCGCTGAAGTCGCCCCAGGTCACGGGGCGGCCATGGGCCTCAAGCAGCGCCTCGAGGGCCCAGGCCTCCGCGGCGTAGGGGGACTCGACGGGCGCGTCCTCGGCGGGTTCGTCCATCAGCACCACATGCTTCACGAGCGGGCACAGCGGCAGCAGGGCGTCGAGCACCGACGACAGGTTGGAGGCGACGGCCAGGACCCGGTCCTCGGCCTCGTTGATCATGGCCGCCAGGTGCTCGATGGTCAGGCGGGGATTGAGGGTGTGGCAGACGAAGCCCGCGCCCATGGCGGCGAAGTAGACCTCGACATGGTGCTGGGTGTTCCAGGCCAGGGTCGCGATCCGATCGCCCTGAACGAGGCCGAGATGGGCGAGGGCGCCCGACATGCGGTTGCTGCGCTCCCTGAGCGCGGCGTAGCTGATCCGGCCCGCGCCCGCCGTCACCACTTCGCGCGTCCCTGTCCACTTGGCGGCGTGGTCGAGGAACTTGTCGACCGTCAGGGCGTAGGACTGCATAGCGCGGATCACTCAGTTCTCGGCTTGGCGACACGGGATCGCCTGTAAATCAAAAGTGGCTGGCCGCCTGGTGTCCGCCAGACGGCCAGCCCAAATGCGCGGGAGGTAATCGCGCTAGAAGACCTTCATGACGCGAAGGCCGAACTGCCGTGGCGGGCCGGCGAACCGTAGCCCGGAGTTGATGGCGGCGACGTAGCGATCGTCGGTCAGGTTGGTCGCATAGAGCGTTGTGACCAGGTCGCCGCTCCGCCAGGCCAGCTGGGCGTTGAAGACGTTGCGCTCCTCGATCCGGTCGCCCCGCGCCACGTTCTGGAAGAGGGTCGCCCACTGCTCGGAGACATAGCCGTAGTTGAGGCGCGGCGTGATGCTGTCGCCGTTGGCCAGGGTGAACCGGTACTGGGCTCCGATGTTGAAGGTCAGCTCCGGCGCGTAGCTCTGTTCGCGACCCTCGAGATTGAGGCAGCTTGCGCTGACCGGACCCGTAGCCGGATCACAGGCGGTGAAGGTCGCTCCGCGCGGGTCGGTGGCGTAGAACTCCCCGATCTCGCTCTTCATCCAGCCCATGCCGGCGTCGACCGACAGGGGGCCGAACACCGCCTCCAGCTGGGCTTCGAAGCCGTAGATCGTCGACGGCTCGGGCGTGTTGAGGCCATAGCCGAAGATCGGCAGAATCGGGTAGCCGATGGTCACCTGGAAGTTTTCGTAGTCGTTGTAATAGACGTTCATCTGGGTGCGCAGCCGGCCGCCCAGGAAGCCCGCCTTCCAGCCCAGTTCGTAGTTCGTGACCTTCTCCGGCTCAAACGGGTCCGGGGCGCCGAAGCCCACCGGCACGTTCAGGCCGCCCGGCTTGTAGCCCGTCGCGACGAAGGCATAGAGGAAGTTGTGGTCGTCGACGGTCCAGCTCAGCGACACCTTGCCGGAGATGTTGTCCGACGAGGCCGACTGCTTCTGCGCGATCGGCGTGCCGTACTGCATGATGGTGATGTCGTTACTCGTCTTCGATTCCGAGTAGCGCGCGCCGACCTGCAGTTCGAAGCGCTGCGGCAGCTTGAAGGTCACCTGGCCGAAGACCGCGCTTGTTTCCTTCGGGTTCGTGCCCTGGAGCACATACTCGCTGAAGGGATTGCCGGCCGGGAGGCCGATGACGAACTCGCCCGGCAGGAAGTCGAGCTCGTCCGACTGGTGGTAGAGGCCCAGCACCCATGACATCGGGCCGTCGCCGGGCGAGATCAGGTTGATCTCCTGGGACCAGATCGTCTCGTCGACGGAGTCGGTGAAGGTCCGGTTGCCGACGCTCGTGCCGTCCAGATCGGCCGTGTAGTAGGTGTTGCCGTCCTGGTAGCCGCTGACCGAGCGCAGGGTGACGCCGTTGTCGAACACGTAGTCGACCTTCAGCACCGACCGCACGAACCAGTCCCGCGCCGCCATGTCGCCGTTGGCGGTGATGTCGAACAGGTCGTTCGTCGAATTCACGGGATCGGACGGGTAGCCGCCGTAGTCGAGGTGGTTGTAGTCGGTCTTGAAGTTGACGGTCAGGGCTTCGGTCGGGGTCCATAGAAGGCCCAGGCGCACGCTGTTGGTCCGCACGCCGTCATTGCCGCTGGCCGGCCCGCTCACGTCCCAGAAGCTGTCGCGGCGCTCGGCGTTGAAGGCGATCCGCGCGGCGAAGGTGTCGCTGATCGGCAGGTTGATCGCACCCTGGGCGGCGATGTCCGAATAGTTGCCGATCTGGCCGGCGATGTAGCCGGTGTAACCGCCGCCGATGATGGGATTGTTCGACGTCACGAACACGGCGCCGCCTGTGGCGTTCTGGCCGACAAACGTGCCCTGCGGCCCTCGCAGCACTTCGAGGCTGGCGATGTCGTAGTAGGGCTCGCCCATGAAGTAGCCGGGGAAGGTCGCCACGCCGTCGCGGTAGGTGATGACGCCCGTCAGGGTCTGGGAATTGTGCTCGGCCTTGCCGATGCCGCGGATGTTGAAGTCGATGCCCTGACCGAAGTTGTTGATGACGGCGCCGGGCACCGCGAACTGCAGCTGGTCGACCGTCGTGATCCCTTTCGCCTCAAGAGCGGCGCCGCTCATCACGGTCGCCGAAATAGGCGTCGTCTGCAGGTTGGAGCTGCGCCGCTCGGCGGTGATGACGAGCTCGTCCAACTCCTGCGTTTCGGCCGCGGCCGCCGGCGGAGGCGCCGGCGTCTGCGCCGCGGCGGTCCCGCACCAACCCAGCGTCATTACGGACGCGCTCAGCAGCAATGCTTGAATCTTCATGGTCCCTCCCGGTGCCCCTAACGGCGAGCGCTCTTCGGCGCATGACCGGAAGCTGACACGCACTCATGCGGTCGTCAACACTGACTATCACGCTAGTGAATATCTTTGGCCAGGCAGGATCACGAGGTCGCGGGCGGGATCGCGTGACGTCCTAGTCTGGCGCCCGGTCAGCCGGGCTTCCGGCCCAGGCGCCTTCTCACCGAATCGACCAGCACCGCTCGCTTGCCGAACGCCAGGCGGTTGACGCCGAGCGCGAAGGCGACGCAGGCGGCCAGCGTTATGACCATCAGGTGGATGTAGTGGGTGGGCGTCCAGACGAAGGTGAAACCCGCGTAGAGCAGCGTCCCGAATACGACGGCGCCCATGACGGCGCGAGCGTCCACGTTGCGGAACATCAGGCCGACGATGAAGGCCGAGAGGATCGGCATGGACAGCAGGCCGTTGAGCTGCTGCACCAGATTGATGATGGAGTCGGCGCCCATGTAGATCGGGACCAGCAGGACCGACAGCACCAGGAAAACCAGGGAGATGATGGTGTTCAGCCGGGCGACGTTCGGCTTCTCGGCGATGAACTTCTCATGCAGGTCGCAGACGTAGAGGGTCACCGACGAGTTCAGCACCGAGGTGTAGCTGGTCAGCAGGGCGGCGGCCATGAAGGCGGCGAAGGCGCCGGACAGCCAGCCGGGCATCACCGTCGCGACAATCCGCCCGTAGGTCGCGTCGCCCGCATCGCCGAACAGCTTGTAGGCCGCAACGCCCGGCACGACAACGATGGCAGGGATGATCAGCAGGCGGATCGCCGCCGCCGCCAGAACGCCCTTCTGCCCCTCCCGCAGGCTGGGCGCCGCCATCGCCCTCTGGGTGATGGTCTGGTTGGTGCTCCAGTAGAACATCTGGATGAAGATCATCCCGGTCAGCAGGGTCTGCCAGGGGATGGGGGAGTCCTTGCCGCCGATCATGCTCAGGCGCTCGGGCGGAATGCCGCTGAAGTCGAAGTCGATGGCCGCCATCGCCAGCACCATGACCAGCAGCGCCATGGCGAGAATGCCGATTCCGGAGATCGTGTCATAGACCGCGACGGCCCGCAGCCCGCCGCTGATCGCATAGGCGCCGCCGAGAACGGCCATCACCGCGGCGATGGCGATCAGCGGGATGTCGACCCCGAACATCGTCTTGAGGAACAGCGAGCCGGTGTAGAGCATGATCGGCAGGTAGATGAACACGTTGCCGAGCAGGAACAGAACCGACACCACGGCCCGCAGGTGCTTGGAGCCATACTTCCGTTCCAGAAGCTCGGTCGTGGTGGTGCAGTTGTTGCGGTAATAGATCGGCAGGAAGATCCAGCAGAGCATCAGCAGCCCGACGATCGCCGACAGCTCCCACCAGGCCAGCAGCAGCATCTGGTTGCCGTTCATGCCGACCAGCTGGTCGGTCGAGAGATTGGTCAGGGTGATCGAGCCGGCGATGAACGGCCAGGTCAGGTTGCCGCCGGCCAGGAAGTACTCGCGGTTCGAGTCGGTCGACCGGCCGCCCATCCGCGACACCTGCCAGCCCGTGAGCACGGCCATCAGGACGGTCAGGCCGATGAAGACGGCCCACTGGATCAGATCGTTCTGCACCGCTTCCCCCCGGGCCCGCGGAGTCGCGGTATGCGAAGTTCGCCGTGCGGATGGTCCCCGCGTCAACCGCAAGCTGGCCGGGGTCGAACGACCCGCTCGCCAAAGCCTCCGCGCATGCTAGCTTTCAACGAACAGGGAACGGGCGGTCCGATGCAGGCGGCCCCTCAAGGGAGGTTGCATGAAGGGCCCGGCGATTTTTCTGGCGCAGTTCGCGGGCGACGAACCGCCGTTCAACAGCCTGGAGGCCATCGCCCGCTGGGCCGGCGATCTCGGATACAAGGGCGTGCAGATCCCGACCTGGGACCGGCGGCTGTTCGACCTGAAGCTGGCGGCCGAGAGCGACGTCTACTGCGACGAGGTGAAGGGCGTCCTCGCCGCCGCCGGCCTTGAGGTCTCCGAGCTCTCCACCCATACCCAGGGCCAGATGGTCGCGGTGCATCCGGCCTATGACGAGATGTTCGACGGCTCGGCGCCGGCGCGGGTGCGGGGCAACCCCGCGGCGCGGCAGGCCTGGGCGGTGGAGCAGGTTCTGCTGGGGGCGAAGGCCTCGCGGCGGATGGGGCTGGACGCCCACGTCACCTTCTCGGGCTCGCTGGCCTGGCCCTACCTCTATCCCTATCCGCAACGGCCGGCCGGGCTGATCGAGGAGGCGTTCGACGAATTGGCCCGGCGCTGGCGGCCGATCCTCGACGCCTTCGACGAGGCGGGCGTCGACCTCTGCTACGAGATTCATCCCAGCGAGGACCTGTTCGACGGCACGACGGTGGAGATGTTCTGGGACCGCGTGGATCATCATCCCCGCGCCTGCCTGCTCTACGATCCCAGCCACTTCCTGCTGCAGCAGCTCGACTACCTCGAGTACATCGACCTCTACCACGAGCGGATCCGGATGTTTCACGTCAAGGACGCCGAGTTCCGGCCGACCGGGCGGCAGGGCGTCTACAGCGGCTACGCGCCGTGGAAAGAGCGGGCCGGCCGGTTCCGCTCGCTGGGCGACGGCCAGATCGACTTCAAGGCGATCTTCTCGAAGTTCGCGCAGTACGGCTATCAGGGCTGGGCGGTGCTGGAATGGGAGTGCGCGCTCAAGGCGCCGGAGGACGGCGCCCGGGAAGGCGCGACCTTCATCCGCGACCACATCATCACCGTGACCGGCAAGAGCTTCGACGACTTCCTCGCCACCGACGTCGACGCGGCGGCCAATCGCCGGCTGCTGGGCCTCGATCGCTGAGATGCGCCTGTCGCTGGGGATGATCGGCGGCGGCGAGGGCGCCTTCATCGGCGGGGTGCATCGCATGGCCGCCCGGCTCGACGATCGCTGGACGCTGGTCGCCGGGGCGTTCAGCGGCGACGCCGGACGTTCGCGGGCCTTCGGGCAGGGTCTCGGCCTGGGCGAAGACCGCTGCTACGGCGACTGGCGGGTCATGGCGCAGGCCGAGGCCGCTCGGCCGGACCGCATCGACGCGGTGGCCATCGTCACGCCAAACCACCTGCACCATGCGCCGGCGAGGGCCTTTCTCGAGGCCGGGATCGCGGTGATCTGCGACAAGCCGCTGACCACCGGTCTGGCCGATGCGCTGGATTTGGCCGACGCCGTGGCGCGGACCGGGACCCCGCTGGTGCTGACCCACAACTACAGCGGCTATGCGATGGTCCGGCAGATGCGGGCCATGGTGGCGGCCGGAACGCTGGGCGCGATCCGGGTGGTCCAGGCCGAGTATGCGCAGGACTGGCTGGCCACGCCGCTGCCGGGCAACAAGCAAGCCGACTGGCGGGGCGATCCTGAGCGGGCGGGGCCTGGCGGCGCGCTGGGCGACATCGCCACCCATGCCTACCACCTGGCGACCTTCGTCCTCGGTGCGGCGGCGGACCAGGTCAGCGCCGAGACGTCCCGCTTCGTGGAGGGGCGTCTGCTCGACGACGATGTGCAGCTTCGCCTCCGCTGGGCCGGCGGCGCGCGGGGGCAGCTCTGGGCCAGCCAGGTGGCGGTCGGGGCGGCGAACGGCCTGAGGCTGCGGATCTATGGCGAGACCGGCGGGCTGGAGTGGTCGCAGGAGGATCCGGACATCCTGCGCTACACGCCGCTCGGCGAGCCGCCGCGGATCCTGCGGCGCGGCGGGCCCGGCCTGTCGGCGGCGGCCCAGGCGGCGACGCGCATCCCGGCGGGACATCCCGAGGGTTATCTTGAAGGCTTCGCGCGAATCTACGCCGACGCGGCGGATCTGGTCTCGGCGCACAAGACAGGGCAGCCGCCGCCCGCGACCGCGCTGGACCTGCCCGGAGTGGGCGCCGGTGTCGAAGGCGTGCGGTTCATCGACGCCGCCGTGCGCAGCGCGGCGGCCGACGGCCGCTGGATGGCGCTGGACGAGGAGAACGCGTGATGCGGCAGAGTTTCGCCTGGTGGTCGTTCACCGCGGGCCGCGAGGTCGATCCCGCCACCCTGCTGCGGGAGGCGGCGGCGGCCGGCGCGCAGGGCGTGGAGATGCTGCCCGAGGCGCTGTGGCCGGTAGCCCGCGACGCCGGACTGTCGCTGGTCAGCCTGACGGGTCACACGCTGGAGACCGGGTTCAATGACCCCGCACGGCATGCGGCCCTGACCGACGAAGTCCGCCGCAGCATCGACACGGCGGCCGCCGGCGGGTGCGAGTCTGTCATCGTCTTTTCCGGCAACCGTATCGGCGACGGCGCTGACGGGCCCGCGATACAGGCCTGCATCGAAGGCCTGGCCCCCGTCGTGGCCCATGCCGAACAGGCCGGCGTGCGGCTGCTGATGGAGCTGCTCAACAGCAAGGTCGACCATCCGGGCCACCAATGTGATCGCACGGCCTTCGGCGCGGAAGTGGTTCGGGGCGTGGGATCGCCAGCCCTGCGGCTCCTCTACGACGGCTATCACATGCAGCTGATGGAGGGTGATCTCAGCCGGACCATCCGGGCCAACTTCGACCTGATCGGCCATGTGCACACCGCCGGCGCGCCCGGCCGCCGCGACCTGGACGACCGCCAGGAGATCCACTGGCCGGCCATCGCCGGCCTGCTGCGGCATCTGGGCTACCAGGGCTGGGTCGGCCATGAATTCGTGCCGCGCGGCGATCCGATCACGGCGCTGCGGGCCGCCATCGTCCAGTTCGAAGACACTGCGCAAACAAAGGGAGCGGCGTGATGTTCGACGCCATCGTCGTCGGCTCCGGCATCACCGGCGGCTGGGTCGCCAAGGAGCTCTGCGAGCGCGGCCTTAAGGTCCTGATGCTCGAGCGGGGTCCTGATGTGCCGCACGGATCGGGCTACAGCCACGATCAGGCCGCCAAGCTCCGGCGGCGGGACGACCAGATCCCGGAAGCGGAGCGGGACCTGCACTACCCCTACCATGTCGGGGTCTCCTACGCGCTGTTCAACTCCAACAAGGCCTTCTGGGCCAGCGATCACGACCATCCCTATGAGACCGCGCCCGGCAAGCCTTATCGCTGGATCCGGGGCTATCAGCTGGGCGGACGGTCGCTGACCTGGGGCCGGCAGTCCTACCGATGGGGCCCGCAGGACTTTCTCTCGAACCTGCAGGATGGTCACGGCGTTGACTGGCCGATCCGCTACGGGGACCTTGAGCCTTGGTACGATCACGTCGAGGCCTTCGCCGGGATAAGCGGCGACTTCGACGGCCTTGAGCAGCTGCCGGACGGCGACTTCCTGCCGGCCTTTCCGTTCAACGATGTCGAGCTGGCCGCCAAGGCGAGGATCGAGGCCGACTGGCCCACGCGACGGATGATCATGGGGCGGGCGGCTCACCTCAGTCGCGTCGCCAAGCCGCAGATGGACCTCGGCCGCAAGCGGTGCGAGCAGCATGTGCGGTGCCATCACGGCTGTCCTTTGGGCAGCTATTTCTCGACCCAGGCGGCGACGCTGCCGGCGGCGCTCAACACCGGCAACCTGACCGTCCTGACCGACCGGGTCGTCGAGAGCGTCATCCATGATCCGGCCACCGGCCGGGTGACGGGCGTGCGGACGATCAACCGGCTGGACAAGGGGGGCGAGATCTTCGAGGCGCGGATGGTCTTCGTGAACGCCTCGGCGATCAACACCGCCGCCCTGCTGCTGAACTCCCGATCGGACGCGTTTCCGCGCGGCCTCGCCAACGGCAGCGACCAGGTCGGCCGCAACCTGATGGATCACGTCAGCAGCAAGAACATCGTCGGCAAGATGCCGGGGTTCGCGGGTGTCCATGACCAGCGGGATCGGCCGACCGGCATCTATGTGCCCCGCTACGGCAACGTCACCGAGGGCGACAAGCCCTACCTGCGCGGGTTCGGCATGCAGGGCGGCGCGGCCCGCTCGCGGCGCGCGGAAAGCTTCGCCCAGGGCGTCGGCGGTGGCGATGACGAGGGGCTCCACGGCTGGCACTTCTCGCTCCTGCCGTTCGGCGAGGTGCTGCCCGATCCCGAAAACCGGGTGACCCTCTCCGCCGTCCGCATGGACAGCTGGGGGATTCCGGTGCCGATCATCGCGGCGAGCCACGGCCCCAACGAGTACGCGATGATGCGCGCGGCGGCGCGGGACGCGGCCGACATGCTGCGGGCCGTCGGCTGCGTCGACATCACACCCTGGGAAGAGGCCGCCGAGCAGCTGACGCCGCCCGGCGACCGCATCCACGAGATGGGGACGGCCCGCATGGGCCGGGATCCGGCCACCTCGGTGCTCAATGGCTGGGGCCAGGCGCACGAGGTCCCCAACCTTTTTGTCTCAGACGGCGCGGTGATGACCTCCAGCGCGTCGGTGAACCCCTCGCTGACCTACATGGCCATCGCCGCAAGGGCGGCGCACCATGCGGCCGATCTTCTGGAACAGGGAGGCCTGTGAGCCTGTGAGACCGATCGGCATTCAACTCTACACCTTGCGCAAGCCATTCGCGGCGGACCCGCTGGGCACGCTCGGGCGCATCCGCGACATCGGCTATGACGCGGTGGAGTTTGCAGCCCCGCTCGGCTCCGACTTCGCCGGATTCGCGGCGCGCATGCGGGAGATCGGGCTCGACTGTCCCTCGGCCCATGCGGGCCTGACCGATATGGCCGAGCAGCCGGACGCCGTGCTGGCGATGGCCAAGGCCCTCGGCTGCCGCTACCTGGTGATGCCCTATGTCATGCCGGACCAGCGTGACTGGTCCTCGGTCATCTCGACGCTGGGCGCCTTCGCGAAGCGCGCGCGGGCGGACGGGCTGCGGGTCGCCTACCACCACCACGACTTCGAGTTCGAGGCGGTCGACGGCGTCCGGCCCTTCGACCGGCTGGTAGCCGAGACCGACCCCGATTTCGTTGACTTCGAGCTCGACGTCTACTGGCTCACGAAGGGCGGCGAAGACCCCAGGGCGTTCATCGAGCGAATGGCCGGGCGCGTAAAGCTGGTTCACCTCAAGGATATGGCCCCCGATGGCAGGATGGCTGACGTCGGGGCTGGGACCTTCGATTTCTCGGACCTGATCCAGGCCGCCGACGTCGCCGGCGCCGAGCACTACTTCGTGGAACACGACTTTCCACCCGCCCCCTGGTGGCCGAGCGTGGAGACCAGCCTGGCGCATCTGCGTACCCTTGGCTGAGTTTCGCGGGGCCGATGACCCGGCTGCGCCGGCATACACTTGACAGCTGCACTGTTCGTTCCGCCAATTCGATCCGCGTCATGACGGGGACAACGGGTGGACGAGACGGGAGGGCGACGGCGGTGGTCGGCGCTCCTGCGGAAAATTGCCAGGATCACGCGCGATCCGGCCGGCGCCGAGGACGTGCTGCAGTCCGCGTATCTGCGCGCCATGGAGTATCGTGCGGGCGCCCGGCCGATCCTGAATACCGACGCCTTTGTCGCCCGCACGGCGGTCAACCTGGCCATCGACGAGCGTCGTCGCCGGAAGCGGCGGGACGAGGACGTGGTGGTCGCCGATCACGCGGAAGTTTCCGACAGCCTGCCGCTTCAGGATGAGGTTCTGCAGGCGCGCGAGCGTCTGACCCGTCTGAAGGCCGGTCTCCAGCGCCTCAGTCCCCGAACGCAGGAGGTGTTTCTGCTTCACCGGCTTGAGGGGCTGAAGTATCGGGAGATCGCCGACCGCCTCGGCATTTCGGTGAGCGCGGTCGAGAAGCATGTGGCGAAAGCGGCTCTGTTCCTGACGGGATGGACCGAGCAGTGGTGACCTGATCATGACGTCATCGCGGACCGACACGATCCGGGAGGAGGCCGCAGCCTGGCTCGCCCGGCTGCGGCGCGACGATCGGGACGCCCTGGATGAGTCCGCCTTTCAGGTATGGCTGCGGCGGTCCGACGCGCATCGCGCCGCGTTTGACGCCGTCACGGCCACCTTCGAGATGGCCGGAGCGCTGCGTGGGGATCAGGTCATTCGACGCCGGGCGATGGTCGACCGGCGGCTGGTGCTGACCAGCGCCGGCGTGCTGGCCGCGGTCGGCGCGGCCTGGTTCGTCAGCGCGCCGACCGTGTACGCCACGGAGGTCGGCGAGACCCGGACCATCGCCCTCGATGACGGATCGTCGATCTTCCTCGACGCCGAGAGCAGCGTGCGGGTCAAGGTGGATGGGCGTCAGCGCCGCGTTACCTTGGTCAAGGGCAGGGCCTTCTTCCGCGCCGCCGGGGACCCGACGCGCCCGTTTGTCGTCTCCGCGGCCGAGCAGCAGATCATCGGCGACGACGGCGACGCCTTCGACGTCCGCCTGCGCCTTGGAGCCGTCTCGGTCGTCGCCGTCCAGGGCGCGGTGATCATGATGCCGGCGGGCAGGCCGGACAGCCGCACGCTGGCCGCCGCCGGGCAGAAGGTCGTGGCATCGCCCGGCCACGGCGCCCGGCGGGAAGAGACCGATGTCCAGACCGCCACGGCCTGGCGGTTCGGTCGCGTCGTCTTCGAGAACGAGACCCTGGCCGAGGCGCTTGGCGAGATGAACCGCTACAGCCGCCGTCGGATCGAGGTCGATGATCCCGCGCTGGGGGGGCTGCGCATCAGCGGAGTCTACAAGACCGGAGACAACGAGGCCTTCGCCCGGTCCGTGGCCCTGCTGCTCGACCTGAAGGTTCACGACGGCAGGGGCGCGTTGGTCATCGGCCGCGCCAGCGCCGTCTGAAAAAACTTGCTGAGGAAAACCGTGCTGCGGTCGTCAGACCTTCCGAAGTCCGGAATCGGGCAATTCGGGGGTACTGCATGAAAACGGGAACTCGGGGCGCGCTGCGCCTTGCGCTGGCGGCCGCTGTTTCGGGCGGCGCGCTGATGTTCGCCACCGCCAGCCTGGCGCAGGCGGTTGCGATCGACGTGCCGGCCCAGCCGCTCGGCGAGGCCCTCCGCGAGTTGGGCAAGGAAGCCGGCGTCGACATCCTGTTCTCGCCTGAATCGGTCGCCGCCCGGCGCGCGCCGGCGGTCAAGGGGCGGTACACGCCGCTCGAGGCCGCCCGGCGTCTCGCCGCCGGCGCCGATGTCGAGATCGTGCAGGACGCCTCCGGCGCCATCATCCTGGGCGCCCGCAGTGAGCGAACCGCCCCGGCCACCGAGCCGGCGTCCGTAGATCAAGGCTCCGAGATGGAGCTGGAGGCGCTGGTGGTGACCGGGTCGCGCCTGCGCCGGACGACCTTTGACAGCCCGACCCCGATGGCGGACATCGAGCGGGAAGATCTTCTGGAGGGCGGATACATCGACCTGGCCGACGCCCTGGCGGACCTGCCGGGCATCGATATCGGCGTCAATCTTTCGACCAGCCAGTCGGCCGTCCAGGACAACGGCCTCAGCACCATCAGCCTTCGCTCGCTGGGCGAGAACCGCACATTGACCCTGATCGACGGCCGTCGGACGGTTTCCAACGCCGGCAACCGGAACAGCGTCAGCCTGAGCTCGGTCCCCGAGTTCTTCGTCGATCGTGTCGAGATCATCACGGGCGGCGCGTCGGCCGTCTACGGGTCGGACGCGGTTTCCGGGGTCGTCAACATCATCACCGAAAGCCGGTATGACGGCTTCCGCGGCCGGGTCGTGGGGGGCGTCACCGAGGACGGCGGCGGCAGCACCATCGAATATTCGGGCGCCTGGGGCGGCAAGTTCGTCGATGATCGTCTCAAGATCATGGTCGGCGGCACCTACGAGCGCCAGAACGCCCTCTACGCGGCCGAGCGCGACCGCGCCCTGCTGTCGGTGGTCTACAGCCCGACCACCAACACACTCAGCTCGCCTGACCTGAGCACCTACACGCCGGGCGGCCGGTTCCGGGCCAGCAGCTTCTATTATAACGATACTGGCCTCAACACCGGCTTCGTCACCGCCGTCAACGGCTACGAGACGCGCACCAACGGCACCCTGATCACGCCCGCGGAATACCTGAGCGGCGCGTTCAAGGCGTCCTACGATCTGTCCGACAACGTCAAGATCTGGACCCAGCTGTTCGCCTCCCAGGTCGAGACGAACTCGACGCGCGAGGCCTACGCGCTGAGCAACACCATCGCCTACGGGATCAACGACGAGTTCACGATCGGCAACATCGCCCGGGCCAACCCGTTCGTGCCGACCCAGATCTTTTCCGCGGCCAGCTCAAGCATCAGCTTCCGACGCCGTATGACCGAGGTGGGTCCGCAGGAAATCTACAACCGCCGGCGCACGCTGCGTGGCTGGGTCGGCGCCGAGGGGGTCGTGTTTGGCGACTGGAACTGGTTCGTGACCTATGGCTACGGAAAGTTCGAGGGCTATCAGTCCCGCAACAATGGCCTGAACCTGTCCAACGTGAAGAACGCGCTCAACGCCGAGCGCGTCGGAACGGACGTCCGGTGTCGTGACGCCACGGCGCGGGCTGAGGGCTGCGTGGCGCTGGACCTGTTTGGGCTCGGCTCCATCACCGACGACATGGCCGACTACATCAGGGCGAACGTCTGGTATCGGCCCGAAAACCGGCTCGACACCGTCGAAGGCTACGTGACCGGCACGCTGTTCGAGTTGCCGGCCGGCCCGGTCGAGACTGCCTTCGGCTTCGAGATGCGGCGCGAGAAGACCAGCACCGACACCGACGAGCTCACGCAGAACGGCCTGACCAACTTCGCCTACATTCCCGAGTACAGCGGGGTGATCGAAGCCAAGGAAGCGTTCTTCGAAGCCTCCGTTCCGATCCTGCGGGACATGCCGTTCGCGGACTACCTCGAGGTCAACGCCGCCATCCGCGTGGCCGACTACAACCTCGAAGCGGTAGGCACGACCTACAGCTATCGCGCCGGGCTGCAATGGGCCCCGGTCGAGGACATCCGCTTCCGCGCGACCTGGAGCCGCGCCCAGCGCGCGCCGGACACGACAGAGCTGTACTCCCCGCCGCGGGACGATTTCGATGACGTCATTGATATCTGCTCGGGCGTCACCGCCGTGACGCCTGGGGCCATCGCCGCCAATTGCCGTCTGGACCCGGGCATCGCCGCGACCATCGCCGCCGACGGCGTGTTCGTGCAGCTCGACGACAACTTCAACGCGCCGAACGGCGGCAACCCGAACCTGAAGGAAGAGACGGCCGACACCGTGACCCTGGGCGTCGTGCTGCGGCCCCGGTTCATCGATGATCTCGAGATCAGTGTCGACTATTACGAAATCGAGGTGTCCGACGCGATCGCCGCGCTCGAGAACAATGAAATCCTGCTCGACTGCTATTCGTCCAACAGCCTCGACAGCCGCTATTGCAACTACCTCACCCGCGACGCCGCGGGTCAGCTCACCAGGATCCTGAACCTGCAGGAAAACCTGAACGACCTGCGGGCCCGGGGCGTCGATGTCGCCCTCCGTTATCGCTTCGACCTTGAGGACTTCAACGTCCCCGGAAACTTCACCTTCCGCGCCAACTACAGCCGACGCCTTGAGCTGGAGCAGGACTTCGACGGCGTCAGCGGGGTGGTGACGAGCAACTCGCTGGGCGAGGTCGGGACCTCAGAGAATGAAGGCAGGATGAGCCTGCTGTGGCGCGACCGTCAGTGGTCGGTGCAGTGGACCGGCCGCTTCATCGGCGAGGCCCTCGACAGCAACGCCATGGCCGCGCGTCTGGAGGCCAATGGGATCACCAATCCCCTGTTCCTCAACGTCGATTCCTTCTGGCGCCATGACCTCAGCGTGAAGTTCTTCCCGTTGCCGAAGAACAAGGATCTGCGCGTCTTCGGCACCGTCAAGAATGTGTTCGACGACCGTGGCCCCTTCCTGCCAAGCGGAACAGACAGCGGCAATGACTACAACTACAACGCCACCTACGGCGTGATCGGCCGCGCCTTCACCCTCGGCCTGCAACTGACCTTCTGACCTGTGCGACCGCCGGCGACGCCCGTCGCCGGCGGCTGCTCGCGGAACCCGACAGCATGATCCGACTCCGCCTGGCCGCGCTCGCCGTCCTTGCCGCGACGCTGGTCGCTACCGCCGCGATAGCGGCGCCGGGACCGATGACGGCGATTGATCTGCTGGAGTTGCAGCGGGTTTCCGGTCCGCGGGTCTCTCCCGACGGACGCCTGGTCCTCTACACCCTGGGTCGCGCGGACTGGAAGGCCGACGAGGTCATCGAGGACATCTGGCGCGTTGGGATCGACGGCGCGGCCCCGCGCCGGATGATCGAGGGTCCGGCCTCGGCGGCCGAATGGGCCCCGGACGGCCGGAGCTTCGCCTTCGTGGCCAAGCGTGGCGGCGATACGCGGAAGCAGATCTACGTCTCGCCGATAGACGGCGGCGAGCCCCGCAGGGTCGGCTCGCGCCGGACCACGCCGATGGACCTGCGCTGGTCGCCCGATGGCGGCGAACTTTACTTCCTGGCCGACGTACCGGAGACGAAGGCCAGTCGCGAAGCCCGGAAGGGCAGGCTCGAACCGTTCGAGGCGCCGGGTCAGCGACGCGCCCTGTGGCGGATGTCGGTCGCCGACGGCAAGGTCCGGCGGGTTGTCAGCGGCGACTTTGACGTCGAAGCCTACGACCTCTCAGGCGAGGGGCGGACGATCCTCTACAGACGCGCGCCCTCGAAGCTGAACGACGACAATCCCCGCGCTGAACTCTGGCTCAAGGCCAGCGGTGGGCCGGATCGGCGGTTGACCGACAACGACTATCAGGAGCGAAATCCGCGTCTGTCGCCGGACGGCCGCAGCCTGTTGTTCATCGCCAACGCCGAGGGTGGCCGCTACGCCACCGTGAACCCCAATCTGTTTGTCATGAGTCTGGCCGACGGAAGCCTCCGCGAGATCGGGGCCGGGGAGCCGTGGGAGATCGAAGCGGCGGAATGGGCGGCTGACGCGCGCTCGGTCTATGTCTCTGCCACCACCGGCGTGCGCCGCGAACTCTTCGCCTTTGACCTTGACGGACGGGCGCCCCGCCCGCTGGCTCGCGGCGATCATTCGGCCGAGGACATGACGCTCAGCGAAGACGGTCGCACCCTTGTCTTCCTGCTCGCATCCGCGACCGCGCCTGCGGAAGTCTACCGGCTTGATCCGCGCCGTCCCAGGCCGGTCGCCGTCACCCGCGTCCACGCCGGCCTTGCTGACCGGTTCCTGTTGCCGCGCCAGGAAGCGATCCGCTGGACGGCCGCCGACGGTCAGGCGCTGGAGGGGCTGGTGACCTATCCGGTCGGCTGGACGCCGGGCCGGCGCTATCCCTTGATCGTCCAGACCCACGGCGGGCCGCGCTCGTCGGACGTCTTCAACATCTTCGCCTACAGCCGCTTCAATCCGTTGCTCGCTACCCAGGGGTTCATGACGCTGAGCGTGAACTACCGCGGTGGAACGGGCTACGGCGACGCCTTCCTGCAGGGGATGAACGGCGACTATTTCCGCCACGCCGACAAGGACGTCCTGTCCGGCGTCGATGATCTGATTGAACGCGGCCTGGTGGATCCGGACCGGCTTGGCGCGATGGGCTGGAGCGCCGGCGGACACATCACAAACCGGCTGATCACCGTCACCGACCGCTTCAAGGCGGTGGCCAGCGGGGCTGGCGTCGTCGACTGGCCGTCGATGTACCTGACCTCGGACACGCGCTGGCAGCGCATGGAATGGTTCGAGACACCGCCTTACGGGACCACCGCGCGGCGTGACCTCTATACAGACAACTCACCGCTGGCGGCCCTCGACAAGGTGCGCACGCCGGTGTTGATCCTGGCCGGCGAGGATGACGAACGCGTGCCCGCCAGCCAGTCGATCATGCTCTATCGGGCGCTGAAGGACCTGAATGTGGAAACCGAGCTCTATCTGGCCCCGGGCGAACCGCACAATTTCCGCAAGCTTCGCCACAGACTCTTCCAGATCGACGTGCAGATGGACTGGTTCACCCGCCGCGTGACCGGCGCCGACTATCGCCCGATCCGGGCCCCGGGGGACGAGGTTGATGACGAAGGACCAGAGGACCCTTCCTGAGACCTCGCGGCCAGGGCCGGCGCGTCAGCCGGGAGACTCGGCGGCCAGCAGCGCCCGCAGTTCGGCCTTGGCGACTTTTTCCAGCGTGGATCGCGGCAGGTCATCGACGATCCGGATCAGGTGCGGTCGCTTGAAGGCCGCGAGGGTGTCCTCGCAGGCCGCCCCGATCCGCGCCTCCAGCCCGTCCTCGTGGCCCGGGAGGGGGACCACGAAGGCAGCGGGCGCCTCGTCGAGCATGGCGTGCTTCATGCCCACCACCGCCACTTCCGAGACGCCGGGCACGCCGGCGATCACCCTCTCGATTTCGGACGCCGCGACGTTCTCGCCGCCGACCTTCAGCATGTCCTTGGAGCGATCGGCGAAATAGAGGTAGCCGTCCTCGCCGCGCCGGATCCGGTCGCCGGTGATGAAGAGGCCATCCTCGCGGAACGCCGCCGCGGTCGCCGCCGGATCGCCGGCGTACTCCAGGAACAGGGACAGCCCGCGAATCCCGCCGACCAGCAGGTCGCCGACCTCGCCCGGTCCGACGGGGCGCCCCGCGTCGTCGAGGACGTGGACGTCGTATCCGGGCGCCGGGCGACCCATGGACATCGGCGCGTCCTTCCGGTGCGCCGAGCCGACGATCCCGTGCGCGATGGTCTCGGTCATGCCCCACCAGCCGATGGTCTTGACGCCGAACAGCCGGTCCCAGGCCGGTTCGCAGATGCCGTTGCCCCAGAAGCGGTAGCTGTGGCGTGGCGGGACCGGCTGCCCGACCAGCGCCTTGACGCAGAACGGAATCATCGAGGTCCAGGTCGCCCCGTGCTTCAGCGAGATCGGCCAGAACCGCGAGGCGGAGAATCGCGGCGTCAGCACGACCGCCGCGCCGGCCCACAGGGAGGCCAGGACGCTGTAGGCCTGGGCGTTGGTGTGGAACAGCGGCAGGTGCACCAGGTGGATGTCGTCGGCGTGGAGATCCTCATGCTGGGCGCACAGCCGCGCGCCCCACAGCGCATTGGCGTGGGTCCAGAGAACCGCCTTGGGCCTGGCGGTGGTGCCCGAGGTGTACTGGATGGCGAAGGGCGCCCAGGGATCGTGAGGTCGCACCGGCAGCGCGGCCGGATCGCCATCAAGGGCGGTGAAGGGCTCGAACCCGGCTGCGACCGGCCCGGGCGGCGCGCCGTTGTCGGTATCGGTGACCACCCTCCAGGCAAGCTGCGGCGCGGCCGAGGCCAGCAGATCGGCGAACCGCGGCTGGGTGATGGCGCCCACCGCGCCGCTGTGGTCCGCGAAATAGGCGAGCTCGTCCTGGCTGGACTTGGCGTTGGTCGTCACCGCCACCGCGCCGGCGTAGGCGCAGCCCAGCCAGGCGATCACCGACTCCGGACAGTTGTCGAGGTGGACGATCACCCGGTCGCCCGGCGCGACGCCGCGAACGTGGAGCCCGGCCGCGAACCGCCGCACGGCCTCCGCGAAGTCCGCATAGGTCCAGGTCCGGCCGGCGCCCTCGAAGGGCTCCCAGACCAGGAACGGGCGCTCGCCGCGCTCGGAGGCCTGCTCGTCGATGAGCGTGCGGATGTCCATGCCCTCGAAAGGGGTGAGGGGGCGGGGGGTCAATGGGCGGCTCCGGTATGGGTGGTGGCGTAGGCGCCCCGGCGCACGATGTCGTCGCTTGCCTGGGCCGCGATGAGGTCGGCCTCGGCCGGCGGAAGGCCGAGGCCCCGCAGCAACAGGGCGCACATCTGCTGGGCCAGGCTGACGGCGAGGCTCGGCGTCGGCTCCAGGACCAACCGCGCCAGGGAGAGCTGGACGACGCCGAAGGCGAACAGCACCCCGGCCTCGATCGTCGGCACGGCGAAGCGTCCCGACGCCAGGCCGCGCTCCATGTCCTCCACAAGGCCCCGGTTCAGCGGCGCGTCCAGGGACGTATGGCCGCCGTGAACCCGGACCAGGACCCTCGCGGGCTCGGGCTCGTCGACGGCGTAACGCAGGTAACAGCAGACGGCCCGCACCACTCGCCGGGCCGGGTCGGGCTCGTCGGCGTTGGCCTCCCCGATCGCGCCCTCGACGCTGAGGCGGATCTGGGCCGAAACGGCGCGGACGAGGGCCTCGCGGTCGGGAAAGTGGTTGTAGAAGCTGCCCTTGCCGACCGCCGCGGCCTGGACGATGTCATCCACGGTCACCGCATCCACCGGGCGTTCACTGAATAGCCGTCGCCCGGCGGCGACCAGGGCGGCGCGCGTCCGCTCAACCCGGGGATTGCGTCTGTCTGGCTCCGCCACGCGCGTCAGGCTTCCGATCTCAGCTTCATCTCCTCGCCGACCATGGCGGCCAGGCCGGGGCGCGCAAGGTGAATCTGCTGAAACCGGTCGAGGTTGGGCAGGGGTGGCAGCCGTCCCGCCAGGCCGGGGCCGACGCGCCAGAGAGAGAAGACCAGCAGGTAGAGATCGCAGACGCTGAAGGCGCCCAGCAGGTGATCACGGCCGTCGAGGTGCTGCTCGATCTCCTGGAAGGCGGCGGCGGCGCGCTGGATGGCGGCCTCGCGCGCCACGTCGTTGTCGCATCCTGGAGCCGGGAACATCGCCGCCGCCAGCGAGGCATGCAGCGTGCTGGACAGGAATGAAAGCCAGGACTGGGCCTGCGCGCGCTCGAACGTCCCGGCCGGCGGAAGCAGCGCCTTGTCGGGCGCCAGATCGGCGATGAACGGCAGGATGGCCGTCGACTCGGTGATCACCCCATGATCGGTCTCCAGAGCCGGCACCTTGCCGCGCGGATTGATGCGCCGGTAGGCGTCGGTCTTGTGCTCGTCCCGCCAGGTGCGGACGAAGGCGACTTCGTGCGGCAGACCGGATTCGGCCAGGGCGAAGCGGCTGGCCAGCGAACAGGCCAGGGGCGCGTGGTGCAGTCGGAGCATGGTCAGTTCATTTCCCTTCAGGCGGCGCGGGTGATCGGCGACAACGCGCGCCGCCAGGCCGATAGCAGTTCGTGCGGCTCGCCCGCGCCGAAGACGCAGCGGTCCGGCCGGACCAGAACCGCCTCCACTCCGTGTTCGTCAAGCCAGGCTTCCAGAGCCCCGCGGAAGCGAGCCAGCCGTTCAGATTCGATCGGCAGGAGCTGGACGTCCGTGGCGACGGTGCTGACAGCGCTTCGGGTGATCAGGCAGGGAGCGTCGCCCAGGACGTCGTCCATGCGGCAGCGCTGGTGAGCCTGGCCGGCACACGGCTGCGGGAACACGGTCCCGGCGGCGGGACTGCCGGGCAACAGGCAGCCGACGGTGAAAGGGGGCGGAACCAGGGGCGGCAGCGCGGGCGCGCCGGATTGCATACGGCTCAGCATCTCGGCGTCACGGGCTGCGGCGGCGTCGCGGTCCTGGGTGCAGACGACCCGCCCCATGCCGATGGCCAGCTCGATGAAGGCCCGCACGTGGGGTTCCCGTTCGCTCTGGTAGCTGTCGAGCAGACTCTCGTCGGCGCCGCCCGAAATCACGGCGTCGAGCTTCCAGGCCAGATTGAAGGCGTCCCGCAGGCCCGCGCACATGCCCTGGCCGGCGAAAGGCGGCGTTTGATGGGCGGCGTCTCCGGCCAGCAGCACGCGTCCTGACCGCCAGCGGTTCGCCACCAGGCCGTGGAAACGGTACACCGCCTTGCGCTCGATCCGGACAGGGCCGCAGTCCCAGGGCGCGATCAGGGCTTCGACCCTGCCATCGGCCAGCATGGCCTCCGGGGTTTCGCCCGGCAGCAGCATGAACTCCCAGCGGTGGCGGCCCGGCCCCCCCAGGACGCAGGTGGTCGGCCGCTCGGGATCACAGAGCTGCAGGTTCACCTCCGGCAGGCGGCAGCCGGCCTCGACGACAGCGTCGACCACCAGCCAGGGTTCATCGAAGGCGTAGTCGAACAGACTGGCGCCGATCATGCCGCGGACGGCGCTCGAAGCGCCGTCGCAACCAACAACGTAGCGCGCCCGGATCTGGGCCGGGCCCTCCGGTCCGCTCACCGTGGCGGTGACGCCAAGCGGGTCCTGCGCCAGGCTCTCAAAGCGCCAGCCCAGTTGGACATCGGCGTTCCCGGCCGCCGCCAGCTGGTCGCGCAGCGCCCGCTCAAGGCCGGGCTGGTGGAACATGTATCCACTGGCCCAGCCCGAGGGGGTGCTCGGCGCCGGCTGCAGGCGCGCGAGAAGCTGGCCGGCGCTGTTGCGGAATTCGTAGTCCGGCGCTTCCTGCGCATGCCGAGACACCGCCTCCGCGACGCCCAGGTGCTGCAGCAGTCGCATGATCTCGTGGTCGAAATGCACGGCCCGGGGCAACGGATAGATTTCGGTGTCCCGATCGATGGCCATCACCTTGATCCCGCGCCTGGCCAGCAACGCCGCGACGGCAGCGCCCACCGGTCCCAGGCCGACGACGAGAACGTCGCAGTCGAAGGCCTCGCTGCTCATGTCAGACCTCCGGTTCGCAAGGGTTGTCGAGGGCGCCGAGCCCCTCGATCTCGACGCGCACGCGATCTCCGGCCTTCAGGAACCGCATGGGCTTCATCGCCGCGCCGATGCCGCCCGGCGTGCCGGTGAAGATCAGGTCGCCGGGCTCAAGCGTCATGGCCTGGCTGAGGTGGGCGATCTGGTCCCAGATGTCGAAGACGAGGTGGCGCGTGTTCGAGTCCTGACGGACCTCGCCATTGACCAGGCAGCGGATCGACAGCGCATGGGGGTCGGCGATCTCGTCGGGGGTGGTGATCCAGGGGCCGAACGGCGCGTGAGTGTCGAACGACTTTCCCACGACCCATTGGGGCGTACGGTGCTGCCAGGCGCGCTCGGTGGCGTCGTTGCCGCAGCAGTAGCCGAACACGGCGCCCGGCGCGTCCTCGCGGCTGATATGGCGACCGCCGCGACCGATCACCGCCACCAGCTCGGCCTCATAGTCGACGGTCTGCGACACTTTCGGGATCTGGATGGCGTCGTGGGGACCGTTGGCGCTGGTCGGGGCCTTGGAGAACCATACCTGATGCTCGGGCGTGCCCATGTTGCTCTCGGCGATATGGTCGGCGTAGTTCAGGCCGATGGCCATGATCTTGCCGGGCCGACGGATCGGGGCGAGCAGCCGGACCTGATCGAGCGGCAGGGCGCCGGCGCCGGCGGCCGCGATGGCGCCGACCTCGGCGGCCACGTCCGGCCAGGCGGCGATCAGCCCGATCATGTCGGCCGGCAGGCCGGCGTGCAGCGGGACGATCCTGTCCCCATCGACCACACCCGGCCGCGGACCGGCGCCGGCGTTGAACGTCGCGAGTTTCATCGGTCGTCTCCTGATCAGGCCATGGTCGGGGGTGCGGACGGGCCCCATTGGACACCCATCAGGTCCTGCAAGGTGGCGACGTTGGAGCCGTCGGCCGCCGTGAAGAGATCGCCGTCGGTCCAGTGTTCCAGGGTGTGGCCCCAGGGGTCGCGCCAGTAGTCGAAGACCTGGCTGCCCAGGATGTGGCGTCCGACGCCCCACTCGGCGTGGCGGCCGGCCTCCTTCAGGCGCTGATGGCCCAGCATCAGATCGTCCAGGTCCGCAACCTCGAAGGCTGCGTGGTTGAACCCTGGCCCCTTGGGGCTCTGCGCCAGGAACAGGGTGTGGTGGTCGGTCGGCGTGCTGCCCCGGTCGCAGCGCAGGAATGCGCCCAGGGCGATCTCCGGCGTAAGCTGGATCTCGTCAGAGGTGATGAAACCGAAGCGGTCCTTGTACCAGCGCTCGGAGGTGCGGAAGTCCGACACGTTCAGCACCACATGGCCCAACCGAACCACATGGGACGGCCCGCCGGTCACGCGCTTGGGCTGACGCAGCCGCTCGCGTCCGTGGATCGAGTTCCAGGGCTGCGCGCCCGGAGCGGGCAGCGGATCGGCGGGCGCCTGCCCGGCGACGACCTCGATGGTGTGCCCGTCGGGATCCGCGAGCAGGAGGCGCCGCCCGCCGCCTGGCAGGTCCAGGGGTTCGGTGGCTACACCCTCCCGCGACGCCAGCGCCTCCAGGTCGTCGAGCGACGCCGCGCGCAGGCCGAGCGCCACTAAGCCCGGGTCGCCCAGCTCCGTGATGTGGACGGCAGGCGCCGGGCCGTCGCCGCGCGCGACCAGACGGTGGGAGCAGGCCTCGACGATGACGAGGCCGAAGTCCTCGAGGAAGTTGCGCATCTCCGCCAGGTCCGGCGCCTGGAAGCGCACGTGGGCGACATCTTCGATCTTGATGGGGTTCATGGCGGCCAACAATTTGACGATTTAGTCCGATATAGCATGGCGGGTCTCGTCGCGCAATGCCGGCTCAAGCTATGACAGGGGGTGATCCCCGCCGCTCGTGATCGATCGCTCGCGCCGAGCGGACGAAAACGTCAATATGTGAGATGATCGAGCCGGATGAGCGCCAGCCGACCGCCGGTGGACCTCGCTGCGGCAACCTCCTGAAGTCAGGGACAGGTTCTGGTCGCCGATCAAGGCTGGAGCGCAGGCGCAGTCGCAGGGCGTCCAGACGCCTAATGGTCCGCCGGGCCAGCGATCGGGCGCAGCACGCGACGAACAAGCCAGGCCGGCGCCCGCATCAGAGGATAGAGGAACCGCAGCGGCCGTGGCAGCCCGATCCGAAAGGCCGTCGGCCAGTCCATCAACCATGCTGTCACGGCCTCGCGGCGGAACGTCCAGTCTTCCGTCAGCAGCAGCTGGCCGAGCTGGATCCGGGCCGGTCGCCAGCGTCGCTGGTGAGGTTCCAGTGGGTCGCTCATGACCTGCAACGCGAAGTTCGCGAGCCGCACCGACTTGCGGTCCGGTCGGATCCGCGCGGGCAACGTCCTTCCGAACAGCGCCTGGATGAGCAGCAGCGCCTGGGCGGAGGCGCGGGCCGCTCCCCTGGCGGCGGCCTCGTTGTGCAGGGCGACCAGCTCATCATCCGAGAGGCCGGCGGTAAGCGCGGCCACATCGGCGATCCACTTCAGCCTGAACCAGGCGCAGAGAGCGCCGTGGATACAGAGGTAGGGGTAGAGCGCGTCCAGCGGTGGCGTGGGCAAGCTCGCGCTCGACGCCACGGCCACTTCGGTGACGCCGCCGGAAAGGTTCAGCTGATCGGACAGGCTCCTGCTCACCGTCGGACGGTGGTGAAGCTCCAGCGTGACGCCGACGTCGTCGCGGAAGATGACGTCCTTGCAGAGTTCCAGCCAGTGTTCCATCGCGTGGTCGGGCAGGTTCGGCGGCGGCAGGATCCGCTTGTATTCCGCCGCTTCACAGATCGCGATCGCGCGTCGGATGTCCTTCACGGGGACCAGCAGATCGAGGTCATGGCTCGCGCGAACGGTCAGGTCGCCGTAGGCCTGGGCCATCAGCGGCGGGCCCTTCAGCACCACCGGCGCGATGCCCTCCCGCTTGAGGAGGCCGACCAGCCGGGTGGCCCTGCCGACGATCAGCAGATTGTGGTGCGTGTCGGTGAGCACCCGACGGCCGAGCTCCTGGGCGATTTCGTCCGGCACGGCGATGCTGGCGTCGGCCAGGCCATGGCGCAGCAGTCCCGCTATGCGATGGCGTCGCACGGCCTGCAGCACCTTGGCCCAGTCGAACAGCGGAAGGTTGACCGCCGCCGTCACCGCCTCACGCCTCGCCGCCGACGCAGGCCATCGGGCGCACGCCGCGAGAAGCTGGAACTCCGGCGCGGCCAGGTCCGAGGGCGTGTTCAACATGCGAGCACCGTGAAGCGGGTCGCAACGACGCCGTCGGAGGATCTCGCGGACTGCTGGCGCGGATCGACCATCAGCAGTTCGTGCGGCAATGGGATCATGTCCGGGATACAGAGAGGATGCGCGGGCGGCGAGGCGGCAGCGACTCTGAAGCGCTACGCCGAATGTCTCTTCTTCTCCGCGTGCTCAGGCCTTGTGTCAAATCAAGGCGTCCTGACCCGGATTTCGCTGTTCCCTTGCTCATCGCGAGGTCGGGATGTGCGATGATCCGCCGAACCGCCGGCCTCTTCCCGCGGGGGGGGGGGGGGGGGGGGGGGGGGGGGGGGGGGGGGGGGGGGGGGGGGGGGGGGG
>JAUSPV010000082.1 GCA_030652755.1 Caulobacter sp. | reverse complement strand
GCCACCATGAGCCATGAGCTGCGCACGCCGCTCAACGCCATCATGGGCTTTTCCGACATCATGCGGGCCCGGATGTTCGGTCCGCTGCCGGAGAAGTATGGCGAGTACGGCGAGATGATCCACGAGTCGGGCCAGCACCTGCTCGACCTGATCAACGACGTGCTCGACATGTCCAAGATCGAGGCCGAGCGGTTCCAGCTGTCGATCGAGCGGTTTGACGCCCGTGAGGCGGTCTCGGCGTCCCTGCGGCTGATGCGGCTGCAGGCCGACGGCGCGGGGGTGAAGCTGCGCGGGGTGCTGCCGGCCGAGGGCCTGGACGTCGACGCCGACCGCCGGGCGATCAAGCAGATTGTGCTGAACCTGGTGTCCAACGCCCTGAAGTTCACGCCCAAGGGCGGGTCGGTGACGGTGACCGCGCAAGGCTTCGACCGCGACTTCGAGCTGGTCGTGGCCGACACCGGCGTAGGCATCTCGCGCGAGGATCTGGACCGTCTGGGCCGGCCCTATGAGCAGGCGGGCGACAACACCCGCCGGCAGATGGGCACCGGCCTTGGCCTGTCGCTGGTGCGCTCGTTCGCCGAGCTGCATGGCGGGGAAATGCTCATCGAGAGCACGCTGGGCGAGGGCACAACGGTGACGGTGCGCCTGCCCGTGGTCGCGTCCCGCGGGCGCGACGCCGCTCTTCCGGCGGGCGACAACGTCATCGCGTTCAATCCGCTGCGCTGATCAGCGCGGCCCGATCTGCAGGAAGGCCCGGCCGGCCGCGAAGTCGCCGACCTCGACGTAGGCCCGCCGCACCTGATCGCCCGCTGATCCGGCGAACACGAACTCCACAGCCACGGCCTCGCGCGGGTCAAGACTGTCCAGGGCGTCGGCCGCCCGCATGGGGAAGCGGAACAGGATGGCCGACTTCGTTCCGGTCGGCCTCAGCCGCTCGGACGCGGTGCTGCGCGCCTCGGCCGCGAACGCCCGCGTGGCCTGGGACGGCGGCGTGCGGCCGGCCAACGGGATGCGGCCCTTGGCGCCTGAGACCCGTCGGTCCAGGTAGGGCAGGGCGGCCCGGGCGGGGTCCCTCATGACCAGTCGCGCGGCATAGGGCGTCCGGCCGTCCGAAAAGCTGACCGCCGCCAGCAGCGCGCCGGGCGTCTCCTCGCCGCCAAAGCCGAAGACCATGCGGTCGTGCCCGAAGGCGGAGGTCTGCGACAGACGCCACATGGGCCCCAGGCGGGTGACGGTGCGATCACCGCGCCAGTCGGCGAAGTCGCCCGGCCAGGTCATGCGTGTGAGCTGGGCATAGCCCTTGAAGGCCGTCCGCACCCGGGTGGCGGCGGTGGCGATGTCGGCGGAGGCGCAGTCGGCCGTCGAGGCCCGGCCGCGGGCCCGGCGTTCGACCGAAGCGAGGCTGTCCTGGGGCACGCCCGACCGCAGCGCGGCGCCGCGCGCCTGGGCCGCCGCTGACTTCAGCGCCGCGCCGACCGCCGGCTCGAACAGCCGGCAGCGGCCGTCGACCGCCGACATCAGGGTGCGCTCGTAGTAGAGGTCCGCCGCGCCCGCCGCCAGGGCGGAGCCGGCGACGACCAGCGCCGCCAGGGCTGCGGCGGAGGCCGTCCATCGGCCCGCCCTTGCGGTCGCTCGCACGCGCGGGCTCGTCATGAAGGTCGTCTCGCTGGCCAGGACCGGAGCGCGGATCGTAGGGCGCGCGGGTTGCGGTTCGGTTAGCGCCGCGTCTTGTCCGTTCCCGGGAGCCCCGGGGAGGGCTAGAAGGGCGGCCATGCTTCTTTCGAGCGACATCTGGGTCGGGGCTCTGATCCGACGGGCCGAACTGGGCGGCGCCTTCGCGGCCGTGGCGCGCAAGGGCGACCCGCGCGCCGGCGCCGTGCTGGTCAAGGCCGTCAACCGGCGGGCGGGCACGGCGACCCTCTACAGCGAGGCGACGCGCGGCGACGGCGAGCGGGTCTGGATGCGGCCGGTGAAGTCCGACGCCGAGCCTGACCTCGACGCCTATATCGCGCGGGCGGTGCGGATCGACCCCGATCTGTGGGTGGTCGAGATCGAGGACGCCGAAGGCCGGCACTTCCTGGTCGACGCCGTCGAAGCGCCCTGAACGCGCGTCTGCCGCGTTAACCGCGTTCCTACACCGAACCGAAAGCGCTCGCGGCGATAGTGGCGGCCGAAACCTCCCCGGCAGCAGTACGCTCATGCTCTTTCTGATGAATGAGGTTGTTCTGAACCTCGACACGCTCGACCTGACGCCGCCCGTTGCGGCGCGCCGGTTCGCCAAACTGACCTGGCCGTTCGTGACCCAGCTCGGCGCGGAAATGTTCTCCGAGGAGCCGCTGCTGCACCGCGCCGCGCCGGACCGCGCCATGCGGCTTGCGGCCCTGATCGTCGCCAAGCAGCCGGAGATCAACGCCGCGCTGTTCGTCACCCCGGTCCGGGGATGCCCGGTGGACCAGGTGCAGTCGCGGTTCTGCTCGATCGGATTCGAGGTCATGGGCCTGCTCTACGAGCGGCAAAGGCAGGGCATCCTGACCACGCTGGAAGCCGACCGTCAGGTCTGGCGTCGGCTGGCCGCCTGATTGGGTGCGCCGCCGCGTGACAAACGGCGGCGGGACCGCTAACCCGCCGCCATGTCTTCCAATACCGCTCTCGAAGCCGCGCGTCGGCGCACCTTCGCCATCATCAGCCACCCTGACGCCGGCAAGACGACCCTGACCGAGAACCTGCTGCTGGCCGGCGGCGCTATCCGGGCGGCCGGGGCGGTGCGGGCGCGCGGCGAGAACCGTCGCACCCGGTCGGACTGGATGAAGATCGAGCGCGAGCGCGGCATCTCCGTCAGCGCCAGCGTGATGACGTTCGACCACGACGGCCTGATGTTCAACCTGCTCGACACCCCGGGCCACGAGGACTTCTCGGAAGACACCTACCGCACCCTGACCGCCGCCGACGCCGCCGTCATGGTGCTGGACGCCGCCAAGGGCATCGAGCCGCAGACCCTGAAGCTGTTCGAGGTCTGCCGCCTGCGCGACATCCCGATCATCACCTTCATCAACAAGATGGACCGGGAGGCGCTGGACCCGTTCGCGCTGCTGGACGAGATTTCCAGCAAGCTGCAGCTGGACGTGGCGCCGCTCTACTGGCCGGCCGGGTCGGGCGGACGGTTCAAGGGCATGATGGACCTGCGGTCCCAGAAGTTCATCCCGTTCAGCAAGAACCGCGACGAGGGCCACCCCGCCCAGGTCGCCTTCAACTCCAACGCCATCTCGACCTTCCTCGACCCGGACGAACAGGGCGAGCTGGAGGAGGCCTCGATGCTGGTCCAGGAGGCGTCGAAACCGTTCGATCCGCAGGCCTTCCTCGAGGGCCATATGACGCCGGTCGTCTACGGTTCGGCGCTGCGCCACTTCGGGGTCGACCAGCTGCTGGCCAGTCTCGCCGCCTACGCGCCGCCGCCGCGCGCGCGGGCCGCCCAGCGGGCCGGACAGGACACCCACGTCGCCCCGGGCGATCCGGAGGTCACCGGCTTCGTTTTCAAGGTCCAGGCGAACATGGACCCCAACCACCGGGACCGGATCGCCTTCTTCAAGCTGACCAGCGGCAAGTTCACGCGCGGCATGAAGCTGAAGACTTTCTCGACCGGCGTGCGCGGCGAGACGCCGTCCAAGCAGATGAGCGTCAACGCCCCGATCATGTTCTTCGCCTCCGACCGCGAACTGGCGGAAGAGGCCTATGCCGGCGACGTCATCGGCATTCCCAACCACGGCGTGCTGCGCGTCGGCGAAAGCCTGTCGGAGACCGGCGTCGTCCGCTTCGCCGGCCTGCCCAACTTCGCGCCGGAAATCCTGCAGCGCGTTCGGGTCAAGGATCCGCTGAAGGCCAAGCACCTGAAGAAGGCGCTGGAAGGCCTGGCGGAGGAGGGGGTCACCCAGCTGTTCCGGCCCAATATCGGCTCGGACTTCGTGGTCGGCGCCGTCGGCCAGCTGCAGTTCGAGGTCATGGCCGACCGGCTGGCTGGCGAATACCAGCTGGACGTGATCTTCGAGGCCTCGCCCTACGCCGAGGCCCGCTGGCTGGTCGGCAAGCCCGCCGACATCGAGGACTTCACCTCCAAGCACCGCACCGCCATCGCCGAGGACATCGACGCCGCCCCGGTGTTCATGGCCAAGTCGGCCTGGGAAGTCGGCTACGTCAGCGAACGCTACCCCAACGTCCAGTTCCAGCGGACGAAGGAGCGGGGTTAGGAGGTCGGATCTCGGCCGGCCCCTTGCGTCCTTCGACACGCCCGCTGCGCGGGCTGCTCAGGATGACGTAGTTTGAAGGCTCATTACACGTCATCCTGAGCAGGCCCGAAGGGCCGTGTCGAAGGACGCACGGCGCCCTATCGGCTGGCGACCTGGGCGTAGCCGAGGTCGGTCATCCTGCGCAGCTTCACGAACTCCGACGGCGTGATGCAGCGGGGCGCGGCCCAGGCTTGGCCGTCGCCACGGCTGTCGATCACGTCCTGGGCGGTCACGTACGAGACGCTGCCGTACTGGCGCTTGAACGCGCGGCGCGAGGCCTCGTCGCGATTGCAGACCACCAGCGGCTTGGTGGCGGTCGTCCGGACAGCGCTGGCGTCGACTAGGTCGCCGATGGCGGCGGGTTCGCTGGCAAGCAGGCTGAGGGCGACGATGGCTCCGGCAAGAACGATGGACATGGCTTGTTTTTCACCTCCCTGGCCCGATGACTCCCGGGCTCTGGAAGGACGGTAGGCGCGGTTCGACGGCCGTGTGAAGCTTTTTTGACAGTCTGTGGATAACCCTCCGCGACTTTCTCGTCGATGATCCGTAGGCGAACAAATATGTCGCCGCCCCGAAGGTCGTGATCCGTGCCCGAACAGGGATTTCCTGCCGCTTTGCCGCCGCGATCCGTCATCGGAATCCGGCGGGAGCGCCCTGGCGACGGTTGCGCCTGTCCGGCGGGCGGTCGGACTTCCCCCCTTTTGGACGTCGGCTGAAAGGCCTTTTCGCGATCTTCTGCCGTCGCCGGCCGGAGACACCGTCATGCCCGTACTTCTGACCCTGTGGTTCGCCGCCGTGGCGGAGGCCGCCCAGAAGACCGAGCGGGCGAGGGTCAAGCCGCTGCTCGCGGCGAAGCACCCGGCGGCCGGGGCGGTGCTGGCGGCTTGCCTCGACCTGGCGCCGCGCTGATGGGGACTGCATATCGTGTCCCTTCAGGGACATGATTTGCTGTCCCCGCCGAAAACGCCGTCGAGCCGGGGTCGGGGACAGGAAACGATGTTCCCGAAGGGACACCGTATCCAGTCCTGAAAATCTCGCACCTAAGACGCGGAAATTATGGGTGTCTATTAACCATGTTGCTCGCGTTAATCACTTGTTAAGCCCTTCGGACCGGGCTTTGCTCTGTTCCCGATGACCGAAGGCCGGGTGTTCCGGCTTGGGACGGTCGTGTTGGGAGCAGTCGTCGCATGTTCGAGTTTGGCCGTGAGTTGCGACGTCTGCTGTCCGGTGAGCCGGTGGTCGGCGCCCAGGACGGATTGACCGGCGGCGACGCCGCGCTTCTCGAACTGCTGGATATTCACCTGCTGACCAACGAGGCGCGGGGCGCCGATATCGCCGCCGGCCGGATCGGCTCGAAGGATCGTCCCACCCGCCTGCTCCATGCCGCCGCCTGCTGGCGCGAGGTGACCCGCCGCACCGGCGACGCCGCCGCCCTGCGCAAGGCCGCCGCCGCCGCGGAGAGCGCCGCCGACGCCTTCCGCGCCATCCATCGCCCGTCGGGCGTCGCCCGCGCCCAGGCCGAACAGGGCCTCAACGCGCTGCTGGGCGCCGACCTGTTCGGCGATGAAGGCCTGACCGGCGCCGCTGAACATGTGCTGTCCGAAGCCGTCAAGGCGTCGGGCATGGGCGCCGCCATGGCCGGCGTCGCCCTGGCCGGCCTGCGGGGCCGCGTCGCGCTCTCGGCCGGCGACGTTGCCGGCGTGGCCGGCGCCGTGGTCGATCACGAGGCGCCGCTCGCCGCCCTGGCCGCGTCGGGCCGGGTCAGCGTCAGCGCGCGGCTGGCCGTCGCCGAGTTTCGCGCCGAGCGCGCCGACCTGCTGGCCCTCGCCGGCCTGAAAGGCCGCGATATCGAAATGATCGAGCACGGCCTGCGCGAGGCGACCGCCGCCCTGGCCGGCCTTGATCCCGACTACGAACCTCTGACTTTCGCTCGCGTGACGGCCGCCCGGGGCGCCGCCCTGTCGCTGAAGGCCGAGCTGACCGCCGAGGTCGATCCCGCCGCCGACGCGGTGGACGCCCTGACCGCCGCGCTGGATCTGGTCACCCGCGAGCATAGCCCGCTGGACTGGGCCCGTATCCAGGCCGGTCTCGGCCAAGCGCTGATCGTGCTGGGCGAGGTCACCGACAGTCCCCGCGCCTTCGAGCAGGCGACGACCTGCTTTGACCGCGCCGCCCTGGTGCTCAAGGACCAGGTGGCCCTGACGCTGCGCGCCCGCGTCGCGGCCGGGAAGGCCCAGTCGCTGGGGCGCCTCGCCGAACTGACCGGCGATCTGGCCGTCCTCGACGCCGCCGTCGCCGCCCAGAAGACCGAACTCTGCGCCCTGCGCCCGTCGGCCGATCCGGTCGGCTGGGCGGTGGCGCAGCTGAACCTGGCCCGGCTCTACGAGATCCGCGCCGAGATCACCGGCCGGGACGACGCCGGCCTTGCCGCCGCCGCCGTCGCCCTGGCCACCGCCTTCGACGTCTTCGCCGAGCACGGCCACCGTTCGCTCACCGACCTCGCCGCCCAGGCGCTGGAGCGGCTTCGCGCCCGCCAGCCCTCGGCCCACTAGATCCGTCCGGAGTTCTGAAGCGTGTTTCTGTCCCTGATCGCCGCCGCCCTCGTCGCCAACCCGGAAGCCGCCCCGGCCGAGCCGGTCCTGCTCGCGGCCGCCGCGCCGTCACCGGTGATCGCCGACCCCGCCTGGGTCCGCACCCCGACCGTCGAGGAACTGATCTCCGCCTTCCCGGTCGCCGCCGTCGAGAAGGGCGCCTCGGGCGAGGCGCTGATCGAGTGCCAGGTCCGGGCCGGCGGCGCCCTGGACGGCTGCTATGTCATCACCGAGCGCGGCGGCGACTACGGCTTCGGCGCAGCGACCGTCCAGCTGGCCCAGTACTTCCGCATGGCCCCGCGCAGCCAGAGCGGCGAACCGACCGAAGGCGCCATGGTGCGCCTGCCGATGGTCTGGAAGCTGAACTAGGGCGGCTACAGCCCCGCCAGCGCCGCGAGCTTCGCCCGAGCCTCTTCGAGCACGGCGGGCGGCGCAAACCCTGCCGACCTGGCGAACCGCGCGCGCCAGTCCACGCAGCGCACCTGATCGGTCAGCACGGCGCCGCTGACGCTCCCGCCTTCAGGAAGAATGACCTCGAACGGCCAGTCTCGCACGCGGCTGGTGATCGGCATGACCAGCGCCCGGCCGGTGGCGGCGTTGTAACCTGCGTCGGACACGGTCAGCGCCGGGCGGCGGCCGGCTTGCTCCGTCCCGGAGGTCGGCGAGAATTCAAGCCACAGCACCTCGCCGGGCGACGGCGACCAGTCGTCGGGCGTCACCAGGCCTCACTCCCGCGCGCCTCGTCCTCCAGCTCGAGCGGCGGCGGCGCTCCGGTGATGGCGGCAACCAGATCACGAATGTCCACGGTCCGACGGCGCAGGACGAGGGCGTCGCCTTCCAGGGTCAGGTCCAGGATCGCGCCCTCGCGCAGGCCTGCAGCGGCGGCGGCTTCCTTCGGGACGCGAACGGCGAGGCTATTGCCCCATTTGGCGATGGATGTGCGCATGGCCACTTCTCTAGTATATACAATGTATCTGGGAGCGCGAGTCTTCGCCAGAGCGTATGGCCGACTGCCCGGCGTGTGACACAGCGCGGCTTGGCGCAATCTTGCGTTGATCCCATAGTGCCGTCGTTGACGTGGGACAGCCGCGAGAGGCGAGATGTTTGCGATCCTGTTCGCGGCGCTCCTGGCTCAGGAGCCTGCGCCTCAGCCGATCATCGACGGCTACCGCTGGGCCCGGAAGCCGACCATGGCTGATTTCATGCGGCTCTATCCGGTGCGAGCGCTCCGGCTCGGACAGGGCGCGAACGTCTCGATGTCCTGCAAGGTGCGGCCCAACGGCGCGCTGGACGCCTGCGCCATCGTGGACCTGAACGGCGCGGACCCGGCGTTCGGCCCCGCGACCCTGGCGCTGCAGGGCCTGTTCCAGCTGCGCGCGCCGAAGGGCGAGGTTTTTCCCGAGGGCGGCGAGATCAGGATTCCGATTGTGTGGCGGGCGACGCGCTAGCCGACAAGCCCGCTCAGGCGGCCGCGTCCGCCGCCCGACCTGACGGCGTCTCGGCGGCGGACGGCACTTCCTGCACATAGCGTTCGATCGCGGCCGCGCGGCGGGCCATATCCAGCACGGCGGGCGGGGCGTCGTCGGGGGACTCGGCGACCAGGGCGATCAGCTCGCGGGCGATGGCGTGCAGGCGCGGGGCGCTGGCGATCAGCCGGGCCTGGCGCTCGATCTTGGCCGGGTCGCGGTCGTATTCGGCTCCCGGCGTGCGCCAGCCGCCCCAGTCGGCCGGGTCGGTGACGACGATGGGATAGGTGCCGGGGAAGGGGTGGTGGACGCAGTCGCCTTCCTGCTGCCACTTGTTCTTGGCGCGCATCAGCCGCCAGCTGTCGCCGCCGGTCCCGCCATCGGCGTCCGAGACCTTGTCTTCGGCCTTCAGCTCATGAGCATGGAACTCGCGACCCAGTCCCACATCGTAGGTGACGCGGACCGGTTCATCGAAGCCCTTGGCCCAGATCGGCACGATCCTGTCGATGGTCGCCCAGGCGCCGACGCTGTCGACCCAGACCTTCTGGTTCTTCTGGAAAACGGCCTTCGCCATGCGCCTGCGCCATCAATCAATCCAACGCCGCATAAGAACCTGAATTCATTGACGCGAGGTCAATCTTTCCCCCGGCGCAAACCCGTCTACATTAGCCTCCGACAAGACGCGCGCGATCAGAGCGCGGCGGGAGGATACCGTGAACTTCGACTATTCCGACGACCAGAAATTCCTGAAGAACGAGGCGCGCAAGTTCCTCGACGCCCATAGCAGCAGCGCGGCCGTCCGCGTCGTGCTCAACGACGACGCCGTGTCCTACGACAAGGCCCTTTGGAAGGGCGTCGCCGAGCAGGGCTGGCTCGGCGCCGCGATCCCCGAGGAATTCGGCGGCCTTGGCCTTGGCCACGTCGAGCTGTGCGCCATCGCCGAGGAGCTCGGCCGCTCGGTGGCCCCGATCCCCTTCGCCTCGACCGTCTACTTCGTCGCCGAGGCGATCATGCTGGCCGGCAATGACGAGCAGAAGGCCCATCTGCTGCCCAAGATCGCCGCCGGCGAGATCATCGGCTGCTACGCCACCTCGGAAGGTCCGGGCGTGGTCGACGCCAAGTCGCTGACCTGCAAGGTCGAGGGCGACAGGCTGACCGGCGTGAAGATCCCGGTGACCGACGGCGACATCGCCGATGTCGCCCTGGTCCTGGCCAGCGAAGGCGGCAAGCCGACGCTGTTCCTCGTTGACCTGAACGGCGAGGGCGTCGCCCGCGAGACCCTGAAAAGCCTCGATCCGACCCGCGGCGTGGCGAAGCTGACCTTCAGCGGCGCGCCGGCCAAGCGCGTCGGCGCGGCGGGCGACGGCCTGAGCATCAGCGAGCAGGTCTTCGACCGCGCCGCTGTGCTGCTGGCCTTCGAACAGACCGGCGGCGCCGACAAGTGCCTGGAGATGGCCAAGCAGTACTCGCTGGAGCGCTACGCCTTCGGGCGGGTGATCGGCGGCTACCAGGCCATCAAGCACAAGCTGGCCGACATGTACGTCAAGAACGAGGTCGCCCGTTCCAACGCCTACTACGGCGCCTGGGCGCTCAACACGAACGCCGCGGAGCTGCCGGTGGCGGCCGCCGCGGCGCGGATCGCGGCCAGCGAAGCCTACTGGTTCGCCTCCAAGGAAAACATCCAGACGCACGGCGGCATGGGCTTCACCTGGGAGGTGGACTGCCACCTCTACTACCGCCGCTCGCGCCAGCTGGCCCTCGTGGCCCACGCGCCGAAGGTCTGGAAAGAACGGCTGGTCTCGCAATTGGAACGCCGCAACGCCGCCTAGCACAACAATCATTGTCATCCCGGCCGAAGAGCCGGGACCCAGCAACGGCGCCTCGCGCTTCTGGGTCCCGGATCGGCCCGAGGGCCGCCCGGGATGACAGCCAGGGAGAGACGAGATGGACTTTAACGACAGCCCCGAAGAAGCCGCCTACCGCGAAGCCGCTCGCGCCTGGCTGGAAAAGAACGCCGCCGAGCACAAGGGCGGCGCCAGCGCCAACGGCCGCCGGCCCAACAGCCCCGAGCACATGGCCATGGCCAAGTCCTGGCAGGCCAAGAAGGCCGACGCCGGCTACGCCTGCATCACCTGGCCCAAGGAGTGGGGCGGGGCCGGCGGTACGCCGATCCAGTCCGTCATCTTCGGCCAGGAAGAGGCCAAGGTCGGCGTCAACTACGGCTACTTCACCATTGGCCTGGGCATGTGCGTCCCGACCGTGATGGCCTTCGCCGACGCCGGCACCAAGACCCGCTTCGTCAAGCCGGCGATGCGCGGCGAGGAAATCTGGTGCCAGCTGTTCTCCGAACCGGCCGGCGGCTCTGACGTCGCCGCCTCGCGCACCCGCGCCATCCAGCAGGATGACGGCGACTGGGTGATCAACGGCCAGAAGGTCTGGACCACCGGCGCCCAGTACTGCGACTACGGCATTCTGCTGGTCCGCACCGACCCCGACGTGCCCAAGCACAAGGGCATGACCATGTTCTGGATCGACATGCACGATCCGGCCGTGGAGGTCCGCCCGATCCACCAGGCCAGCGGCGGCAGCGAGTTCAACGAGGTCTACTTCACCGATCTGCGCGTGAAGGACAGCCAGCGTCTCGGCAATGTCGGCGACGGCTGGAAGGTGGCCCTGGTCACCCTGATGAACGAGCGTCTCGCCGTCGGCGGCTCCTCGGGCCCTGACTACAAGACCATCATGGAACTGGCCCGCCAGACCGACACGGTCGGCGGTTCGGCGATCAAGGACGGCGCCTTCCGCGAAAAGCTGGCGGACTGGTACGTCGCGGCCGAGGGTCTGAAGATGACCCGCTTCCGCACCATGACGGCCCTGTCGCGCGGTCAGACGCCGGGCGCTGAGAGCTCGATCGGCAAGATCATCGCCGCCAACCAGATGCAGGAGATGAGCAACTACGGCGTCGAGCTGGAAGACCAGTACGGCATCCTGGTCGATCCCGCCGAAGCGCCGATGCAGGCCGCCTTCCAGCAAAGCCTGCTGTGGGCCCCCGGCCTGCGCATCGCCGGCGGCACCGACGAGATCCTGAAGAACATCATCGCCGAACGCGTGCTGGGCCTGCCCGGCGATGTGCGCGTCGACAAGGATGTCGCCTTCAAGGACGTTCCGTCGGGGCGTTAAGCCTGGACGGCAGACTTGGCGCGGAGGCGGCCTTCACGGCCGCCTCCGTTCGCATTTTCGGGAGGCCTCGTGCCCGTCACCCTCATCGGCCTCGTCGCGGCCGCCTGCACGGCGCTCGCCTTCCTGCCCCAGGTGATCAAGACCTGGCGGACGCGTTCAACCGGCGACCTGTCGTTGCCGATGTTCCTGCTGATGACCTTCGGCGTGTTCCTGTGGCTGGTCTACGGCGTGGTCCTGCGCGACCTGCCGCTGATCATCGGCAACGCCGTGACGCTGCTGCTCTCGGGCTCGATCCTCTTCTGCAAGCTGCGCTACCGCTGAGGCGCCGGCCGCTACGCCGTGTCTCTGGTCCAGACGAACGGACGTCCCCTCGGGACGGCAGGCGGGGCCCGCTACCTCAGGCGGCGACCCTGACGCCGGGGTCGCCGCTCTGGCGGTAAAGCGCCTCAAGCCGGGCGACCACGTCGTTGCGGACGATCTGGCCCTGGGTGAACCGGTGGACAGAGGCGATGTCCGTGCCGGAGACCAGTTCAAGCAGATTGACCAGGCCTGACGGTTCATCCGGCGGCAGGTCGACCTGGTCCGGGTCGCCGGTGATGACCATGCGCGAGCCGCGGCCGATGCGGGTCGCCGCCATGCGCATCTTGCGAACGGTCATGTTCTGCGCCTCATCGACGAGAATGAAGCTTTCGTTGAAGGTCCGGCCACGCATGCGGCCCAGCGGCGTTATCTCGAGCAGACTGTGGCTGGTCAGCCGCTTGATCTCCTCGGGGCCGACCAGGTCGCGCAGGACATCCTCGAGCGCGGCCAGCTGACCGTCCGGTTCGGTTTCCGCCCGCAGCGTAGGCGTCATGACCTCGCCCTCCATCAGAACATGCGGACGGGTGATGACCATGTGTTTGAACTTGCCCGTCGCCAGCATCGACAGGCCCGCCGCCATCGTCAGATGGGTCTTGCCGGTGCCGGTCGGACCGACGCCGAAGACCAGCGGATGGTCGCCGTGCAGCAGCGCGTTCACGAACGCCACCTGGGCCAGCGACATGGGCCGCAGCGGCTGGTGCAGCCCGGTCAGGCGCCACGCCAGTTCATGCTTCAACGCGTCGCGGGTCGCCGCGGCGGCGGTGGTCAGGACAAGCGCCTCGTCAGTCTGGCCCGGCGTCGCCTCGGCCTTGCCCAGATCCTCGATGATGCGCGCGACCAGGGTCACGGCCAGGTCGTCGCCCTCGGCCAGAAGGGCGCCGTCCTGCGGTGTCAGGCGAAGGCGGTAGGGTCGCATGGCGGCTTCTATGCGCGGCTTTGCGAGCTGCAGCGTCGGACCCAATCGGCCCGCCAGGCGGGGCGGCAGATCCAGGGTCTGGACGCGCAGGGTCTGAGTCGGATCCGGACAGCTGTTCACGGTCATGCCTCCTGACGGACACGACAATGGTGTCTCGCCCCCCTCATACCGATGACCCATGATATCTGAACGCCGGCTTAACCCTGTACCTGGAAGGGTCTTTGACGTCGGCGCCAGCTCCCCGAGGCCGACCGACGCCTACTCCGCCGCCGCCCGCTCCGCCCGCTGCTCGCTGGGTTTGTCCGCCCGGGCCAGGTTGAAGGCGGCGTTGATCAGGCCGATGTGGCTGAAGGCCTGCGGGAAGTTGCCGACCTGCCGCCCAAGGTGCGGATCATACTCCTCGGCCAGCAGCCCGACGTCGTTGCGGATCGACAGCAGCCGCTCGAACAGCGCCTCGGCGTCCTTGCGGCGGCCCAGCAGCACATAGGCGTTCACCAGCCAGAAGCTGCAGGCCAGGAACGCCCCTTCGCCCGGCGGCAGGCCGTCGTCCACCCGCGCGGTGTCGTAGCGCAGCACGAAGCCGTCGCGCAGCAGGTCCTGCTCGACCGCCGCCACCGTGCCGACGAAGCGGGGATCGTCGGGCGCCACGAAGCCCAGTTCGGCCAGCAGCAGCAGGCTGGCGTCCAGGCTCTTGCCGCCATAGGCGCGCACGAAGGTCCCGCGCTCCGCGTCGAAACCCTTTTCCATGATGTCGGCGCGGATCTCCTCGCGCAGCGCCCGCCAGCGGTCGCCGTCGCCGGGCAGGCCGTAGTGCTCCACCGCCTTGACCGCACGGTCGATGGCCACCCAGGCCATGACCTTGGAGAAGGTGTAGTGCTTGCGCTCGGACCGGTCTTCCCAGATGCCGTCGTCGGGCTGGGTCCAGACCTTGGCGACGTGGTCGGTCAGCGCCTTCTCGACCAGCCAGGCCGCCTCGTTGCCGGTCAGGCCGCCGCGCCTTGCCTGGTGCAGGCTGTCGGCGAGCTCGCCATAGACGTCGAGCTGGAACTGGGTGGAGGCGGCGTTGCCGATCCGCACGGGGCGCGAGCCCTCGTAGCCGGACAGCCAGTCGACCTCCCACTCGGTCAGCCGCCGCTCGCCGCCGACGCCGTACATGATCCGCATGTCGGCCGGTGAACCCGCCACGGCGCGCAGCAGCCAGTCCCGCCAAGCCTGGGCCTCGTCGTAGTAGCCGGCGTTCATAAGGGCCAGCAGGGTCAGGGTGGCGTCGCGGATCCAGCAGTAGCGGTAGTCCCAGTTGCGCGGGCCGCCGATCTGCTCGGGCAGGGAGGTGGTCGCCGCCGCCACCACGCCGCCGGTCGGGGCGTGGGTCAGCGCCTTCAGCGTGATCAGCGACCGGCGGATCGGCTCGGCCCAGCGGCCGGAGACGTCGCCCCGGGCGCTCCAGTCGGACCAGAAATGCTCGGTGTCGGCCAGCGCCTGCCGCGGGCTGGTGGCGCTGGGCAGCGGCCCGTGCGACGGCGCCCAGGTCAGGGTGAAGGGCGTGGTCTCGCCCGCCGACACCGTGAACTCGGCCAGCAGCCGGCCGTGGTCCTCGCGAATGCCGACCGGCGTGCGCAGCAGCACCATGTCCGGTCCGGCGATCGAGCGGTGGGCCCCGCCCTCGGTGCGCTGGATCCACGGCCGCACCGCGCCGTAGCCGAAGCGCAGGATCAGTTCGGAGCGGAAGCGCACCGTGCCCCACTCGCCGTGGACCAGCCGCACCAGCTCCGGCGCCTTGCCGCGCGGCGGCATGAAGTCGATCAGCATCGCCGCGCCGTCCTCGGTCTCGATCCGGGTCTCGAGGATCAGGGTGTCGGGGCGGTAGCGCCGGGTGACGGTCGCCCCCTCGCCGACCGCCTCGATCAGCCAGCGCCCGTTGCCCTCCTCGCCCAGCAGGCTGGCGAAGCAGGCGTCGGAGTCGAACCGTGGCCAGCACAGCCAGTCGATGGAGCCGTCGCGCCCGACCAGGGCGCAGGATTCACAATCCCCGATCAGGGCGTAGTCTTCGATCTTCTGTCGCATGCTCGACACTAACCCGCGAGGGCGGGGCCTGTTCCGGCGGACGCGGCAGGTCCGCCCGGTTCTTGTTTCGGGCAATGGGTTCTCCGGGTGGCGAACACAGGGTCTCGTCCTGCCGGGCGGAAACCCGGAAGGCTGGGGAGGGTGCGGAGCGCCCGGGCGACGCCCGGCGTAAGGGTAGTGAAGGCCGTTTCGACGTCGTCGAAGCGCTCCACGCGGCCGTTTTCCCGCAGGCCCGGGATGCGCAGGGCTGTTCACCCTTTTGTCCCGGACTCTCCCCGCCCGGCCTCTCCGG
>JAUSPV010000068.1 GCA_030652755.1 Caulobacter sp. | reverse complement strand
TAGTAGTTGAAGCCGTAGGCCAGCTGGGCGTAGCCGCCGATCATGTGGGTCGGCTTGAGCACCGCCCGGGTCACCGAGTTGTGGATGCCCCCGCGACGGCCGGTGATCTCCGACCCCGGCGTGTTCACGATCTTCTCCTGCGCGTGGTACATGAAGGTCGTGCCTTCACGGATGCGCTGGGAGACCACGGCGCGCGCGGTCAGCGCCCCGTTGGCGTTGAAGACCTCGATCCAGTCGTTGTCGACGATCCCGGCCTTGCGGGCGTCCGTCTCCGAAATCCACACCACCGGCCCGCCGCGGTTCAGCGTCAGCATCAGCAGGTTGTCGGAATAGGTGGAGTGAATGCCCCACTTCTGGTGCGGCGTGATGAAGTTGAGGACGATCTCGGTCTCGCCGTTGGGCTTGAGGCCCTTCACGTGCGTGGTCTTCAGGTCGATCGGCGGCTTGTAGACGCAGAGCGCCTCGCCGAAGGCCCGCATCCACAGGTGATCCTGATAGAGTTGCTGGCGCCCCGTTAGCGTCCGCCAGGGGATCAGCTCGTGCACGTTGGTGTAGCCGGCGTTGTAGCAGACCTTCTCGCTCTCGATGCCCGACCAGGTCGGCGAGGAGATGATCTTGCGTGGCTGGGCGAGCAGGTCGCGGAAGCGGATTTTCTCGTCTTCCTTGGGGATCGCCAGGTGGGCGTGCTCGCGGCCGGTCTGTTTCTCCAGCGCGTGCCAGGCCTTGACCGCCACCTCGCCGTTGGTTTCCGGCGCCAGCATCAGGATGGTCTCGCAGGCGTCGATGTCGGTATCGATGCTGGGCATGCCCTCGGTCAGGCCGACGTCCAGCACCGCGCCGTTCAGCTCGCGCAGCAGATCGACCTCGTGGCCGGTCTTCCAGGCCAGGCCCTTGCCCCCGTTGCCGGCCTTGTCGAGCAGCGGACCGAGCGCCGTGAACTGCTTGTAGAGGTTGGGATAGTCGCGCTCGACGATGGTGATCTGCGGCATGGTCTTGCCGGGGATTGCCTCGCACTCGCCGAGGTACCAGTCCTTGACCTCGAACGCTTGGGCGAGCTCGCCCGGGCTGTCGTGCTGGATCGGGGTCAGGACGACGTCCTTCTCGACCCCCAGAACCTCCGGCGCGATGTCGGAGAACTTGCGGGCGATCGCCTTGAAGATCTCCCAGTCCGACTTCGACTCCCAGGCCGGGTCCACGGCCGCCGACAGCGGGTGGATGAAGGGGTGCATGTCGGAGGTGTTGAGGTCGTTCTTCTCGTACCAGGTGGCCGTCGGCAGAACGATGTCGGAGTAGACCGAGGTGGTCGACATGCGGAAGTCGAGGGTGACCAGCAGGTCGAGTTTCCCTTCCGGGGCCTCGTCATGCCAGACGACGTCGACCGGCTTGACCTGACCGGTCTCGCCAAGGTCCTTGCCCTGGACGCCGTGCGAGGCTCCGAGCAGGTGCTTGAGGAAGTACTCGTGGCCCTTGCCGGACGAGCCGAGAAGGTTCGAGCGCCAGACGAACATGTTGCGCGGCCAGTTGGCGGGATCGTCCGGGTCCATGCAGGACAGCTCGACCGAGCGGTCCTTCAGACCTGACAGGGTGTAGTCCCGGGCATCGACGCCGGCCGCCGCCGCGGCCTTGGCCACGTCCAGCGGATTGGTCTTCAGCGCCGGCGTCGAGGGCAGCCAGCCCATGCGCTCGGCGCGGACGTTGAAGTCGATCATCGAGGCGTTCCACGGCCCTTCCGGCGCCGTGGGCGACAGCAGTTCATCGATGCCGACCGTCTCGTACCGCCACTGGTCGGAGTGGGCGTAGAAGAACGAGGTCGAGTTCTGCTGCCGGGGCGGACGGATCCAGTCGGTGGCGAAGGCCAGCGGAGCCCAGCCGGTCTGCGGCCGCAGTTTTTCCTGGCCGACGTAGTGGGCCCAGCCGCCGCCGGACTGACCGACGCAACCGCACATCACCAGCATGTTGATGACGCCGCGGTAGTTCATATCCATGTGGAACCAGTGGTTCATCGCCGCGCCGATGATCACCATCGACTTGCCGTTTGTCTTCTCGGCGTTGGTGGCGAAACCGCGGGCCACGGCGATGATCTGCTCGCGCGGCACCGTGGTGATGGCTTCGGCCCAGGCCGGCGAATAGGGCTGCAGGTCGTCGTAGGAGGTCGGCATGCAGTCGCCGCCGAAGCCCTGGTCGACGCCGTAGTTGGCCAGGAACAGGTCGTAGACGCAGGCGACCAGCGCCTCGCCGTCCTTCAGCTGGACGCGACGGACCGGCACGTTGCGGGTCAGCACGCTGGGGTGATCGGTCGAGGCGAAGCCGTTGGAGGCGGTGTTGGCGAAATAGGGGAAGCGGACCCCGGCGACCTCGTCGTGCGCGTCCTTGAGGCCCAGCTTCAGCGTGGTCTCGCGGCCGGCGGCGTCGCGTTCCTCGAGGTTCCAGCGACCGTCCTCGCCCCAGCGAAAGCCGATCGAGCCGTTCGGCACGACGATCTCGCCGGTGGCCTCGTCGATGGCCACGGTCTTCCAGTCGGGGTTGTTGGCCTGTTCGAGGTCGCCCACGAAGTCCGAGGCCCGCAGCAGCCGCTCAGGCACGAGAGCGCCGTCCTGCGGGACCAGCCTGACCAGCATGGGCAGGTCGCTGTATTTGCGCAGGTAGTCGCGGAAGTACGGCACCTGCTTGTCGAGATGGTACTCCTTGAGGATCACGTGGCCGAAGGCCATGGCCAGGGCGGCGTCGGTCCCCTGTTTCACCGGCAGCCAGAGGTCCGAGAACTTCGAGGCTTCCGAATAGTCTGGGCAGATGACCACCGACTTGGCGCCGCGATAGCGAGCCTCGGTGTAGAAGTGGGCGTCCGGCGTGCGGGTCTGCGGGACGTTCGAGCCCCACAGCAGCATGAAGCTGGAATTGTACCAGTCAGCGCTCTCGGCGACGTCGGTCTGTTCGCCCCAGGTCTGGGGCGAGGCCGGCGGCAGGTCGCAGTACCAGTCGTAGAACGAGCCGCAGGCTCCGCCGAGCAGCTGCAGGTAGCGCGCGCCGGCGGCGTAGGAGACCATGGACATGGCCGGGATCGGCGAGAAGCCGAACACCCGGTCCGGGCCCCAGCGCTTGACGGTATGGGCGTTGGCCGCGGCGATGATCTCGGTGACCTCGTCCCAGTCGGCCCGCACGAAGCCGCCCGAGCCGCGCATGCTGGTGTAGGACTTGCGCGCCGCCGGATCGTCCTGGATCGAGGCCCAGGCCGCCACCGGCGCCAGGGTCTTGCGCGCCTCGCGCCACAGCCGCAGCAGACGGGACCGCACCAGCGGGTACTTCACCCGGTTGGCCGAGTAGAGGTACCAGCTGTAGCTGGCGCCCCGGGCGCAGCCGCGCGGTTCGTGGTTGGGCAGCTCCGGCCGGGTGCGCGGATAGTCGGTCTGCTGGGTCTCCCAGGTGACGATCCCGCCCTTGACGTAGATCTTCCACGAACAGGAGCCCGTGCAGTTCACGCCATGGGTCGAGCGGACGATCTTGTCGTGCCGCCAGCGGGACCGGTAGGCCTCCTCCCAGGTGCGATCATCGTCGTTCATCACGCCGTGGCCGTCGGAGAAGAGCTCGGTCTTGCGGGTGAAGAACGCAAGACGATCAAGGGTATGGCTCATGCCGCGGGCTCCGGAGCAGGGGTAAGCATGGGGGCGTTCAGCAGCGATCCGCGCCGGGCGTAGAACACCCAGTTCACGACGACGCAGCTCAGGTAGAAGGCGAGAAAGATCAGCAGCGCCGTCTCCGGCCCGCCGGTGGCCTTGAGCGAGTCGCCGAAGGCCTTGGGGATGAAGAAGCCGCCGTAGGCGCCGATGGCCGAGCTGAAGCCGACGATGGCCGCCGCCTCCATGTCCGAGGCCTTCAGCCGCGTGGCCAGGTCAGCTTTCGGCATGAGCCGGGGCATGTCGCCGCGCACGATCGCGGGGATCATCTGGAAGGTCGAGGCATTGCCTACGCCGGTCCAGAAGAACAGCCAGAGGAAGGCGGAGAAGAACAGCGGGAAGGACGGGGCCGCGCCGGTTGCGCCGACGCTGTAGAGGACGCCGAGGACGCCGACCGAGAGCGCTAGGAACACCCAGTGGGTCACATGCTGGCCGCCCCACCGGTCGGACACCCAGCCGGTCATCGCCCGCGACAGGGCGCCGACCAGCGGGCCCAGGAAGGCGATCTTCAGCACCATCACGGCCGGAAACAGGGTCTTGGCCAGCAGCGGAAACGCCGCCGAGAAGCCGATGAACGAGCCGAACGTGCCGACGTAGAGGTAGCACATGATCCAGTTGTGCTTGCGCTTGAACACCACCGACTGGGCCGAGAAGGACGCCTTGGCCGAACTGATGTCATTCATGCCGACCCAGGCGGCGACGGCGGCGGCGATGATGAACGGAACCCAGACGAAGCCGGCGTTCTGAAGCCAGATCTGGCTTTCCACGCCCTTCTCGACGGCCATCTGCGGGGCGCCGACCACCGGGGCGAAGGCGCCGAGCGCGATGACCACCGGCACCAGGAACTGCATCACGCTGACGCCGATGTTCCCGAAACCGGCGTTGATCGCCAGGGCGTTGCCCTTCTCCGCCTTGGGGAAGAAGAACGAGATGTTGGACATCGAGGAGGCGAAGTTGCCGCCGCCAAGACCGCACAGCAGGGCCAGCGCCACGAAGACGATGTAGGGCGTCTCTGGATTCTGGACGGCCACGCCGATGCCGATCGACGGGACCAGCAGCGACAGGGTCGACAGGACGGTCCAAAGGCGCCCGCCGAAGACCGGCACGATGAAGCTGTAGAAGATCCGCAGCGTGGCGCCCGACAGGGCCGGCAGCGCCGCCAGCCAGAAGAGCTCGTCGGTGGTGAAGGCGAAGCCGATCAGCTTCAGCTTGGCCACGACCATCGACCAGACCATCCAGACCGAGAAGGCCAGCAGCAGGTTCGGGACCGAAATCCAGAGATTGCGGGTGGCGATCGCCTTGCCGGTCGAACTCCAGAAGGCCGGATCCTCGGGGCGCCAGTCGGTCAGCACATGCTTGGGGGTAGCGGAAGCCATCGGGCTCTCCCTGGGGGTCAGCTGGCCGCCGCCACCGGCGCCGGAGCGACGGGAGCGGGACCACTGGAGGGGCTGGGGTGCATGCCGGACATTTCCGGCAGTTGAGGCAGGTGCGACAGCTCGGGCGTCCGCGCCCGCTCCATGCGCCGGATGGCGAAGTGCATCCAGGTCAGGGCCGAGGCGACGAGGGCGAACAGCAGCATGAAGCAGCTGGTCCACACGCCGGTGATGTCGTTGAGCAGGCCGAAGGTGATGGGCAGGATGAACCCGCCAAGGCCGCCGACCAGACCGACCAGACCCCCGACCGAGCCGATGTTGGCCGGGTAGTAGACCGGGATGTGCTTGAACACCGCCGCCTTGCCCAGGCTCATGGCGAAGCCGAGGCAGAACAACAGGGCGATGAAGGCGCCGAGGCTTGTCTCGATGTGGAAGGTGATCGGGCCGCGGATCCCCGCCACGGTGTAGCTGGTCGGCGGATAGGACAGCAGGAAGGTGCAGACCGCGCTGACGCTGAAGGTGATGTACATCACCCGGCGGGCGCCGATCCGATCTGAGAGCCAGCCGCCGAAGACGCGGAACACCGAGCCGGGGATCGAGTAGGCGGCGGCCACCATGCCGGCGACCTTGATGTTCAGGCCGTAGACCCCGACCAGATAGTGCGGCAGCCAGAGCGCCAGCGCGACGAAGGCCCCGAAGACGAAGAAGTAGTAGAGCGAGAAGCGCCAGACCTGCAGCTTCATCAGCGGCGTGAACTGCATCGCCGTGCTCTCGGCCTTGGCGCCCGTCCGGCGGCGCTCGACGAGCGCCGGATCGTCACGGGTCAGCAGGAAGAAGGCGACGGCGATCACGGCCAGGGCGATGGCCCAGATCTGGGCCACGGACTGCCAGCCGAAGGCGATCATCACGAACGGCGCGGCGAACTTGGTCACCGCAGCGCCGACGTTGCCGGCGCCGAAGATGCCCAGGGCCGTGCCCTGGCGTTCCTTGGGGAAGAACTTGGCGACGTAGGCGATGCCGACCGCGAACGAACCGCCGGCCATCCCGACCCCGAGGGCGGCGATCAGGAACTGCGGATAGGTCTCGGCGTAGGACAGCAGGAACGTCGCCAGCGCCGCCGACAGCATGACCATCAGGTTGACCAGGCGGCCGCCATACTGGTCGGTCCAGACGCCGAGCAGCACCCGTACGAGCGAGCCGGTCAGGATCGGCGTGCCGACGAGCAGGCCGAACTGGGCCTCGGTGAGACCCAGGTCCTGTTTGATCTGCACCCCGATGATCGAGAAGATCGTCCACACCGCGAAACAGGCGGTGAAAGCGAAGGTGCTCATCCAGAGCGCCGTTCCGGCGCCGTCCGCTGCTTTGGGTCTTTCCCCGACCATTTGGCGAAACCGATCATTCGCGCCGGCGATCATCGCCGGCAGATGCAGCGTTTCTGCTGCACCCGGCGGGTGGCGCAATTGATCAAGGTCAATAGTGAGATCATTTCATCAGTCGAATCTCTTTATTCGGAACCATTCGTAGTGAGTATTGACTGAAATATGTTTGTCGATTGCTTATTTTGTATTGCCCACTTGATATTGATCAAGCGCTGGGCGTCCGATTGGAGCCGGGTTGATCCACATCAAGGCGGCGAACGGCGCGAGTCGATGAACTCCCCGCAAGATCGAGGATCGCTCATGCCTATGCGTAGTGTCGACATCGAGAGGGTTAGGGCGCTGCCGCTGTTCCAGTGCGCGGCGCAACGCACCTTCGACAATCTGATCGCCGGCGCCTTCCTGCAGAAGTTCCCGGCCGGCACCACCCTGCTGATGGAGGGCGATCCGGTCGACTTCCTCTATGTCCTCATTGAGGGGCTGGCCGAACTGCAGGGCACCTGGAACGACAAGGAGACCACCCTGGCGGTCCTGCGTCCGGTCTCGACCTTCATCCTCGCGGCCGTTGTTCTGGACGCCGACGCCCTGATGACGGCCCGCACCATCGAGCGGTCGGACATCCTCATGATCTCCGGCGAGTCCGTTCGCCGCGCCATGAAGGAGGACGCCGGCTTCGCGGTGGCCGTGGCCGAAGAGTTGTCCGGTTGCTATCGCGGCCTGGTCAGGACCGTGAAGAACCAGAAGCTGCGCGGCGCATCGGAGAGGCTGGCCAACTATCTGCTGGCGGAGCAGGTCAGCCAGGGGGGCGGGCCGACGCTGATCCTGCCTCATGAAAAGCGGGTGCTCGCCTCGCTGCTGGGCATGACGCCGGAAAACCTGTCGCGCGCCTTCGCCAATCTGACCGACTACGGCGTCACGGTGAACGGGCCGCAGGTCACCCTCCTTCGCCCGATCGCGCTGGACCGCCTGGCCAAGCCGGACCGGCTGATCGACAGCCACCTGCAACCCTCCGCGGCTCGGGTGGGCATGGCTGACCGGGAATGCCGCGCCAGCGCCGCCGGCACGATCGGCGCCCTCAACTGATCAACCGCCCAGCTGGGCAAGGCGCTGCATGTCGCCTGTGAGCCCTTCGGCCAGCCGGTGCCCGGCCGCTTTTCCGCCCAGGGCGCCGACGATGCGCGCGTGAAGCGCGGCGCGATCGCCATCCCCGGTGAGCAGGTCCCGAAGATCCAGACCACCTTCGCCGAAAAGGCACAGCCGGAGCTTGCCCCGCGCCGTGACCCGCAGTCGGTTGCAGCCGTCGCAGAAGCCGGCGCCATAGGGGGCGATCAGTCCCATCCGTCCGGCGTAGTCGGGATGGACGTACTCTACGGCGGGGCCATCGTCACGATCACGCACGCGGGGGGTCCAGCCGCCGGCTTCGAGCCACGACCGCAGCACCTCCCCGCCGACATGCTGCGCATCGAAGTAGTCGGCGTTGTCGCCCGTGCGCATCAGTTCGATGAAACGCACGGCGACCGGGCGGTCCCGCACAAATTCGGCGAACCGGGCGAACTGCGCGGCGCCGGCGGCGCTCTTCAGCAGAACCGCGTTGATCTTCACCGAAGGCACGTCGAGCTCAAGCGCCCGGTCCAGCCCGGCCATGACCGCCGCCAGGCGATCGTGGCCTGTGATGCGGTGGAAGGCGTCTGGCTCAAGGGAGTCGACGCTGACGTTGAGATTGGTCAGCCCGCCCGCGCTCCAGTCGTCGATCCGTCGCGCCAGGTTCCAGCCGTTGGTCGTTATCGCGACCTTGCCCACGCCAGGCGTCGCGCGGACCTGGCGAATGATCTCGCCGATGTCCCGGCGAACGGACGGCTCGCCCCCGGTCAGCCGCACCTTCTCCACCCCAAGGGTCGCGAAGGTCTCGACGAGGCGGGCGATCTCGCCAACGGTCAGGAATGAGGGCGCGGCGGTCTTCTGGTAGCCATCCGGCAGGCAATAGGTGCAGCGGAAGTTGCACACCTCGGTGACGGACAGGCGCAGGTACTGGAAGCGACGACCAAAGCCATCGACGAGGCCGGGCGTCTTCGTGGACCCTCCGGTGCGGTCCGCTGCATGGCGCGCGCCGGAACGGCGGTCCTGGTCACGTTGGAAATGGGAAAGCTGCATGGCGATCAGGGCGCCAGACGCGGACGGACCAGCATCGGGCCATAGCGGACCACGAACAGTCCAAAGGCCGACGCCCACAGCAGTCCCGCAGCCGTCAGCAATGTCACACCGAAGTCCGGCGCGAAGGCCGCCGCAACCCGGCAAATGGCCGCCAGATTGATCGCCACGAAGAGCGCTGTGGTCATCCAGTCCGCGACACGATCACGACCGGTGTGGCCCAGGGTGGCGCGAGTCATCATCGCCAGGGTCATCACCCCCGCGGCGCCGGCCAGCAGGGCATGAAGTCCGGCGGTGCGCGGGACGGCGACCGGATCAAGGACGTGCGCGCCGGCCAGGATCAGGCCCAGGCCGAGCCAGGCGTAGCCGGCGTGCATGATCCAGACGAGCGAGTCACTCAGCACCAGGACCGTTCGCCAACGCGCCAGTCGCCAAAGGGTCGCCAGGCCGGCAAGACACAACGTCGCGCCGGTCAGGGCCGCATCAGGGAGCAGGATCCACCCTGTGATCGAGACCGCGACCAGGATCACCGCCGCCGTATCGAATTTGTCCGCCGGGGCCGGCAGCCGCGCTTGGCGCGCCTGAAGCAACCAGTTGCGGGTGAAGCTCGGGACAACCCGGCCGCCGATGAAGGCGATGAGCAGGACGATCATGCCGATCGCCCCGCGCTCGGCCTGGGGCCCCAGCTCAGGCAGGACGATCCGGGCATGGAACGCGAGGTTGGCGAGCGCCAGCAGCGTGACCATGATCGCCACTGGCAGATTGCGCCAGTTGCGGCCCGCCAGGACCTCGCGCCAGATCAGGCCGGCGAAGACCAGGAGGAACGCGCCATCAACCGCCGCTGTCGCCGGATGGACCGGCGCCGCCAGCATCGCGATACGCCCGGCGATCCACAGGGCGAACAACAGCGCCAGCGCCAACCCGGTCACCGGCAGTCGCCCGGTCCAGTTCGGCACCGCCGTCAGCAGGAAGCCGGCGATGACGCCGCCCACGTAGCCGAACAACATCTCGTGCACATGCCAGTCCCGATCAAACGATCCGGATCCGCCGAAATGCACCCAGAGCCAGAGCGGCACGGCGATGAGCGCCCAGACCGCCGCGCCCAGGAAGAACGGCCGGAAGCCGAAGCTGAGGAGCGCCGGCCCATTGTACTGGCGGCGGGCGGCGGCGGACGGCATGGCGGGACTCACGGGGACGGCTTTACGCCGCAGCCATAGCCTGCCTGCCCGCCGGTCGCCTTGAGCGGGACAGGGCCGTCACTTGTCATGGATCAAGCGGACCGGCCGTTCCTAGCCGCATTTCGAATGCCCGCAGTCGAGGCAGGTGTCGCACCCTTCCTTGCGGATCAGCGCCGCGGCTCCGCAGCGCGGACAGCAGGCGGGACGCGAAGCCGCACTGGCGGGTGTGGCGGGGGCTGCGCCTTCAGACAAATGCGGGACGACGCCCGGCCCGCTCATATGTCGCTCGACAACGCCGCCGATCGCAGCCAGCAGCGATGGTACGTAGCGTCCGTCCAGCCAGGCGCCGCCGCGCGGATCGAAGACGGCCTTGAGTTCCTCGGCGACGAAGGAGACGTCGCCTCCCCTGCGGAACACCGCGGAGATCATCCGGGTCAGGCCCACCGTCCAGGCGTAGTGGTCCATGTTGCGGGAATTGACGAAGATCTCGAACGGACGGCGTCCCTCGCCGTCGACCGTATCATTCATCGTCACGTAGACCGCGTGGTCGCTCTCGGGCCATTTGATCTTGTAGGTCATGCCCTCCAGCGCCGCCGGTCGTACCGCGAGATGGGGCTCGGGAGCCTTGGGCGGCGGCGGGGGCGCGGGTCCCGCGGGGGGCGCGACGCTGAGGACCGAGCCGGTCACCGCATTGGGGCGGTAGGTCGTCAGGCCCTTGCAGCCCAATCGGTAGCCCTCGACGTAGATGTCAGCAAAGGCGCCGAACTCAATGTCTTCCGGGCAGTTCACGGTCTTGGAGATGGAACTGTCGATCATCTCCTGCGCCGCCGCCTGCATGCGCAGATGCGCGGCCGGGGTCAGGGTCTGGGCGCTGACAAACAAGGCCTCCGGCGGCGGCGCATCGCCATGCAGCCGCTTCCAGGTCGTCAGCGCGAAATCTTCCACCGCCTCCTCGCGGGACGAGCCGTCGGGCTGGCGGACCTTTCGGCTGTAGGCATAGGCGAACACCGGCTCGACGCCGGAGGACACGTTGCCCGCGAGGATCGACGTCGTCCCGGTCGGCGCGATCGAGGTGAGGCAACCGTTGCGAAGACCATGGGCGGCGATCAGGTCTCGGGTTTCCTCGTCCAGCGATGCGAGGTTGGGCCGGTCGAGCATGACGCTCTGGTAGAGGGGGAACGGCCCCTTCTCCGCCGCAAGCCGCGCCGAGGTGCGGTAAGCCTCGCGCTTGATGATGCCCAGCCACAGCCGGGTCAGATCCGCTGCCTGCTCGTCGCCGTAGGCGGCGCCGCAGAACGCCAGCGCATTGGCGAGGCCGGTGACGCCCAGGCCCAGCCGGCGCTTCAGGGCGGCCTCGCGCGCCTGGGCGTCAAGCGGGAAGCGGGAGATGTCGATGACGTTGTCCAGCAGGCGCACGGCCGTGCGGGTGATGGCTCCGAGCTCCTCCTCATCGATCGCCGCGTCGGGCGCGAAAGGGGTCCTGACAAGTCGGGCCAGATTGATCGATCCGAGCAGGCAGGCGCCGTAGGGCGGCAGCATCTGCTCGCCGCAGGGATTGCTGGCGAGAATCGTCTCGCAGTAGGCGAGGTTGTTGGCGGTGTTGACCCTGTCGATGAAGATCACCCCGGGCTCGGCGCAATCGTAGGTGGCCCGCATCAGCCGCGCCCAGAGGTCCGCGGCCGGCAACACGCGATGGACCTTGCCGTCGAACCTGAGCGTCCAGTCGCCCCCGCCGGCGAGCGCCGCCATGAAGGCGTCGCTGACCAGCACCGAGAGGTTGAAGTTGCGGAACCGGCCCGGCGCTCGCTTGGCGTCGATGAAGGCCTCGATGTCGGGGTGATCGATGCGCAGGCAGCCCATCATTGCGCCGCGTCTCTGCCCCGCCGACATGATCGTGCGACACATCGCGTCCCAGACGTCCATGAAGCTGAGCGGACCGGAGGCGTCGGCCGCGACGCCCGACACGAAGGCGCCGGCTGGCCGGATCGAGGAGAAATCCATGCCGACGCCGCCGCCCTGCTGCAGGGTCAGCGCCGCCTCCCGGACATGCTCGAAGATGCCGCCCAGATCGTCCGGAATGACGCCCATGACAAAGCAGTTGAACAGCGTGACGCTGCGCGCCGTGCCGGCTCCGGCGATGATCCGGCCCGCGGGCAGGAAGCGATGGTCGCGCAGGGCCTCGTAGAACTCGGCCTCGACCGGCGCGCGGAGCTCCGGCTCCTCCGCCTCGGCCACGGCCCTCGCGACGCGCCGCCAGGTGTCCTCGACCGTGGCGTCGCCCCCGCCCTGTGTCGGCTTGAAGCGGTATTTGCCGGACCAGATTTCGCCTGAGAGCGGGATGTCGAACGCCATGGCGGCCTCCTGAGGGTGAGGCGCCCAGCCTTCCTGAGTCCCTGCGGCGGCCGGAAGGGCTCGCGCCGTGTCGCATCCGGAAATCTTTGGCAGGTCACCGCTTGTCGTTGGTCAAGCCTCCCGCCCACCGGGCTCAAGGCGCCAGATCCCGAGACGGTGCAGGATGGGTGAAAGGAGACTTTGCATGCCCCTGGACGACGCCCTGGACTGTGGCCGCAAGATGGATGAGGCGCTGGCGCAAGCTGGCCCTGGCGTGCTGATCGACCACATCCTGAACCGCTATCACGCGGTTCACCGCGAGCAGTTTCCCGCCGCGATCGCCCTGGCGCGCAGGGTCGAGGCGACGCACAGCGATCAGCCGGACTGCCCGCACGGCCTCGCCGATCACCTGGCGATCATGGCGGATCACCTGATGTCGCATCAGCGTCGGGAGGAGGAAGTCCTCTTCCCGCTCATGCTCGACGGCGGCCACCCCATGATCCGCCATCCGATCGCCCGGATGGAGGAGGAGCACCGGGACGTCGCCGGGCAACTGGTTCGCCTCTCCGTCCTGACCAACGATTTCACACCACCCGCTGGCGCCTGCCGGACCTGGAAGGCGCTCTGTCGCACCGGCCAGGAGATCTGCGACGATCTCCATGAGCACATGCGCCTGGAGAACGACATCCTGTTCCCCCGGTTCGTGGACGACGCCTAGAAGCCGAGCGCCTCGATCATGTCGCCGGCCCTGGTCGCCGGCGCCCGCGGGCGTCGGCGGATGAGCAGGTCGGCGCCGGCGAGCGCGCGCTGGGCCGAGGAATCCTGATCGATCGCGACCGTGGCGCCGCAGCGGTCGATGCTGGCCCGATGGAAGGTCTCCCGATCACCCTCGGCGTCCATCGCCCGGTTCAGCGGCACGGTTCGCCAGGACCATGCCGCGCGCGGGTCGTCTCCGGACAAGCCCGCCAGCAGCGGCGCCAGAAACAGCCGGGCGGTCACCATCGCCGACGTCGGATTGCCGGGCAGTCCCATGATGAAGGTCTCGCCAACCCGCCCCAGCCAAACCGGCTTGCCCGGCTTCATCGCGACCTTGCTGAACACCAGCTCGAGGCCCAGCGGCGCGAACATCTCGCGGGCGAAATCCTTCTCGCCGACCGAGGCGCCGCCCGTGACGACGACGACGTCGGCCTCATCCACCGCCGCCGCGGCCGCGCTCCGAAGAAGCGGCAGGTCGTCGCGACACCGGCGCCGCGACACCACGGTCGCGCCCCAATCCTCGGCCAGGGCCGCCACGCCGAACGAGACGCTCTCGGGAATGGCGCCGGCCGGCTGGCTTGAGCCCGGCGCGGCAAGTTCGTCGCCGGTCGCCAGGATCGCCACGCGCGGCCGGCGATAGACGTCCACCGCCGCGAGATTGGCCGCGGCAGCGGCGACGAGGCGTTGCGGGTTCAGACGGGCTCCGGCGGGAACCAGAAGGTCGCCCGCCTGGAAATCCGAGCCGGCCGACCGCACATGCCGTCGCCTGGACAGCGTCTGATCGAAGTGCGCGAACGCGCCCTCGCGGCGAACCTCTTCCTGGACGATCACCCGGTCCGCGCCGGCCGGCAGCGGCGCGCCGGTGAAGATGCGCAGGCAGGCGCCGTCTGGAAGGCCGCTGTTGAAAGGGGTCCCGGCGAACACCTCTCCGGCGACCGGCAGGGCAGCGGGAAGGACCGCGAGGTCCGCCTCGCGCACCGCATAGCCGTCCATCGCCGAGAGGTCGGCGGCGGGGGACGGCAGACCCGCGTGAACCGGCACGGCAAGCACCCTGCCCCGCGCCTCGGCCAGCGGGACCATCTCCGTCCCCAGGGGCGTCGCGATCTGGCCGATCAGCGTGGCCGCGTCGTCAAAGGTGATCATGGGCAAACGTCCCGGAAGCGGGGGATCTGGCCGACCAGCGAGCAGGGCTTGAACCGGCTGTCCAACTCCATTGAGAGCACCAGATCCCAGGCGTCGCGGCAGGCGCCGGTGGATCCCGGCAGGCAGAATATGAAGGTGTCCTCCGCCTGCCCGGCGAAGGCCCGGGATTGCAGGGTGGCGACCCCGACCGTGCCCTGGCTGGCCTGATGGAAGACCACCGAGAACCCGTCCATCTCGCGACGGAACAGCGGCTTGACCGCCTCCGGCGTGACGTCGCGCGGAGAAAAGCCCGTCCCGCCCGTCGACAGCACCACGTCGATCCCCGGATCGGCGACCCAGGCCGCCATCCGCGACCGGATCGGCTCGATGTCGTCCTTCACGATCGCCCGGGCGGCCAGCCTGTGGCCGGCTTCGGTCAGCCGGTGGACGAGCAGCCCTCCGGAAGTGTCCGTCTCAAGCGTGCGCGTGTCGGATACGGTCAACACGGCGATGTTCAACGGAATGAAGCTGCGGGCGAGATCGATGCCAGCCATGAGGTCTCCGGTGCCGGAACACCCGGCGCAAGGGGCCGGCTGAGCGGCGCCTGGGCCGCCATCCGGCGTGAAGCCTGACTAGCGCGTTCGCCGCGCCCGCCACTTGTCCAATGTCAATCGACCGCCCCACTGCGATCAGCCGGTCGAAGACAATGACCCTGGCGGGCTTCCCGCGGCTTGAGCAAGGTTGGTTCCGCCGCCGCTGACCAGCAGGCTCAGGCCGAAGACACGCCACCTCAACGTCAGCTTCGGGTCACCTCCGGCTCGCCATATCCCCGGGGAAACTTCGACCCCCGGCGCCACGCCCGTCAGAGTCTGGAGGCGCGCCATGATGTCTTTCGCGCCAAGCGGTCGCGGAAGGTCAACGCTGCGGATTGTACATCATGGATCAGACCCTCGGGGCTCTTGCCGTCTTGCCGCCCCCACCCACGCATTGCGGACGATACCGGTGAAAGCTACACCAGCGGCCGGAGCCCTTCGTTGCCGCACCTGTTTCGCCATCTCTGCACTGGTCTCTGCGTCGCCCTGCTGGCGGCGTTGAACCTGCATGGCGTTTCGCAGGTCCAGCATGCCATCGCCCATGCGGGCGAATGGCCGGCGGTGGCCATAGCCGGCGCGGATGGCGATCATCATCTACCTGGCGGCGGTCATGTAGCCCATGTGCATCTGGCGCCCGACGAAGCGCCGGATGCCGACATCAACGAGGACGTCGATGGCCAGCGTCCTGTAAGCCACCATCACCATGTCGGCGGCGATGTTCCCGCCGCCATGCCGGACTCTGGCCGGATGCTGACGGCGGCCCTGTCGCCAACCACTCTGCTCTGGCGGCCAGGACCGGATCCCGCCCTGTCGAGTCTTGTGGGCGACGGGCCGGAACACCCTCCCAAACGGATGCGCACGGTCGTCTGAACCGACGCGGCCAGTCGGCCGCGCGCAACCCGTTTCCCGGAGATACTCTTGAAGACCCCGATAGCCGGCACCGCCGGATCGTGGGCGCGTCTGGGGGCCGTTTCGGCCCTGGCGCTCTCACTGGCGGCCCTGCCGCCTCAAACCGCCATGGCTCGGGAGCCGGCGGGCTCCGCAGGCGCGCCTGTACTGTCCCTGGACCGCGCGCTCACTCGCGCCGCCGAAGTCGATCCGGGGTTGCCGGGCATGGAGGCGCGCGCCCGGGCCGGCGACGCCGCCGTCCGTCAGGCCGACGTGCGTCCCAACCCCACACTTGGCCTGACCGTAGAGAACCTGCCGACGCTGGGCGGAAGCGGCATCCTGTCCCGGACCGAGTCGACGCTGGCCTATGAGCAGCGCTTCGAGCGCGGCGGTGACCGTCCGGCGCGCGTGGCGCTGGCGCGTGGCGAGGCCGCCCTGGCCCAGGCGGAAGCGGCCATCCGGCGGCTGGACCGGCTGGAGCAGGTGCAGCGCGCCTGGGCCGAGGCCCTCGCCGCCGAGGCCGAATTGCGGATCGCCCGCGAGCGTGTCGAACTGGCGAGGCGCTTCCAGACGGAGGTGCAGCGCCGCGTCGACATGGCCCGCGATCCGCTCTTCGCGGGCGCCCGGGCCAGAGCCGAGCGCGCCCAGGCGGAGAGCGAGTTCGAGCAGGCCGGGATCGCGGCCCGTCTCGCGCGCGCCACGCTCGGGCGCTTCTGGGTCGGAGGGTCCGACTTCTCGCTCGATCCGGCCGACTTCGAAGACACCGTCAGGTCCCGTGACGCGGCAGGCCCGGCCTCCGCCATCGACCTCGCCCTCCCCGCCGCGCAGCGGGACATCGCCCGCGCCCGTATCGGCGTCGAACGGGCTCGCGCCACGCCGGACGCCACCTTGAGCGTCGGCGTTCGCCAGTTCTGGGACGGACCTGAACTGGGCCTGGTGGTCGGGGGCTCCATCCCGCTTGGCCGCCATGACCGCAACGAGGGCGCCATCGAGCGAGCCCGGCTGGAGGGCGTCGCCGCAGAAGCCGACATGGCGGCGATGAAGCAGGAGCGCGAGCGCGAGATCGCGCGGCTGCAGGTCCTGCTCGCCTCGCGGGCCCTTGAGGTTCGGCGCATCGCCGAGGACATCCTGCCAGAGGCCGAGCGCGCCGTCGTCCAGGTTCGCGAGGGCTTCGCGCGCGGCGGCTTCACCTACAACGACGTCATCACCGCCCAGACCGCCCTGCTGTCGACCAGGGCGCGCAGGGTGGCCGTCCTCAAGCAATTCCATATCGACCGCGCCCGCCTCGACAGGCTGACCGGCGCCCATTCAGCCCTGCTCGGCCTGGAGGCCCGCCCATGATCCGTCAGAACCCCTCGCGGCGCATGATCGCCGCATCCCTGCTGGCTCTGGCGGCCGGCGTGTCGGCCTGCGCCCCGGACAGCGGCGACGAGCACGCCAAGGGCCTGGCCCCGGGGGAATACGAGCGCGGCCCGCATCGCGGCCGGATGCTGAGGGACGGCGACTTCGCGCTGGAGGTCACGATCTACGAAGAGGGGCCCGCGCCGCTGTTCCGCCTCTATGCCTACGCCAGGGAGAAGCCGGTCGATCCGCGCCAGGTGCAGGCGACGATCGCCCTGGGGCGGACAGGGCCGAAGACGGACCGCTTCAACTTCTCACCGGAAAACGACTACCTCACCGGCCCGGGCGTTGTGGCGGAGCCGCATTCGTTCGACGTCACGGTGACCGCCGCCCACGCCGGCAAGCAGCACCGCTGGGCCTACGCCTCCTACGAGGGCCGGACGATCATCTCCGCCGACGCCGCAAAAGCCGGGGGCGTTACGGTCGAGCGGGTCGGGCCCGCGACCCTTGGCGAGAGCCTGGCTCTGACCGGCCGGGTCGAGATCACTCCCGAGGGTCAGGCGGAGGTCCACGCCCGCTATCCCGGGCGGGTCATGAGCCTGAACGTCGAGCTGGGAACCCGGGTGTCTCGCGGCCAGGTGATCGCCCGTGTGGAGTCGAGCGAAAGCCTTCAGACCTATCCGGTCACCGCGCCGATCTCCGGCATGATCGTGGCCAAGACCGTCAATGTCGGCTCGATCACCGGCGGTGGAACGCCCATGCTCATGATCGGCGACCCCACCCGGCTGCATGCCGAGTTCCTGCTCTACCCCCGCGACGCCGAACGGGTTCGCGCGGGCCAGCCGATCACGGTCAAGAGTCTGGCCGGAGACTACACCTACACGGGCCGGGTCGAGGCGGTTCTGCCGTCCGCCGACCTGACCAGCCAGGTGCTGATCGCTCACGTCGATCTGCCCTGGCAGGGCGGCATCTGGCGGCCTGGCCTCGGGGTGTCCGGCGAGGTGCAGGTGGGATCGACACCGGCCGCCCTCGCCGTCCGCACAAGGGCGCTCCAGCCGTTCCGCGACTTCACCGTCGTCTACGCCCGCTTCGGCACGACCTATGAGGTGCGGATGCTTGAGCTGGGCCGGCGCACGCCGGAGTGGACGGAGGTCCTGAGCGGCATCGATCCGGGCACGGACTATGTCGTGGACGGCGCCTTCCTGATCCGCGCGGACGTCGAGAAGTCCGGCGCGAGCCACGACCACTAGGGGCGTTGATCACCATGCTCGAACGCATCATCGCGCTCTCGATCCGCTTCCGCTGGATCGTCATGGCGCTCGTCGTCCTGGCCTGCGCGGTCGGCGTCTGGAGTTTCCAGCGCCTGCCCATCGACGCCACGCCGGACATCACCAACGTCCAGGTCCAGATCAACACCGAGGCGCCCGGTTTCTCGCCCCTGGAGTCCGAACAGCGGATCACCTTCCCGGTGGAAACCGCCGTCGCGGGCGTGCCCGGGCTGCAGTACACCCGCTCGGTCTCGCGCTATGGCCTCAGCCAGGTGACGGTCGTCTTTGAGGACGGAACCGACATCTACTTCGCGCGCCAGCTGGTCAATGAACGGCTGCAGGCCGCCAGGGGGCAGCTTCCCGACGGCTTGACGCCGGAGCTCGGCCCCATCGCCACCGGGCTCGGCGAAATCTTCATGTACACCGTCGAGGCGGATCGCGGCGCGCGGCGACCCGATGGCGAGCTCTACACGCCCGAAGACCTGCGGACGTTGCAGGACTGGGTGATCCGGCCACAGCTGCGCAACACGCCGGGCGTCACCGAGGTCAACACCATCGGCGGCTTCGAGCGGCAGTATCACGTCACGCCCTGGCCGGACCGTCTGGTCGCCTACGGCGTGACCATGGCCGAGGTGGTCGAGGCGCTGAACCGCAACAACGCCAATGTCGGCGCCGGCTACGTCGAACGCTACGGCGAACAGTACCTCGTGCGGGTTCCCGGCCAGGCCGAGAGCCTGGAGGATCTCGGCGCCATCATCGTGTCCAGCCGCAACGGCGTGCCCGTGCGGGTCGCCGACGTGGCCGATCTGGTCATGGGCGAGGAACTGCGCACCGGCGCCGCCACCGAGGACGGCCGCGAAGTGGTGCTCGGCACGGTGTTCATGCTGGTCGGCGAGAACAGCCGCACCGTCGCCCGGGCGGTCGCCGCCCGGCTGGACGAGGCCGCCAAGGCGCTGCCCGCCGGGGTGAAGGCCGTGCCCGTCTATGACCGCACCGACCTGGTCGACCGGGCGATCCGGACCGTCGAGACCAACCTGGTCGAAGGCGCCCTGCTGGTCATTGTCGTGCTGTTCCTGCTGCTGGGAAACATCCGGGCCGCGCTGATCACGGCGGCGGTCATTCCCATCACCATGCTGATGACCATCACCGGCATGGTCCGCACGGGAGTGTCGGGCAATCTGATGAGCTTGGGGGCGCTGGACTTCGGCCTGATCGTCGATGGCGCCGTCATCATCGTCGAGAACTGCCTGCGACGCTTCGGCGAAGCGCAGAATCGGCTGGGCCGTCTGCTCAACCGCGATGAGCGGTTCGCCATGGCGGCCTCGGCCTCCGGCGAGGTCATCCGGCCGTCGCTGTTCGGGGTGCTGATCATCACCCTGGTCTATGTGCCGATTTTCGCGCTCACCGGGGTCGAGGGGAAGATGTTCCACCCGATGGCGATCACGGTCGTCATGGCCCTGACCTTCGCGCTGGTGCTGTCCCTGGCCTTCGTGCCCGCCGCCGTGGCGATGTTCGTCACCGGCAAGGTCGAGGAGAAGGAAAGCTTCGTCATGCGCGGCGCGCGGCGCGTCTACCAGCCGGCGCTGGACCTGGCGCTGAGGCTGCGCTCGGCCTTCGTCGCCATGGCGGTGGCTCTGGTCGCCATCGCCGGTCTTGGCGCCAGCCGTATGGGGTCGGAGTTCATCCCGAACCTCGACGAAGGCGACATCGCGCTCCACGCCCTGCGTATTCCCGGCACGTCCCTGAGCCAGGCCGTGCAGATGCAGACGGCGCTGGAGCGGCGCATCGCCCGGTTCCCGGAGGTGGAGCGGGTCGTGGCCAAGATCGGCACGGCGGAGATCGCCACCGATCCCATGCCGCCATCGGTCGCCGACACCTTCATCATGCTGAAGGACCGGAAGGACTGGCCGAACCCGCGCAAACCACGCGCCGAACTGCTGGCGGAGATGCAGGCGGCCGTCGCCGAGATACCCGGCAACAACTACGAGTTCACCCAGCCGATCCAGATGCGGTTCAACGAACTTCTGTCCGGCGTGCGGGCGGATGTCGCGATCAAGGTGTTCGGCGACGACCTTGAGCAGCTCCTTGAGGTCGGCAACGCCGTCGAGGCGGTGATTGGCGGTATCGAGGGCGCGGAGGATGTTTCCGTCGAACAGGTTACGGGCCTGCCCGTGCTCCTGATCAAGCCCGACCGGGCCGCCCTCTCGCGGCTCGGCATCAGCATGGACGACGTCCAGCAGGTGGTCTCGGCCTCGATTGGGGGCGTGGTCGCCGGCCAGGTGTTCGAGGGCGATCGCCGCTTCGACGTGGTGGTCCGTCTGCCCGAGACCCTGCGGCAGGACACCGACGCGATCGGCCGGCTGCGCATCCCAGTACCGGGGTCCGGCGGCACGGCCTTCGTCCCCCTGGAGGAGATCGCGACCATCGCTCTCGAAACGGGTCCCAATCAGATCGGCCGGGAGGACGGCAAGCGCCGGGTGGTGGTCACCGCCAATGTGCGCGGGCGGGACCTCGGCTCCTTCATCGCCGAGGTCCAGGACAAGGTCGGGACGGAGGTCGAGGTCCCGGCCAGCTACTGGATCAGCTATGGCGGCACGTTCGAGCAGCTGATCTCGGCCGCCAAACGACTGCAACTTGTGGTGCCGATGGTTCTGCTGCTGATCTTCGGACTGCTGTTCACGCTGTTCCGGTCGGTGAAGGACTCGGCCATCGTCTTCTCCGGCGTGCCCCTGGCGTTGACCGGCGGCGTAGCGGCCCTGGCGATGCGCGGTCTGCCGCTGTCCATCTCGGCTGCGGTGGGCTTCATCGCCCTCTCCGGCGTCGCGGTCCTGAACGGCGTCGTCATGGTCAGTTTCATCCGCACCCTCATCGCCGAGGGCAAACCCCTCGGCGAGGCGATCCGCGAGGGCGCCCTGACCCGGCTGCGGCCGGTGCTGATGACCGCCCTGGTCGCCAGTCTGGGCTTTGTGCCGATGGCGCTGAACGTGGGCGCCGGCGCCGAGGTCCAGCGCCCGCTGGCGACCGTGGTCATCGGCGGGATCATCTCCTCGACCATCCTGACCCTGCTGGTGCTGCCCGCCCTCTACAGCCTCGTCCACGGCCGTTCGCCAAACCCGGATGGGGCGCGACCGGGCTGGCTGTCCCGCCTGCCTTTCCCCCGGAGCAGCGCATGACCGCCGCGACCTCTCGATGGGCCGCCTGGCCGAGGACGCCCGCCGGCGTCTTCCTGCTGGGCCTGCTCATCCTGCTTCTAAACGGCCTGCTGACCGCCGCCTTCGCCCACGGCGTCGCCGACGGAGACAAGGGCTACATCCAGGAGACCTCGGGCTTCCTGTTCTGGCCGTTCCTCTACCTGGGGGCCAAGCACATGATCACCGGCTACGACCACCTGCTGTTCCTGCTGGGGGTGATCTTCTTCCTCTACCGGATGAAGGACATCGGCATCTATGTGACGCTGTTCGCCATCGGTCACTCCTCGACCCTGCTGCTGGGCGTGCTGACGGACATCAGCGTCTCCAGCTATCTGGTCGACGCCATCATCGGCCTGTCGGTCGTCTACAAGGCGCTCGACAACATGGGCGCCTGGCAGCGCTGGTTGGGCGTCCAGCCTTCGACCAAGGCCGCGACCCTGATCTTCGGCCTGTTCCACGGCTTCGGCCTGGCCACCAAGCTGCAGGACTTCCAGCTCTCGCCCGACGGCCTGATCGGCAACCTGATCGCCTTCAATATCGGAGTCGAGATCGGCCAGCTCCTGGCGCTCGGCGCGATCCTCATCGTCATGGGCTTCTGGCGGAAGACACCCGGCTTCTGGCGGCATGCCTACGGCGCCAACGTCGTCCTGATGACCCTCGGCTTCATCCTGGCGGGCTATCAGCTCGCCGGCTTCTTCGTCGCCTGACCGGAGACCTGATCCATGTACAACGCCAACAAGCCCGACGCCTCCGAGCTGCCCTCCACCGGCAGGCTGCTGAGGTCGACCGGCATCGCCGTGGTCGTCGCCTCCGCCCTTCTCGTCACGGTCGTCCTGCCCGCCGAGTACGGCGTCGACCCCACGCGGATCGGCTCGCTCCTCGGTCTGACCGAAATGGGCCGGGTCAAGATGCAGCTGGCGCAGGAAGCCGAGGCAGAGGCAGAGGCCGGCGCCCAGGCTGCCTCGCCGCCGCCGGTCGCCAGCACCGCCGTACCGACGACGACCGCGCCGACGACGGAGTCGACGGGGTCCGGACGGACGGACGAGACCGTCATCACCCTGGCCCCCGACCAGGGCGCCGAGATCAAGCTGGTGATGGAGGGCGGCGCCAAGGTCACCTACGTGTGGGCCAGCAGCGGCGGGCCCGTCAATTTCGACGTCCACGCGGACCGGCCCGGGACGCCCTACCACGGCTACGGAAAGGGCTCGTCCAAGCGCGAGGAGGGCGAACTCGTTGCCGCCTTCACGGGCAGTCACGGCTGGTTCTGGCGCAACCGGACCGGCGCCCCGGTGACGATTAGCCTAAAGACGACCGGCGCCTATACCGCGGTCAAACGCGTCGTGTGAGCCGGCTCGCCGGCCCCCTCATCGTTGGCCGGCGGACCTTGGGGCAGTGGGCTATCCCGGCTAAAGCCATTCCAATGCAGCTTGCAGCTTTTCGCCGACAAGGGCAGCCTGCGCTTTGAGCGCCTGATTGTCGATGGACTGCATCGACGCGGCCGGATCGATGGCGGCGACCTCTATCAGGCAGTCGTCGGCTTCCTGAACGATGACATTGCACGGCAACATGAGGCCGACCTTGTCCTCCAGCAGCAGCGCCTCATGAGCCAGGGCGGGGTTGCAGGCGCCGAGAATGAGGTAGGGGCGGAATTCGACGCCGATCTTGGTCTTGAGGGTCTGACGGATGTCGATCTCACTGATGACGCCGAAGCCCTCGCGGGCGAGTGCGGCCTTCACCTTGACGACGGCCTCATCAAAAGGCCCGTCGAGCATCTTCGAGAAATAGTAGCTCATGGCGGCTCCAATCACGTGAGACACGGCGGACGATCTAGTGCGCCATGCCGCCGCAGAGGCTCTTGTCGGCCATGACTCGCTGCTCGGGGGTCAGGACGCGGTAGAGACCGGAGACGGCCGCCCGAACCTTGTGGAGCGCCTTCAGGTGCTCCTTCATCATCGTCTCATGATGCGCCAGACGCTCGGGGAGCGGCTTGGACATCATCATCGCCATCATGCCGCCACCAGCCTTCATGCCGGGCATAGAGCCAGGCCCCATGGGGCTCGCCATGGTCATGCCGGCGGGCATGGGGTGCGCAGGGGCTTTTGCTGCCGCCGCGAAGGTGTCCCATGCCTTGAGCTGCCGGTCGGTGAGATCCAGCTTTGCCTTCACACCTGACAGGTGTTGCTCCGACAGGCCCATGCAATGCATCGGCCCCATGCCGGTCATCCCACCCATGGCCATCATGCCGCCCTTGGCGGCGGGAGGGGCCGCCTGATCGGGAGCCGGGCCGTGATCATGAGCCGGCGCGGGCTGTTCAGCCGCATAGGCGGAGGTGGCCAACCCTAGTGCTGCAACGAGGAACAGGGGCTTGAATGACATGGACATGACGTTCGACTTTCTGGATCAGGCTGATCCCATCAGCGCAGTATCCGCCGACCTGTCCCCCGCATCCTTGATCTGTCGCAAACGCCAGGGCGGACGATCCGTTCCAGTTCCGAGAGCTACAAGATGCGCCTGCCTTTTACCTGCTGTGGTTCGCGCTCAGACAGATGCCGCTGCCTGACAAGAATACGTGGAACGTCTGCCTGGCCGGATCAGTCCGTCGCTGCCTGGGCAGACGAAAAGACGCCCGCGCCGTTGCTGGCGCGGGCGTCCCTTAGCTAGCGCTCGCTATCCCGCTACGGGCAGCAGGGCGATCCGCCGCCGCAACAGGCCGCGAGGACCTCGCAGCAACTGGAAACGGCCTGGATGACCGTGTCCGGCGAGGCCGCGAAAGCCGCGCCGGCGGAGCCGAGCAGCAGCAGGGTGGCGGTGAGAACGATACGTTTCATAGCGATAGTCCTTGTTGAATTGATGGGTGATCTTGTCTGTCAGACCGCCCATCGGGGAGGCGGCACGGCGGGATCGACCTCGATCCCATCGAGCGTGGGTCGCTCCCTCTCGAATAAAACCTCGTACGCGATGCGCAGCGGCGCCGTTACCTGCGGCCCCACCTGCGGCGCAAGCCGACAGCCAACCGCACAATCGAGCTGCGGGGGACGCGCGCCCTGGCCCTGATGATCGCCGCCTGCCATTGGCGTCATAATCATCGCGTCGCACTCTGCGCTCTGGGCTTGCGCCATGCAAAGGGGGGCGGCCAACAGCACGGCCGCGCTGACAAGGCCCAGCAGAAGACGCAGGAAGGCGCCGCCGAACGAGCGGTGCTTCGCAGAGGCAGAGAGGCGTTTCAGCTGCCGCATCAGATCAATGGCTGATGTTTCAACTCGGAACGGGATCTTGCGCAAGAAGTCATCGTCGGCCTGGCCCTCCAACGACTATACGGCGCTCGCGCGGGCATCCCTCATGAGAGACGCCCGCGCGGCGGTCCTACAGGCGAACCGCCCTCAGCCTCAGCGCGTTGCCGATGACGCTGACCGAGGAGAGCGCCATGGCCGCCGCCGCGATGGCGGGCGAGAGCAGCAGGCCGAAGACCGGGTAGAGAACCCCCGCCGCGATGGGCACGCCGGCGACGTTGTAGATGAAGGCGAACACCAGATTCTGCCGGATATTGCGCATGACGGCGCGGGAAAGCGTCCGCGCCTTCAGGATGCCCGTGAGGTCTCCCCTCAGCAGGGTGACGCCGGCGCTCTCGATGGCGACGTCAGCGCCCGCCCCCATGGCGATGCCGACATCGGCCGCCGCCAGCGCGGGAGCGTCGTTGACGCCATCCCCGGCCATCGCCACCACCCGGCCCTCACCGCGAAGGCGCTGGACCACCGAGGCCTTGTCCTGGGGCAGCACCTCCGCCGCCACTTCCGTGATCCCGAGGTGATCAGCCACCGCGCGCGCCGTGGTCTCGTTGTCGCCGGTCATCATGACGATGCGAAGGCCGGCGCCCTTCAGTTCGTCGATCGTCGCCCGCGCGTTGGCCTTGATCGGGTCGGCGATGCCGATGAGACCGCCCAGCGCGCCGTCCAGGGCCACGAAGACCACCGTGGCGCCTTGCCGGCGCAGAGCGTCCGCGTCGACCTCAAGCGGCGAGATATCGGCGCCCTGCTCCTGAACGAACGACCGGCTGCCGATGGCGATCTTGCGGCCATCCACCACGCCGACCACGCCGCGACCAACCGGAGAGTCAAAGTCGGTCGCCTCCGCGAGGGTGACGTTCTCATCCTTGGCCGCCCGCAGAATGGCGTCGGCGAGGGGGTGTTCACTGCCGCGCTCAAGACTGGCGGCAAGACGGAGAAGCTCCAGCCGGTCAAGGCCGGCCACGGGCTGCAGGGCGGTCACGGCCGGTCGTCCCTCGGTAAGGGTTCCCGTCTTGTCGACGACCAGAGTGTCGACCTTCTCGAAGCGTTCGAGGGCTTCGGCGTTCTTGATCAGCACGCCGGCCTGGGCGCCCCGTCCGACGCCGACCATGATCGAGATCGGCGTGGCGAGACCCAGCGCACAGGGACAGGCGATGATCAGCACGGACACGGCGGCCACCAGCGCATAACTGAACCGCGGATCAGGCCCGACAACCGCCCAGGCGACGAACGCGAGCGCGGCGACCGCGATCACCGCCGGCACGAACCAGCCGGAGACCTGGTCTGCCAGCCGCTGGATCGGGGCGCGACTGCGCTGGGCCTGGGCGACCATCTGCACGATCTGCGACAGCAGGGTGTCGGCGCCCACCTTGTCGGCCCGCATGACAAACGAGCCGGTCTTGTTGATCGCCCCGCCGATGACGGCCTCGCCGACTGTGCGGGTGACCGGCATGGACTCGCCCGTGACCATCGACTCGTCGAGCGCCGCGCGGCCCTCGACGATCTCGCCATCGACCGGGACCTTTTCGCCCGGACGCACCCGCAGGCGATCCCCGACGACGATAAGGTCCAGGGTAGCCTCCTCATCGGTTCCGTCCGGACGGACGCGCCGGGCTGTCTTGGGCGCCATGTCGAGCAGGGCCTTCAACGCCCCGGAGGTGCGTTCACGCGCGCCCAGCTCCAGCACCTGGCCGAGCAGCACCAGCGCGGTGATCACCGCCGCCGCCTCGAAATAGACCGGCACGCTGCCATCGCTGTTGCGGAAGGCGTCGGGGAAGATGTGCGGGGCCGCGACCGCGACGACGCTGTAGAGCCATGCAACGCCGACGCCCATGGCGATGAGCGTGAACATGTTGAGGTTGCGGGTCTTGAGCGAGGCCCAGCCACGCTCGAAGAACGGCCAGCCGGCCCAGAGCACGACGGGTGTTGCGAGCGCGAACTGAATCCAGTTCGACCACTGGCCGGGCAGGTAGTGATGCAGGTCGAAGAGATGTCCGCCCATCTCCAGGGCGAACACCGGGAGGCTCAGCGCGACCGCCACCCAGAAGCGGCGCGTCATGTCGGCAAGTTCGGGGTTGGGACCGCTGTCGGCGGTGATCGTCTCCGGCTCCAGCGCCATGCCGCAGATCGGGC
>JAUSPV010000226.1 GCA_030652755.1 Caulobacter sp. | reverse complement strand
GTCGGCGGTGGCCGGGTCGGTCATGATGGTCGCCGGGTTGCTGTTGATCAGAATGACTTTGTAGCCTTCTTCGCGCAGCGCCTTGCAGGCCTGCACGCCAGAGTAGTCGAACTCGCAGGCCTGGCCGATGACGATGGGCCCGGCGCCGATGATCAGGATCGAGGAAATATCGGTGCGTTTGGGCATGGTCTTTTCGCGCGCAAAGGCGGTCGCGCAGCAACTGCGCGCCCGGGTCGGACAAACATCAGGTTAAGCGGGTCGTTTAGAGGCGGAGTCGGGTCGGGGCAAGTGCGGATTGCCCCCTGTCCACAGGCCGGGCCGGGCGTCTCACGGCCCGGGCTTGGCCGGCGCGTGCCAGGCCTCGCCGGCCAGCGCCCGGTCGTAGCCCATCCGGAACAGCTTGCGCATGTTGTCGGCCTTGAAGTTCAGACCCTGGGCCTCCGCAGCGTCGGGGATCTCGCTGATCCGCACGGCCAGGCCGTTGCGCTCGGCGAAGCCGACGGTGGCGGCCAGGGTGGTGCGGGTCGAGGCCTTGCTCATTGCGTCCCATGACCGGGCCAGGATGCCGACCAGGCTGCCGCGCGTGACGCCGACGCTGGCGCCCACCTGGCCGTTGATCAGGATGTAGAGGGCGCCCCGATGCACGCCGCCGCCGGGGTCGGTCCACAGCAGCATCGACTCGGGGACGGTGAAGAAGGGCGTCATCACCCCGCCGTCGGCATGCATTTCCGAGAACCGGCCGGTCGGACCGTCCACGCCGATCAGGACCGGCGGGAAGACGCCGGGAATGCTCGAGGATGCGACGAGGATGTCCTGGAACAGCCTGATGGCCGACGGATCGGCGCGGGCCGCGATCGCGCCCATATCCCAGACCGTGGTCTCCTGGGTGTCTAGATTGGTGGTGGCGACCTGCAGCCGCCGTCCCTTCGCGTGCTCGACCGCGATGGCCCTGAGCATCTCGGCGTCGACATAGGTCTCGACGAGATGCCGGACCGGCGCGGCGCTGAACAGCGACGGCCCGCGAAACGGCGCCAGGGCCTTCAGGCTGATCAGTTCATCGGTCCCGCCGTCGGTGTAGGCCGCCTCCATCCGGGCGTCCCAGTCGGGCCCGAGAAAGGCGAACGGCGCGGCCAGGGCGCCGGTGCTGACGCCGGTGACGACGTCAAAGCGCGGTCGATCGCCGGCCTTGGTCCAGCCGGCCAGCACGCCCGCGCCGTAGGCCCCGTTCGCGCCGCCGCCGGACAGGGCCAGGACGGAGAAGTCGCCCTTGTCGGCCTCGATCCGCTCCCGGATGGGCCCGGAGTTGGTCAGGGAGGCTTCGGCGTCGCCGGCGGCGAACCGCACATCGGCCAGTCCGGCCGGAACGGCGACCCGGGCGTCGAGGGGATCGAACGCGTCGCGCGGCAGCGTCCCGCAGCCGCCCAGCAGCAGGAGGACGGCGAACAGCGCGGCGATGCGGCCTAGGATCGGGTTCACGGTGTCGATCCTTAGCCTGCATTCGTGTCCGGAGCGTGATCATACGCCGCGCCGGGAGCGTTGTCGCCGCGTTGGGACAGGTCTACGACTCGGTCTGCCAACAACCTGGGGAGGATGTCATGCGTATCGTTCTGGCTGCCGCGGCGGCGGTTCTGCTTTCGGCCACGGCCGCCTTCGCCGGCGAGGAGGTCATGGCCTCGCGGATCGGCAACACCACCGTCACCACCGATGCCAGCGGCATGTCCTCGAAGATCTACTACGAGGCCGACCACACCTTCACCGGCCTGGCCAATGACCAGGAACTGGCGGGCACGTGGCAGCTGAAGGGCTCGCAGGTCTGCCTGACCTTCTCCAGCGCACCGCCCCCGGGCTACCCGGCGACGATCTGCACGCCGGTATCCGCAGCCAACGTCGGCGACAGCTGGACCAGCGGGCCGTTCACGGTCCAGCTGCTGGAAGGCCGGCAGTAGCCACAGTCGCCTGTCATCCCGGCCGGAGCGCGTAGCGCGGAGAGCCGGGACCCAGAGGCGGCGCACGGCATCGGCTGGGTCCCGGGTCGCCTTCGGCGCCCGGGATGACAGCCGAGAAGCCTACCCCTTCGCCTTGTCCATCAGGCCGGCGAAGCGCTCGAAGATGTAGAGGCTGTCGGTCGGTCCGGGCGAGGCTTCCGGGTGGTGCTGGACGCTGAACACCGGCTTGCCGGCCAGCTCCAGGCCGGCGTTGGTGCCGTCGAACAGGCTGACGTGGGTCTCGCGCACGGGCCCCGGCAGGCTGTCGCGGTCGACGGTGAAGCCGTGGTTCATCGACACGATCTCGACCTTGCCGGTGGTCAGGTCCTTCACCGGATGGTTCGCGCCATGGTGGCCCTGGTCCATCTTGACGGTCTTCGCCCCCAGCGCGAGGGCCAGCATCTGGTGGCCCAGGCAGATGCCGAACACGGGCACGCCGCTGTCGACCAGCTTGCGGATCTCGGGCACCGAGTACTCGCCGGTCGCGGCCGGGTCGCCCGGACCGTTGGACAGCAGCACGCCGTCCGGCTTGCGGGCCAGGATGTCCTCGGCGCTGGTGTCGGCGGGCACGACGGTGGCGCGGGCGCCGATCGAGGCCAGCGAGCGCAGGATGTTGCGCTTGACGCCGTAGTCGATGACCACGACCTCGTACTTCGGGGTCTCGAGCTTGCCGTAGCCCTCGTTCCACTCCCACAGCTGCTCGTCCCAGACGAAGCTCTGGCGGGTGGTGGCGTCCTTCGCCAGGTCCAGGCCGACCAGGCCGGCCCAGCCCTTCGCCTTCGCCACCAGGGCGTCGAGGTCGAAGTCGCCGGTCGGGCTGTGGGCGATCACGGCGTGCGGCATGCCCTTCTCGCGGATCACCCGGGTCAGGGCGCGGGTGTCGACCCCGGCCAGGCCGATGACGCCGCGGCGCTCCATCCAGGCAGTCAGCGGGCTGTCGGAGCGGTAGTTGGCCGGATCGGTCGGGGCGTCGCGGAAGATCGCGCCGCGGGCCGAGGTCTCCGACCCACCGCTGATCTGCTCGATATCCTCGACGTTGGTCCCGACGTTGCCGATGTGGGGGAAGGTGAAGGCGACGATCTGCGCCATGTAGGACGGGTCGGTCAGGATCTCCTGATACCCGGTCATGGCGGTGTTGAAACACACCTCGCCGACCGCCTCGCCGACCGCCCCGACCCCGATGCCCTGCAGCACCGTGCCGTCGGCGAGCGCGAGAACGCCCGTGGCGCCAGGAAGAACCTTGCTCGCCATTGATGTGCTCCTGACTGACTGGACAAACGGGCGCGTTGGTAGTGAGTCGGCCCGCCAGGGTCAAACGTTTATCGGACCGGAAGGGATCACGACATGCTGACGCTGCGCCCCAACTGCGAGTGCTGCGACGCAGACCTGGCGCCCGACGCCGCCGGCGCGATGATCTGCACCTTCGAATGCACCTTCTGCGAAGCCTGCACCGAGGCGCGCTTCGGCGGCGTCTGCCCGAACTGCGGCGGCGGGCTTGTGGCGCGGCCCGTGCGGCCGACGGCGCTCCTGGCGAAGTTCCCGGGCAGCGCGGAGCGGGTGGTGAAGGGGCATGGGGCGTGTGTATCAGAACGCACCGGATAGTTGCCTGGGGGTGTGTATGGATGTATACGCATGAATAGCCGCGAGGTGATCCGACGCCTGGAGGCGGAAGGCTGGTTCGAGGTCGCCCAGCGCGGCTCGCACAAGCAGTTCAGGCATCCGGACAAGCCCGGCCGCGTGACGGTTCCGCATCCGAGCCGGGACATCCCGATCGGCACGCTTCGCAGCATCGAGCGCCAGTCGGGCGTCAGCTTCAGGTGAGTTCCATGCGCGCCTACATCGCCCTGATCCACAAGGAGGCCGGCAGCGACTACGGCGTCAGCTTCCCGGATCTTCCCGGCTGCGTGTCGGCGGGCGTGACGCTGGATGAGGCCCGCGCCATGGCCGAAGAGGCGCTGGTCTTGCACATCGAAGGGATGAACGAGGACGGCGAGCCGCTGCCGGAACCCTCTTCGATGGAAGAGGTCATGGCCGACCGCGAGAACCGCGACGCGGTGGCGATCCTCGTACCGGCCCCGGTGGTCGCGACCAAGTCGGTCCGCGTGAACATCACTCTCCCCGAAGACACCCTGCGCGAGATCGACGCCTATGCCGAGGCTGCGGGGTTCACGCGGTCGGGGTTCCTGGCCCGCGCCGCCCGGCAGGCGATGGGCAAGGCTGCCTAGGTGCGATCGGGGACGTGTACCGTCTTCGGTACGTGTCCCGAGCAGCTTGAAGCGGCGGGGGACACGCACTGAAGTGCATGTCCCCGACTGCGGCACCGCTACACTTCATCATCATACCACGCTATCCCCCGCCC
>JAUSPV010000048.1 GCA_030652755.1 Caulobacter sp. | reverse complement strand
CATCACGCACGGGTCCTCGCGACGAGCGCGAGGATGACGAGGAGTGGGGATGAGCGGATCAGAGAGAGATCATCTCCAGCCACTCGTCCTCGGTCATCACCTTCACGCCGTGCTTTTCGGCGTCCTTGAGCTTGGAGCCTGCGCCGGGGCCGGCGACGACCAGGTCGGTCTTCTTCGACACCGAGCCGGCGGTCTTGGCGCCCAGGGCTTCGGCCTGGGCCTTGGCCTCGTCGCGGGTCATTTTCTCCAGGGCGCCGGTGAAGACCACGGTCTTGCCGGCCACGGCGGTGTCGGTCTTGGGCTTGGCCAGCGGGGTGATGGCGTCCAGCTCGGCGACCAGCGCCTCGACGAGCCGCCGGTTGTGGTCCTCGCCGAAGAAGGCGGCGATCGACTGCGCCGCCACCGGCCCTACGCCGTCGATGGCCGACAGGGCCAGGAAGTCCTCGCCCGGCGCGCCTGAGGCGGCGTCCTTCGCGGCGGTCACGAAGGCGTCCCAGGTCTCGAACCGGTCGGTCAGCGCCCGGCGGGCGGGACTGGCCAGCACCCCGGCCAGCGCCTTGTCGATCTTGGCGCTCATCGGCGCATCGGGCCACGGATCCTCGCCCAGCCTCCTGGCGGCGTCGAGAAACTCCCCCAGCGCCCTGGGGCCCATGCCGTGCAGCTCGGAGACCTCGACATAGGCCGGGCTCGGCGCCTGTTGCGAGGCGGCCAGCACCGCGCGCTCCAGCTCCGCGAAGCTGTCAAAGGCCCGCGCCAGATGCGTCGCAGTCGTCTCACCGATATCGCGGACGCCGAGCGCGATCAGGAAGCGGTCCAGGCTGATCGTCCGCCGCGCCTCGATGCCGGCGACGAGGTTGGTCACCGACGTCTCGCCATAGCCGTCGCGCTCGCGCAGGGCCGCCAGCCTGGCCTCGTCCTTCGGCAACCGGAAGATGTCGGCCGGCTCGGTGATCCAGCCCTCGTCGAGGAAGGCCTGCAGCTGCTTTTCGCCCAGGCCCTCGATGTCGAAGGCGCGGCGGGAGACGAAGTGCTTCAGATGCTCGATCTTCTGGAACGGACAGGCCAGCTCGCCGGTGCAGCGCCGCGCGACGGTGGTGGCGCCCCCGGCCGTCGTCTCCTGCACCACCGGCGTCTTCAGCGGGCAGATGCATTCGTGCGGAAAGACATAAGGCGCGCCCCGGCCCGGGCGGTCGGCGTCGACCGGTCCCAGCACCTGCGGGATCACGTCGCCGGCCCGCTGCAGCATGACCATATCGCCGATGCGCACGTCCTTGCGGGCGATCTCGTCGGCGTTGTGCAGGGTGGCGTTGCGGACCACCACGCCGCCGACCGTCACCGGATGCAGCCGGGCGACCGGCGTCAGGGTCCCGGTGCGGCCGACCTGGATGTCGATGGCCTCCAGCCGCGTCGTCGCCTTCTCGGCCGGGAACTTGTGGGCGATGGCCCAGCGCGGCGAGCGGGAGACGAAGCCGAGCCGCTGCTGCCAGTCCAGCCGGTCGACCTTGTAGACGACGCCGTCGATGTCATAGGGCAGCGTCGAGCGGGCGGCGCCGATCTCGCGGTAGACGGCCAGCAGGCCCTGGGCGTCCTCGACGCGGCGCGAGCGGTCGTTGGTGGAAAAGCCCCAGGCCTTGAGCATGGCCAGCGCCTCGCTCTGGGTCGGGGCGAACGGCGCGCTGATCTCGCCCCAGGCGTAGGCGAAGAACTTCAGCGGGCGCTTGGCCGTCACCGTGGGATCGATCTGGCGCAGCGAGCCGGCGGCGAAGTTGCGCGGGTTGGCGTAGGTGCGGGATCCGGCGTCCTCGGCCGCCCTGTTGAAGGCCTCGAACTCGGCCAGCGGCGCATAGACCTCGCCGCGGACCTCGATGACGTCCGGCCAGCCGTCGCCGGCGAGACGCTCGGGTACATCCTTCAGTGTACGGAGATTGGCGGTGATGTCCTCGCCGGTGCGGCCGTCGCCGCGCGTCGCGCCGCGAACCAGAACGCCCTTCTCGTAGCGGATCGAGGCCGACAGCCCGTCGATCTTCGGCTCGGCGGTGAAGGCGACGTGGTCGTCGGCGCCCAGCCGCAGGAAGCGCCGCACCCGGGCGTCGAAGTCGGTGACGTCCTCGTCGGCGAAGGCATTGTCGAGGCTGAGCATCGGCACGCCGTGCTCGACCGGCCCGAACTGGCTGGAGGCGGCGGCTCCGATCTTCAACGACGGGCTGTTGTCGCGGATCAGATGGGGGAAGCGGGCCTCGATGGCCTCGTTGCGGCGCTTTAGGGCGTCGTACTCGGCGTCGGTGATCACCGGCGCGTCTTCCCGGTGATAGGCGATGTCGTGCGTCGCCAGCGCGTCGGCCAGACGCTCCAGTTCCAGGGCGGCCTGGGCTTCTGTGAGGTCGGCGGGGGGGATTTCAGCGCTCATGAGGCATCACTGCTTCGATTCCCTGCGTCCTTCGACACGGCCCTTCGGGCCTGCTCAG
>JAUSPV010000221.1 GCA_030652755.1 Caulobacter sp. | reverse complement strand
ATCTTACCGTCGCCGATCTTGCCGGTGGCGGCGGCGGCCTTGATGGCCTCCACGGCCTTGGCCGCGGCGGCGTCGTCGACCACGGCCTCCAGCTTCACTTTCGGCACGAAGTTCACCTGGTACTCGGCGCCCCGATAGATCTCGGTCTGGCCCTTTTGTCGGCCGTAACCCTTCACCTCGGAGACCGTCAGGCCCTCAACCCCGGCGCCGACGAGCGCTTCACGCACCTCGTCGAGCTTGAAGGGTTTGACCACCGCAATGATCAGTTTCATCCGCCTTGCTCCCGCGCCCCGGTTACCCGGAACGCGCCCCTGTCTTTCCCGTGTGAACCGGCGAGAGGGCGTGATGCTTGGCCGCGCCGCCTCCCGATCTGCGGCCACGCTAGCGGGGGAGCTTGCCCAGGCGTGTGCGCTGCACAATGAACGAGGCCGAAACACGGGTTTCGCGCAATCCTTGTGCGAGCCCATGAGCCGGCGCCCGAAAAATGGGCGCCCGGGCCCCGTCGCGGGGGGCGCCGACTCCGCGCAGGATGCTCGCACCGGGAGGAACACCATGTCCGAGACGCTCTGGCCGCGCGTAGCGCCCATCCTGATGCTGCTGGCCTCGAATGTCTTCATGACCTTCGCCTGGTACGGGCACCTCAAGCACAAGGGGACGGCGATCTGGCTGGCCATCGGCGTCAGCTGGCTGATCGCCCTGCCCGAGTACATGCTGGCGGTGCCGGCCAACCGCATCGGCTCGGCTGTCTGGTCCACCGCCGAGTTGAAGACCCTGCAGGAGGTCATCACCCTGACGGTCTTCGCGGTCTTCTCGGTTCTCTATCTGGGCGAGGCGCTGAAGTGGTCGACGCTGGTCGGCTTCACCCTGATCGCCGCCGGGGCCGCCTTCGTCTTCCTGGGAAAATAGATCCGGCGACCGGGGTTCGGGGAACCCGATCCGGGGTCGGCGCGTAGTTTACCCGGGTCGGGGGCTGACGCGGATGCGTCGCCACGGAGGACTCTTAACGTCATGACCCCCATTCGCCTGCTCGCGGCCGCCGCCGTCTCCGCACTCATCGCGGGACCGGCCCTGGCCCAGGCTCCGGCCACGATGCCGGAAGACGCCGCCCACATGCCGCCCGCCGCTGCTCAGCCGGCGCCCGCCGCTGATCAGTCGGGCGTTCCGGCCTCGGCCATGACCGTCGACCCCGCCACGGGCGCGATGATCATGCGCCAGGATTCGGTCTCGCCCGATCAGGCCGCTCTGCTGAAGGCCGGCGACGCCAACGTCGTCAGCAATGGTCCCATCCCCGACACCGTCGAGAACCGGGCCCGTTACGGCTCGCCGATCTCCAATGGCGGCAAGCGGACCACGCCGGCCGGCAACTAGGCCGACCAGAACTCCACCGAAGAGGACAAGCTCATGACCATGACCCGCCTTCTGGGCGCGGCCGCCGCGGCCGCTTTGCTGGCCGGCGCCGCCCACGCGCAGACGCCGCCGACGCTGCCGACCGAAACCACCCCGCCCGTGGCGACCCCGCCGACGGTGACGCCCGCCGCCCCGGCCACCTCCGCGACGACCGCCACCCCGGCCACGCCGGCGCCCGCGACGGCCTCGGCCACGCCGACCACGCCGAAGCCCGCAGCCCCGACCCTGGTGGCGCGCGGAGACATCGTGGAGACGCTCAAGGCCAATGGTCAGTTCAAGACCCTGATCAAGGGACTTGAGGCCACGAACATGACCGGCGTGCTGAAGACCAACACCAACCTGACGGTGTTCGCGCCCACCGACGCGGCTTTCGCGGCCCTGCCGGCCGGCGAGCTGGACCGGCTGATGAAGAATCCGGCCGCGCTGCAGAAGCTGCTGACCTATCACGTGGTCAACGCCAGCGTGGACTCCAGCAAGATCAAGGGCGCCAAGGGCGGCGTCGCCACCGTGGCCGGCGGCGAGCTGATCGTCGACGGCAGCGGTGGGGCGCTGATGGCCAACACCGCCACCATCGTCCAGGCCGACGTGCGGCCGACCAACGGCGTCATCCACGTCATCGACAAGGTTCTGACGCCGGAGACCGCGCCGTCGGTGGCGGCGACGGCGACCACCGGCGCCACCACCGACGCGGCGGCGACCGCGCCGGCCACCGTCCCGCCCCCTCCCGCCCGGACGACGCCTGAATCCGCGCCGCCTGCGGGCGAGAACGTCGATCCGCCCATGCCGTCAGGCGATGTCCCGGGCGTGGCTACGCCCGACGCCGAGACACCGGCGCCCACCCCGCAGCGCTGATCGACCGTAAAGCGGGCAAAGGCATCGCCGGCGCTTCCGCCCTCTGGCGGGGGCGCCGGTTTGCTTGCTAACGGTCGTTTGACTCTTGCCCTGCAAAGTCCCCGCGCCGGTCAAACGGGAGCCGTATTTCCCGGCCACTACCTAAACGCCCCGCACCCGGGCCCGCTCATCGGCGGGCCCGGTTCGTGACTCCAGAAGGACCTCTTGATGACTGTTATGCGTTTCGCCGTCGCCCTGACCCTCGCGGCCTGTGTCGCGGCCCCCGCGCTGGCCCAGACCGCGCCCGAGGCTGCCCCGGTCGCGGCCGTCGCCGCCCCGGCCGCGGCCCCGTCGATGACGGTCGTCGCCAGCGGCGACACCATCGAGACCCTCAAGGCCAACGGCCAGTTCAAGACGCTGCTGAAGGCTCTGGATCGCACCAACCTGACCGCGCTGATCAAGGCCCAGAAGACGGTCACCGTCTTCGCCCCCACCGACGCCGCCTTCGCCGCCCTGCCGGCCGGCGAGATGGACCGGCTGATGAAGGACCCGGCCGCCCTGCAGGGCCTGCTGGTCTATCACCTGATCAATACCCCCATTGAGTCGGCCAAGCTGGTCGGCGCCAAGGGGCCGGTGAACACGGTGGCAGGCTCGGGCCTGGTGCTGGACGGCAGCGGCGAGGGCCTGAAGGCCAACACCGCCAACATCCTGGTCGCCGACGTGAAGACCAGCAGCGGCGTGCTGTTCGTCGTCGACGCCGTCCTGACCCCCGAGGGGGCCGCCGCGGCCATGGCCGAACCGGCCCTGGACGTCCCGGCCGGGACGACGCCGACCGCGCCGTAGGTCGCGGCCAGCAAAGGCTTTCATCGCTTGAAGCGTCAGTCGGCGGGCCCTATGGTCCGCCGACTTTTTTGCGACCGCGAAGAGAGCGATGTCCTCCGACGCCAAACCCCGGTCTTTTCAGGCCCTTATCATGAGGTTGAACCAGTATTGGGGCGACCGCGGCTGTCTGATTCTGCAGCCTCATGACGAGCAGGTGGGGGCGGGCACGCTTCATCCGGCCACGGTTTTGCGCGCGCTGGGGCCGAAGTCGTGGAACGCCGCCTATGTCCAGCCCTCGCGTCGGCCGGGCGACGGCCGCTATGGCGAGAACCCCAACCGGCTGCAGCACTACTACCAGTTCCAGGTGGTGCTAAAGCCGGCGCCGGCGGACATTCTGGAGCTGTATCTCGGCTCGCTCGAGGCGCTGGGGTTCGATCTGAAGAAGAACGACGTGCGCTTCGTCGAGGACGACTGGGAAAACCCCACGCTGGGCGCCTGGGGGCTGGGCTGGGAGGTGTGGCTGAACGGTATGGAGGTGACGCAGTTCACTTATTTCCAGCAGGTCGGCGGCATCGATGTGAAGCCGATCACCGGCGAGATCACCTACGGCCTGG
>JAUSPV010000041.1 GCA_030652755.1 Caulobacter sp. | reverse complement strand
CCGGATGGGATGACGCCTTCCTGTTCTCAATGCTCGGCCATATGCGATAGCCCTGCCCTTTATGGGGAGGGACAGGCCGCGAAGCGGCCAGGGTGGGGCAAGTGATGGCCGCCTTTAGCGTCGGGTGAGGATCGCCGATTGCCCCACCCGTCTCGTCTCGCTTCGCTCGCCGATCCACCCTCCCCACAAGGGGGAGGGAGGCCGCTAAGCGATCTCCCGCAAAGCCTGCCCCAGCTCGTCCACCAGCTCCGGGGTCGTCGCCCAGCTGCACATGAAGCGCACCGAGCCGTCGAGGAAGCGGTAGACGAACCAGCCCTTGCCGCGCAGCCGCTCCAGCGCCCGCTCGTCCATGGCCACGAACAGGCCGTTGGCCTCCACCGGGTGCAGGACCTCGAAGGGCATCAGGGCGGCGAGGCGCTGCGCCATGGCGTTGGCGTGAGCGGCGCGCGTCGACCAGGCGCCGGTCTCCAGCATGCCGATCCAGGGCGCGGCCAGGAACCGGCCCTTGGAGACCAGCTGGCCGGCGTGCTTGAGCCGCGCGTCGAAGCGGCGGGCCAGGTCCTTGTTGAGCAGCACCAGCGCCTCGGTCGGGGTCGAGCCGGCCTTGGTCCCGCCCATCACGAGAATGTCGACGCCCATGCGGGCGATGTCCTTGAGGTCGAACCCGGCCGCCACCGCGTTGGCCAGCCGGGCTCCGTCAAGGTGCAGGCCATAGCCCTTCGCCTTCACCGGCGCGGCCAGGGCCTTCAGGGCGTCGGCGGAATATACCGTGCCGTATTCCGTGGCCGTGGTCAGCGACAGCGCCGCCGCCGGCTGGCGGTAGGAGACGTCCGGCTGGGCCAGCGCCGCCTCCAGCGCGGCGCGTTCGATCTTCCCGCTGGCGCCCGGCAGGCCGATCAGACCGACGCCGCTGCCGAAGAAGCCCGGGGCGCCGGTCTCGTCGGTGCAGATGTGGGCGTGCTCATGGGCCAACACCGCCTCGTGCGGCTGGGCCAGCGTGGCCAGGGCCAGGGCGTTGGCGGCGGTCCCGGACGCGGTGAACCGCACCTCCGCATCGGCGTCGAGCGCGGCGCGGATCAAGTCGGCGGCCCGGGCGCTGACGTGGTCGGTCCCGTAGCCCGACGCCACGCCGGCGTTGGCGGCGATCAGGGCCTCGATCACTTCCGGCATCGCGCCGGCGACGTTGTCGGAGGCGAAGTCGTAGCGGCCGGCCACGGCTACTTCCGCAGGGCCGGCTTGGACTTGGACATCGAGGCGGCGGCGGCGTTGCGCTCGCCCTTCTTGCCGCCGGACGCGGCATTGGCCTGGCCGGCGGCGGCGAGGCCGCCCTGTTTCCTGGCCAGGATGGCCTTCATCTTCTCGGCGGGGGTCTGGGTCTTGTCGGTCATGGGCGGGGCTATAGCACAGGTCCTTCGCCTTGCGTCCTTCGACACGGCGCTGGCGCGCCTGCTCAGGATGACGACTCTTTATGTCATGGTGAGCAGCGGCCGCAGGTCGCGTGTCGAACCACGCGCGGCTTGACCGCTCCCTTCCCGTTGACGAGGGGGAGCGGGATCTCAGCGGGGACATGCACTTCAGTGCGTGTCCCCTGCCGC
>JAUSPV010000040.1 GCA_030652755.1 Caulobacter sp. | reverse complement strand
GGAAACCGGGGGATAGAGGCCTGACGACACCTGCCCTCAGGCCTTGATGGAATGGGAGCGCGCGCGGTCGCCCTGGTCAAGGACGGGTCCTGCGGACCCGCCGCGGAGCGGCCGGCGACGCCGGTCCTTGAGCAGGACGCCCGCTCGCGCAAAGCTCCGCCAAGGCATCAGGGCGGGGGCCGCCGGGATGAAAGCGGACTATCCGGGGGGCGGCTAAGGGTGGCAAGCGGTCATTGGATCGTACTGTGAAGGTTCTTCCTAACGGTGATAATGCTCGAATTGACGGGCGTTGAGCCCTGCCGGAAAGGGACCCATGCTCCGACTGGTCGCCTCCCTCCTCGTGGTCTGCACCGGATGCCAGTCATCGTCCGAGGTCGCGAGGCCCGATTGGATAACTGAAGTGACAAAAGGTGGGGTAACAGCGACCGTCTACGACATACTGCCGGACAGCGACTCTTACGACCGGGAGAGTTTCCCTTATCCCGTCGGCGTAGCTGTCAGCGCGACTGGCCAGAAGGCGTGGCAGAACGGCTTAGAGTTTTCGGAACTTACACTTGTCGAGGGGCGCATTGAAAACTCGGAGGGAGTTGCTCCCGACCGCGTTCTGTTCCGCTCTCGTCACACAGGTGGAACACTGGAAAACGGCGATAGTATCGTCATTTACGGGGATTACGGTGGGCAGCTCTGGCCGATAGGTTGGTTTGCTCTACGCCCCAGGACGGGCGAATAACGGTCGGTCCTCAAAGCCGCTCAGGGTCGATTGCCCCCATTGGCGCCAAGCCAGAAAGCGGACCTTCGATTGTCCTGCCCGAGAGCGGACCTGCGGAACGTCAGCTAAGGGTGGAGAGCGGACGCTATTGGCCTATGCTGCGCCAATGCCCAAAGGCTTCACACTTCTCGACAGCGCGCTCGGTGTTCCGCTGCACTCTCGAAACCTCTTCGAAGTGGTGGGGGTGCGGTTTGGCTTTGAACCGTATCGGCAACTCCAAATCGAGCTTCTGGCATCTGGCTGGCGGGGAGAGATCACCTTCGACTACCCGGTTAGCTTTCGTGCCCATGACGAAGGCGAGATCATCGCCTATTGGACCGCGAGAGCCGCCGAAGATGTTGGCGTCGGAACCTGTTTTCGGATCGCAAAGAGCGACTACTTGTCGGAACTATCGCAGGGAGTCTCCGGCCTCCATGAGGAGTTGACCCACTATCTCGTTGCTGGTCTCGACCTCTGCGTCGAGGTGCTTTCGACGTCGCCGCCCACAGCCCACTGGAAACTCATCGACAAAGTGGACTGAACGTCCGCAATGGGTCGCAAGCGGACAGCCTGCCGCCGGGTCCCGCCCCGCGCCGAACCGCTGCTACCGCTTCGGGAGGCTCTGCTCAAACTTCGGCGCCTTGATCGGCTTGCCGCTGACCGTGAAGGTGACGCCGACGACGGTGTCCTCCTGCTTGTAGCCATAGGCGCCGATCTCGCGGCGGGCGGCGCTGACCGCGACCTGCCGGTCGCCCTGGCGCCAGCCGACACCGAGCTGGGCCTTGCCGAATTCGGCCAGGCGTTCGACCGACCAGCCGGTCCGGCGCCAGCTGCCGCGGACCGGATCGCGGATGATGTTCAGACCGAAGGCCTCGCCTGAACCGGCGGCGAACAGGAACCAGCGCCCCTTGGTGCGGTCGGCGGGCTCCGGCGCGATGCTGAGCAGCAGTTGTTTGGCGTCGAAGGGTTGCGAGGACCGGGCCGGCCGCGGCGCGAAAGCCGAACTGGCGCTCTCCTCGACGGCGAGGCCGGAACCGGTCTCGGTCGCGTCGCGGTCGGTGGACACCGACACACGCAAGGTCGGGCCGCCGGCCAGGACCTTGGGGCTCACCGAGGCCAGGGCCACACGGGAGCGGATGACGGTCGGGCGCGCGGTCAGGCCGAGCGCCTGGGCCTCGGCCGAGGGTGGCGGCGTCAGCGCGGCGAGCCGGATGGTCGAGCGGGAGGCCGGGGCCTGGATCACTGTCGGAGCGACGGGCGCGTCCGTCGCCGGTCCGCCGAGCAGGGCGAGAACCGGCTTGGGGGCTTCATCCCAGCGCCCCGTGCGGATCGGCGCGTCGGGGTCATCGGGCGCCCGTCCGCCGCCGCCGAACGCCTGGCCGAAGTCGGCCTTGGCCAGCATGGAGTCAGAAGACAGTCCGTCCGTCGCCGCGCCGATGGATGACGCCGCGCTTACCGCCATCGTCACCAGGACGACGACACTCGTCAGACTTGCCGCCGCGATCACTCGCATGGCGCACCCGGAAAAACCAACTCCCCGAGAACATTGGTTAACGAGATGGGTTAAGGACGCAACCCCGCTCGCGGGGCGGGAGAGCAGAATCTCACTCGAGAAGGGCGCCGCGAAGTCTAGTGACCCGGCCGCGGGGTGGGCTTCCGGTCCGGGGAAGTCCTCTCCATGCAGCGCTTGTCAGGCTTCTGGCCATGCTGGGGCAGGGCGTCGGTCCTGGGGAGCGGGGCGGTCTTCAAGGTGCTCTGTTGGGGGAATCCACTGGTCATCGGCTTGCTTCCATCTCCCTGTTCAAGCGGTGCGCGGCGGGTCATGCGGCGGCCGGCAGGACGAGCTGGCCGACATCCACATGGACATCGAGGCGGGTGGCGCCGGGATCGCCCATGACAATGCCGCTGACCGGCGCGGCCTCCTGCGGACGGCGGCTGGCGGCGATGCGGATCAGGTCGACGGACTCGGCGATGCCGTTGGTGGGATCGAACTCCATCCAGCCGAGGCCGGGCAGGAACACCTCGCACCAGGCATGGGTCGCGCCGGCGCCGCGCATGGCCCCGCTGTTGACGTAGCCGGAGACGAACAGCGTCGCGTAGCCCAACCAGCGCAGGCTCTCGACCATCAGCCAGGCGAAGTCGCGGCAGGTTCCGCTGCCCAGCCGGAGGGTTTCGGCGGGCGTCTGGACGCCCTCCTCGTGGCGGGCATGGTAGGTGAACTGGTCGTGGATGGTGCGGTTCAGGCGCAGCAGGAAGTCCAGGGCCGGCTCGCCGTGCGAGCGCAGATGGCCCGCCACCCAGCGGAAGACGCTGCCGTCGCGATCCTCCAGCACCGGCGTGATGAACGGCGACAGCACCACCCGGTCCTCGACCGGATAGGCGATCGGCATCGCCGTGTGCGGATTGTCGGCTTTCAGATAGGCCAGGGGCGCGGGATAGCGGTCGATGACCAGACGGTTGGTGATGTGAAGATGGTCTGCCTGACCCTCTGGCGTGAACAGGCAGACGCAGTTGCCCAGCGGATCGAACACCCACCGCATCTCGCCCGGCGAGGAAATGCTGAGCGAGGCCTCGATGACCCGGATCGCGTGGCTGTCGCGAGGCCGAAGCAGCAGCCGGTGAGCCCCGAACCCGACCGGGCGCTCGTAGCTGTAGCGGGTCTCATGAAGGATGGTCAGACGTGTCACGGGTCGGGAACCCCGTCATGAGCCCGACGGTTCCATCACGAAGCGGCGAGATGCACGCGGCGGTGCGTGGACAGAACAAACAAGGAACATATAGCCTTGGGACATGTCCTCCCCAGACCTTCGTCAAAAGCTCTCGATCCTGGCCGACGCGGCCAAGTATGACGCCTCCTGTGCGTCGTCCGGCACGTCCCGGCGCGGGTCGCTCGACGGAAAGGGCGTCGGCTCGACCAGCCCCGGCTCCGGCATCTGCCACGCCTACGCGCCGGATGGGCGCTGCATCTCGCTGCTCAAGATCCTGCTGACCAACTTCTGCATCTACGACTGCGCCTACTGCATCAACCGGGTGTCCTCGAACGTGCCCCGGGCGCGGTTCAAGGTGCAGGAGGTCGTCGACCTGACCCTCGGCTTCTACAAGCGCAACTACATCGAGGGCCTGTTCCTCTCATCGGGGATCATCCGCGACGCCGACTATACGATGGAGGCGATCGTGCGGGTGGCGCGGACCCTCCGGCTGGACCACGACTTCCGCGGCTACATCCATCTCAAGCTGATCCCCGAGGCGTCGCCGGAGCTGGTCGCCGAGGCCGGGCTGTACGCCGACCGGGTTTCGATCAACATCGAGCTGCCCCGCGACGAGAGCCTGGCGAAGCTGGCGCCGGAGAAGGACAGCCGCACCATCAAGAAGGCCATGGGCAGCGTGCGCCTGGCCATCGAGAACCGGTCGGAGAAGGGGCGCAAGGCCCGCGCCCCCAAGTTCGCGCCGGCCGGCCAGTCGACCCAGCTGATCGTCGGCGCCGACGCGGCCAGCGACGCCGACATCCTGGATCGCAGCGTCGGTCTCTACGGCTCCTACGGCCTCAAGCGGGTCTACTACTCCGGCTTCAGCCCCATTCCCGACGGCTCCAGCCGGCTGCCTCAGGCGAAGCCGCCGCTGATGCGGGAGCACCGGCTCTATCAGGCCGACTGGCTGCTTCGGGTCTATGGCTTCGAGCGGAACGAGATCGCGCTCGAGGACGGCATGCTCGACCTCGACGTCGACCCCAAGCTGGCCGCCGCGCTGCGCAGTCGGGGCGACTATCCGGTCGACGTCAACACCGCCGACCGCGAGCGGCTGCTGCGGGTGCCCGGGTTGGGCGTGCGCGGCGTCGACCGGCTGATCGGGGTGCGGCGTTTCAAGCGGCTCACGCTGGAGGACGTCAAGCGCGCCTGCGGGGCGCTGGCCAAGGCGCGGCCGTTCATCGTCGCCGACGGCTGGTCGCCGGGCGGCCTGACCGACTCGGCGAAGCTGGCCGCGCTGCTGCCCAGGGACAGGCCCCGCCAGCTTGAGCTGTTCTGATGCAGGTGATCCGCCTGGCCTCGGAGACGGACTTCGCCGGCTGGCGCGCCGCCGCCCGCCGGCTGCGCCGGGCCGGGACGCCGCCCGAGGCGGTGGTCTGGATGGTGACGCCGGACGAGGTGCTGATGGACGATGGCCCCCTCCCGGCCGTGCCGACGTCGACAGGGGGCCATTTCGCCGTGCCGCGCGACTTCCTCGAGCTTGCGGAGACGGTTGTCTGCCACCGGTCGCCGGAGCGGTTCGCGCGGCTCTATCGCCTGCTCTGGCGGATGGCGTCCGAGCCCAACCTGATGAAGATTGTCACCGATCCGGAGGTCGCCGGCCTGACGGACATGGCCAAGGCCGTCTCGCGGGCCAGCCACAAGATGAAGGCCTTCGTCCGCTTCCGTAAGCTGGAGGGCGAGACGCCGGAGACCTACGCCGCCTGGTTCGAGCCGCCGCACCGGGTGCTGGAGCGGACCGCGCCCTTCTTCATCGAGCGGTTCGCCAACATGCGGTTCTCGATCCTGACGCCGGACGCCACCCTGTTGTGGGACACCAGGGCGGCGCGGTTCGGCCCGGGCGCCCGGGCCTCTGACGCCCCCGCCGATGACGTGCTGGAGGACTTCTGGCGCACCTACTACGCCTCGACCTTCAATCCCGCCCGGCTGAAGGTCGCGGCGATGACCCGCGAGATGCCCAGGGCCTACTGGCGCAACCTTCCCGAAGCCTCGCTCATTCCGGACCTGATCGCATCCGCTTCGGCGAGGACCGCGCAGATGGTCGAACAGGCGGCGACCCAGCCCTCCGCCCGCGCCAGGAAGGCGGCGGCGAAGCTCTCGCGCGATGGTTCTTTCGACGATGTTCCCCGGGACCTGGAAGAGGTGGTGGCGGGCGTCCAGATCTGCCGCCGCTGCGACCTCTGGCGCGACGCCACACAGGGCGTGCCGGGGGAGGGGGCGGTCCGGGCAGCGCTGATGTTCGTCGGGGAGCAGCCGGGCGACCAGGAGGACCTGGCGGGCAAACCGTTCGTCGGTCCGGCCGGGGTGCTGTTCAACCAGGCGCTGGAGAAGGCCGGCGTGCCGCGTGAGCGGACCTACGTCACCAACGCGGTGAAGCACTTCAAGCACGAGCCGCGCGGCAAGCGGCGCATCCACCAGACCCCGACGGCCGGCGAGGTGCGCGCCTGTCGCTGGTGGCTGGACGCCGAGCGGCGGCTGGTGCGGCCCCGGGTCATCGTGGCGCTGGGCGCGACCGCGGCGCTTGCGGTGTTCGGCAAGCCGATGCCTGTCGCCGCCAGTCGGGGGCAAGCGTTGCCGCTGCCTGATCAGGTCCAGGGGATGGTGACCTACCACCCGTCCTACCTGCTTCGGGTTCCCGACGAAGCGACCAAGGCACAGGCCTGGAAGGCGTTCGTGGCGGATCTGGGGATGGCGTGGAAGTTGGCGGGGTAAGCGCCCTGCGTCCTTCGACACGCCGCTTCGCGGCTGCTCAGGATGACGTATTGAGAGGTTATCCATCTACGTCATGCTGAGCAGCGCCGCAGGCGCGTGTCGAAGCACGCACCGCCTCACGGCAGCGGGTGAACGTACACCTCGTTCCAGCCGATGCGATCGCCGTCGAACTCGACGAGGTCGAAGCCGCGCATGCGCGTGGTCGAGCCGTCGGGCATCGACACGGTGCAGTACCAGCGGCCGCAGAAGCCGCCGTCGATCGCCCAGACCGTTTCCGGCTCGTAGGTCATCGGCGGCGTGGCGGCGAACAGGCCGGTCAGGTAGGCGCGCAGGGCGTCGTGGCCGACGATGCCGGCGGCCGTCTGCGGGTCCTTGTAGGTGCAGTTCGGCGCGTAGAAGCCGATCAGCCCCTCGACGTCCTTGGCCGTCCAGGCGGCCAGCCAGCGGGCGTTGAAATCCTCGATGTCCATCACGCGCCCTCCAGGACCCGGGCCCGGTGCTCGGGCGTGAAAATCTCGGCGGGCAGGCTCTCCGGCCCCGCCATGACCGCGAAGCCGTGCGCGCCCAGGCTCGGGTCGGCGCTGCTGCGCTCGAAGTAGCTGCGGCGTCGGGCTTTCGCCTCCGGACCGAACTCGGCGTCGATCACCGAGGTCAGGCTGGCGGCGAAGCGCAGCCGGCGCATGCGCTCGGCCCGTTCCTGCGCATAGTCGCCGAAGGCCGCCGGGCTCCAGTCGTCGCCGCCCAGCAGCACGTCGCGCACCGTGCGCACGTCGCGGTAGGTGATCGAAAGGCCCAGGCCGACGATCGGGTCGTTCCAGCCGGCGGCGTCCCCGACCAGGACAACGCCCGGCGCGGCCTGGGTGTCGGTCCAGCTGTCGTTGTTGAAGTAGCTCAGCACCGGTCCGGCTGGCGTGCCGTCGGCGATGGCCTCGCCGGCCGGACAGCAGTCGAGCCGGAAGGCCTCCAGGAACCTGCGTTGCCCCTCCGGCCCGCCGAAGCGGCCCTTCTGCTCCAGCGGGTAGCTGCCGTAGAGCCGGACCTTGTCGCCGCCCTGCGGGAAGGCGAGGAAGGCGAAGTCGTCCTCGGTGCCGATGGCCTGCAGGTCCTGGTCCCAGCCGCCGGCCCCCTCGACCAGCATGCCGGCGAACCAGTGGTGCGGCCGGTCCTGGTGCAGGGTGATGCCGGCCGTCTCGCGCACCTTGCTGGACCGGCCGTCGGCGCCGACGATCAGCCGGCAGCGGACCGTGTGCTCGACGTCGCCGTGGAGGAAGGTCACCGACGGCTCGGCGCCCGGGCTGACCGCCGTGACCAGCGCGCCGCGCAGGGTCGTCGCGCCCGCCGCCGTCGCCGCGTCGAACAGGGTCTGGGAATGGTGCGGATTGCCGATGGCCAGCGGGCCGGGAACGTCGGCGGCGAACATGCCCAGCGGCAGGGCCCTGGCCTCGGCCTCCTCCGGCGTGCGGGTCTCGTCATAGGTGACGTGGCGGCCGATATGGTGGCCGCCGGCCGCCTTCAGCGTGTCGAACAGGCCCAGCCGCCGGGTCTCGACCACGCCCCAGGGCGCGATCCACTCGCCGCGCACCCGGTCCTCGAAGACCTCGGTCTGCTCGAGCAGCAGCACGTCGCGGCCGGCCCGGGCCAGCACCGCCGCCAGCGCCGAACCGCCGATGCCGCCGCCGACGATCACCACCTCATGGAATTCGGCCATGGGTCGCTCCTCCTGTTGTTGGAGCGGACGGTAAGCCTCTGGATTTCCTTGGCAACCGTGACCCGACGTCAGCCCAGCAACATCCCCATGCCGGTCTGGACAGCCGGTCGGGCGCCGAGCCGCTCGACCCAGGCGGCGACGGCCGGACGAGCCGCGATCTCCGTGTCCAGGCCCGCCCGCGCGGCGACGACGACCAGCGGCGCGTAGCAGATGTCGGCCAGCGAGTAGTCGCCGACCAGCCAGTCGGCGCCGGCCAGTCGGTGGTCCAGGACGTCGAGGTGGGTCGTGAGTTCAGCGCGGCCCTGGGCGGCGACCTCCGGGCTGGCGGGGATGCCGATCGAGTGAGGCGCGATCCAGCGCTTCCAGGAGAAGGGCCAGAGGTCGTTGCTCCAGCCCATCAGCTGTCTCGCCACAGCGCGCGCCGCGGGGGCGGCCGGCATGAGCGGCGGGTCGGGATGCAGGTCTTCCAGGTACTCCATGATCGCGGTCGACTCGGCGATGACCGTCCCGCCGTCCTCGAGCACCGGGACCTGGCCAAACGGGTTGAGGGCCAGAAACGCCGGTTGCCGGCCGGCGCCGCCGGGCAGGTCGATGATCTCCTCGTCGCAGGTCAGGCCCTTTTCGGCGAGCGCGATGCGCACGCGCCAGGGCATCAGGGAGACAGGGTGCCAGTAGAGCTTCATGGGGCCTTCCTCCGCTGTCCGGGCCGGTAGTCCTCGACGACCTTGCCCGCCAGCTGCGCCTCGGTGAACAGCACCGGCCGGGTTTTCATGGCGGCGAACAGCGGGGCCTGGTCAGCGTAGTGTTTCGAGGTCGGCCGCTCGGCGCCGGATCCGAACTGGTGGATGCTCTCGCTGGACAGATTGCCGGCCCGGTCCCAGGAGACGAACATGATGTAGGTGTCGCCGGCCACGCCGGTCAGGCGACGGTCCTTCTGCGGCGCGCCGTAGACGGCCCGCAGGATGTCCGGCCCGCCGTCGATCGGCAGGTCGACGTCGCCCCGGCGGAGGCGGTTGACCTCGCCCCAGGTCGGGTCGATGCGGCCAAAGCCGGTCTTCAGGGACCTGATCGCCGTCGTTAGCGCATCGCGAACCGAGACCCGGGGCCCATCGCCTGTGCGGCCGTTGATCACCGCCACGGCGGTCGTCACGCCCAGCGCCGCCGCCCGGTTGTCCCGGTCGGTGCGCAGGTTCCAGCCCGCCAGCAGCGCCCTGGCGGCCTTCAGGTCGGCGTCGCTTCCGGCGTCCAGCGCCGCGATGTCCGCCATGACCCCCGCCAGCTCCGACTTGCGGCTGTAGGCGAGGTCGTACTTGTAGGCCCGGAACGCCTCGCCCGAGATGGCCGGATCGGCGGCGTAGGTCTCGGTCAGGCGCCAGGCGCGGTTGGTCATGTTGGTCTGCACGCCCATGCTGGCCGGATAGGCCGCCGGGTCCATGCCGTCGCCCAGCGCCGTGGACTGGTAGGGGGTGTTGTTGGCGTTGAAGACCAGGCCCGACTTCGGGTTCCACAGCTGCGGGACCTGGTCGAAGGGCCTGTAGCCCTGCCAGACCAGGTCGGAGCGGTCGCCGGGCAGCACGCCCGACCAGTCCACGCCCTCGCGGCGGTTGGGGAACAGGCCGTTGTAGACGTAGCCGATGTTCCCGGCCTTGTCGGCGTAGATGTAGTTGATGCTCGGCAGGGCCTGCAGCGCCATCGCCGCCTGCCATTGCGCGAGGTTGGTCGCCCGGTTCAGCCGCCAGTACTGCAGCGGCTGGCGGGCCTCGCCCATGCCCGCGTAGCGCAGGGCGTAGAGCCCGGACTTCGTCTCCAGGACCGGTCCATGGACGCTTCGCAGCACCGGCCGCGTCACCGTCCAGCGGAAGGGGCCCCACAGCTTGACGCGCAGCTTCGCCTCGCCGCGTTCGAAGGCCTTCCACCGGCCGTCGAGGCGGTACTGGCCCGCGTTGTCCGGGTTGATGACCAGCCGGTAGACGTCGATCAGGTCCGGATTGTTGACAGTGTTGGCCCAGCCCAGGTGGGCGTTGTGGCCGTGCAACATGAAGGGCGCGCCGGGGAAGAAGCCGCCGGCGACGTGCCAGCCCTCGCCGCTCTGGACCACCGCCTCGTACCAGGCGACCGGGCCGGTATAGGGCTGGTGCGAGTTGACCAGCAGCCGCGTCGCGCCGTCGGCGGAGCGGGCAGGGGCCACGGCGACCCCGTTGGACCCCTTGGGCAGCGGGTCGGGCGCCAGTTCGTTCAGCCTCCGCAGCTCGCCGTCCAGGCCGTAGAAGAACGGCGTCTTGAACACGAAGCCCGCCGCGATGTCCTTGCCGGTCAGCGGCAGCAGGCCCGGCGCCACCTCCCCCGGATGGGTGGCGGCGTAGTAGTTCACCCCGTCGGCGTAGGCTTCGAGCACCGCGCGGACGTCGGCCGGCAGCGCAGGGTAGCCGGCGTCGACCGTGTTCCACACCTCCAGCAGGCTGACGATGTAGTCGCCGGGCGCGGCGGCCAGGCCTTCCTCGGCCGCGAGCGCCCCGCGCGTGGCCAGGGCGACCTGCTGGATGGTCGGGAAGTCGTCCTCGCTGTGGGCGAAGGCCAGGCCGAAGGCGGCGTCGGCGTCGCGGCGGCCCAGGATGTGCGGCACGCCCCACCGGTCGCGGCGGATGCGGACGTCGTACTGATCGGCCCTGGCGATCAGGGGCGCGAGGTCGGGCCTCGCCGGTCGGTTCGGGACGTCCAGCAGCAGCACCGTGGTCGCCGCGATAACGACCAGCGCCAGCAGGGCGCCGAGCCCCCTGATGATCCACTTCATGCTGCTTCCCGCCCCGTTTCTCGGCACCGTAGCGCGCTCGACGGGGACATGCACTTCAGTGCGTGTCCCCGGCCGCTACAAACCCCGTCATTCTCGGGCTTGCCCCGAGGACCCCTCGTTCAGCTTCCACGTGAGAGCGTGATCTTGCCCCGCACCTGCAACGGAAACAGGGGTCCTCGCCACAAGGGCGAGGATGACGAGCTGAGTTGGTGAGGCGGCGGCGGGGGACACGCACTGAAGTGCACGCGCCCGTCAGCCTCCCCCTACGGCGCCCGGATTTCCGCTAAGGCATTGTAACGAAACGTCAGACCCCGGAGCCCCTTTCGACTTGCCCCAAGGCCGTGCGGCGGTCTACGCAGACTCCCGCGCAAGGGGTCGATCCACAGAGCCACGTCAGATGGCCGGGGATCGGGACGCCCCGACATATGTAGGAGCGTCTGTGATGGGTGCTGAAGCTATCGAGGGCCTGGATCAGGCCCCCACGAAACACGCGCGTCTCGTCGCGTGGGTCAAGGATATCGCCACCCTCACCAAGCCCGATCGGGTCTATTGGTGTGACGGCTCCGACGCCGAGTGGGAGGCCCTGACCACCCAGCTGTGCGAGTCCGGCACCCTGACGCGGCTGAACCCGGAAAAGCGCCCCAACAGCTTCTACGCCGCCTCCGATCCCCGCGATGTCGCCCGCGTCGAGAGCCGCACCTTCATCTGCTCGGAGCAGGAGATCGACGCCGGTCCGACCAACAACTGGTCCGACCCTGTCGAAATGCGCGAGCGGCTGGGCAAGCTGTTCGACGGCTGTATGCGCGGCCGCACGATGTATGTGGTGCCCTTCTGCATGGGCCCGCTCGGCTCGCCGATCAGCGCCCTGGGCGTGGAGATCACCGACAGCGCCTATGTCGCCATCTCGATGCGGGTGATGACCCGCATGGGCAAGGGCGCGCTGGACATGATGGGCGAGGAGGGCTTCTTCGTGCCGGCCGTCCACACGCTGGGCGCGCCGCTCGCCGAGGGGCAGGCCGACGTGCCGTGGCCCTGCAACGACGACAAGTGGATCGTCCACTACCCCGAGACCCGCGAGATCTGGTCCTACGGCTCCGGCTACGGCGGCAACGCCCTGCTGGGCAAGAAATGCTACGCCCTGCGCATCGCCAGCGTCATGGCCCGCGACGAGGGCTGGCTGGCCGAACACATGCTGATCCTCAAACTGACCTCGCCCAAGGGCCAGGTGCGGTTCGTGGCGGCGGCCTTCCCCAGCGCCTGCGGCAAGACCAACCTGGCCATGCTGCAGCCGACCATCGACGGCTGGAAGGCCGAGACGGTGGGCGACGACATCTGCTGGATGCGCTTCGGCGACGACGGCCGGCTCTATGCGATCAACCCGGAGGCCGGCTTCTTCGGCGTCGCGCCGGGCACCGGCATCGGCACCAACAAGAACGCCATCGAGACGCTCGACGAGAATGTGGTCTTCACCAACGTCGCCCTGACACCTGACGGCGACGTCTGGTGGGAAGGCCTGACCGACGAGAAGCCGGCGAAGCTGACCGACTGGCGCGGCCGTCCCTGGACGCCCGAGAGCCCCGATCCCGCCGCCCACCCCAACGCCCGCTTCGCCGTCAGCGCCGCCCAGTGCCCGGTCATCGCGTCCGAGTGGGACGACCCCAAAGGCGTGCCGATCAGCGCCATCCTGTTCGGCGGTCGCCGCGCCAGCGCCGTGCCTCTGGTCACCGAGGCCTTCGACTGGGCCCACGGCGTGTTCCTCGGCTCGACGGTCGCCTCGGAAGGCACCGCCGCGGCCGAGAACAAGGTCGGCGAACTGCGCCGCGACCCGTTCGCGATGCTGCCGTTCTGCGGCTACAACATGGGCGACTACTTCGGCCACTGGCTGGACGTCGGCGCCAGGGCCGACGCGGACAAGCTGCCGCGTATCTTCATGGTCAACTGGTTCCGCAAGGACGACAACGGCCGCTTCGTGTGGCCGGGCTACGGCGAGAACAGCCGCGTCCTGAAGTGGATCTTCGAGCGTCTGGAAGGCGAGACCGGCGCGGTGGACACCGCCATCGGCCGCCTGCCGGCGCAGGGCTCGCTGGACACCGTGGGCCTTGGCCTCAGCGACGCCCAGCTGAAGATGCTGACCACCGTCGACGCCGAGGTCTGGACCGAGGAAGCCTCGCTGATCCCGGCCTTCTTCGAGAAGTTCGGCGACCGCCTGCCGGCGAAGCTCTGGGCCGAGCACGAGGCGCTGACGACGCGGCTTGCGGCCGGCGTGAAGGCCGAGGCCGTGGTCGCGGCCTGACGATCAGCGGGGACATGCACTTCAGTGCGTGTCCCCTGCCGC
>JAUSPV010000038.1 GCA_030652755.1 Caulobacter sp. | reverse complement strand
GGTTAAGGTGTCCCTGCAGGGACACCTTAAACTGTCCCCTACCGCTACTCCCCGCCGCCGGTCACCGAGCCCCAGGAGCGGCCCTGGCCGTCGGGCGCGCGTTCGGTGGCGGCCTTGAGCCAGGCGAGGTTGTTGCTCACCTGGTCGGGCGGCAGGTCCTGGCGGGCCAGCTGTTCGGCCTCGGCCAGGCGTCCCTGCAGGCCGACGACCAGCGCCAGGTTCTGGCGCACGCGGGCGTCGGCGCCCGGAGCGCCGGCGGCGACCCGCAACATCTGCTCGGCCCGCGGCAGCTCGCCGCGCGCGGCGTAGTACATGGCCATGTTGGACATGGCGCCGGCCTCGTTCGGCGCCAGCGCCAGCGCCTGCTGGTGATAGCCAAGGGCCTCGGCGTCGCGGCCGGTCTGCTCCATGGCCACGGCCAGCAGGGCGACGGGGCGCCAGTCGCGCGGCGCGATGGCCTGGGCCTTCTTCGCGGGCTCAACGGCATAGAAGCCCTGGCCCTTGGCGATCCAGGCGCGGGCCGATTCCATCAGCAGCTCGTAGTGGTCGGGGGCGACGATCAGGCCGCGGCCGGAGACGTCGGCGGCCTCGTCGGCGCGGTCGAGCTGGCGCAGCGCCCGTGACAGGCCCACGGCGGCCTCGACGTCGCGGCCGTCGGTCTCCAGCTCGCGCCCCCAGAAGGCGGCGCGGGCCAGCGGATCCATGCGGGCGGCCTCGGCCCGTTGCTGGACGCCCGCCTTGGCGCGCGCCGGCGCAGCGGCGGCGGCCTGCGGCTTCGCCGGCTCGGCGGCCAGGACCGGGGCGGCGAGCAGGGCCAGGACTGTTGCGGCGAGGGCCGGCGTGCGACACATGGGAGGCGAGCCTTTGCGGAGAGCGGCCCTCAGCTTCCGCGACGCGGCTCAAGGAATCGTTAAGCATAAAATCGAGCCCCGACCCGAACCATGACCGAAGTCCTGCTGACCGCCCCCGAGGGCGAGACCATCCCCGTCGCCTGCGTCGTCGAGGGGGCGCTGGATGGCCTGAGCCCCTTCGAGCAGGGCCTGGCCCGCGCCGCCGAGTTCAAGGGCAAGGCAGGTCAGCTGCTGGTGGTTCCGGGTCCGGACGGCGCCGCCGCCCGGGTGCTGTTCGGGATCGGTGATTCGGCCAGGGTCGAGGCCATGGCCTTCCGCGCCCTGCCCGCCCGCCTGCCGGCTGGCGACTACCGCATCGAGGGCGCGCCGGACCGGCTGGACGCCGGCCAGGTCGCCCTGGCCTTCGCGCTGGGCGGCTACGGCTTCGATCGCTACCGCAAGAAGCGTGAGAAGCACGCCCGGCTGGTCGTCGCCCCGGGCGTCGATGTCGCCGAGATCCGCGAGATCGCCCACGCCTGCGCCCTGGCCAAGGACATGGTCAACACCCCGGCCAACGACATGGGGCCGCTGCAGATCGAGACCATCGCCCGCGAGATCGCCGAGCGGCACGGCGCGAGCTTCAGCGTCATCACCGGCGAGGCGCTGCTGGCCGAAGGCTACCCCTCGGTGCACGCCGTCGGTCGCGCCGCCGACCCGGCCCGCGCGCCCCGGATGATCGAGATGCAGTGGGGCGAGGCCGGCCGGCCGCTGGTCGCCATCGTCGGCAAGGGCGTGGTGTTCGACACCGGCGGGCTGGACATCAAGCCCTCGGCCGGCATGCGCAACATGAAGAAGGACATGGGCGGCGCGGCCCATGCGCTCGCCCTCGGTCGGATGCTGATGGCGGCGAAACTGCCGATTCGCGTCGCCGTGCTGATCCCCGCGGTCGAGAACGCGATCAGCGGCGACGCCATGCGGCCGGGCGATGTGCTGGACACCCGCAAGGGCCTGACCGTGGAGGTCGGCAACACCGACGCCGAGGGCCGGCTGATCCTGTCGGACGCCCTGACCCGGGCCGGGGAGCTGGAGCCGGTGCTGACCATTGACCTGGCCACCCTGACCGGCGCGGCGCGCATCGCGCTGGGGCCGCAGGTGATCCCCTTCTTCACCGACGACGAAGACCTGGCGGCCGATATCGCCCAGGCCTCGAAGGCGGTCGCCGATCCGCTGTGGCGACTGCCGCTGTGGTCCGGCTACGACGAGGCGCTGGACGGCGATGTGGCGGACCTGAAGAACGATCCCGACGGCTGGGCCCAGGCCGGGTCGATCACCGCCGGCCTGTTTCTCAAGCGCTTCGCCCCGGCGGCGGGCGGGTGGGTGCACCTCGACATCTTCGCCTGGAACCCGAAGAGCCGCCCCGGCTATCCGGTCGGCGGCGAGGCCCAGGCGATTCGGGCGCTTTACGCGATGCTGAAGACGCGGTTCGGATAGGGCGCCGCGGGCCCTTGACCCCTGTCCGTCATGGCCCGACTCGTTCGGGCCACCCAAGCGTGGTGAGTCCGCCAGCGCCCTGCGTGCTTCGACACGCGCTCTTCGAGCGCTGCTCGGCATGACGTGGGTGGGTAGCCTTCTGACAACGTCATCCTGAGCAGCCCGCGCAGCGGGCGTGTCGAAGGACGCACTGACGACAACGCCCGTATACCGGCCGCCCCGCACAACGTCTAAGCCGCTACC
>JAUSPV010000219.1 GCA_030652755.1 Caulobacter sp. | reverse complement strand
GCGCAATGCTCCGCCAAGGCATCAGGGCGGGGACTGCCGGCGATGGAAGTGGACGCTCCGGTGTGCGGCTTAGGGTGGAAGCGGGCGTCCGGAGCCAAGGCAGGATAGGCTGGGAAATCATTTGTTGTCGTAAGACCAACTCCAGGCGATTGCCTCGGCAGCCTTACTGCTGAGTCTGGGGTGCCGACGCTTCATTTCGGCTTTCACCCATGATGCGGAGGAGGCGAGGTCGGGCTCTGGCTGGAGCGATGCCGCTTCTGCAAGCAGGCCTTCGATCTCTAAAACCAACGTCCGGGCTTTCGAGGGGCCGAAACGACGCTCAAGCGTCTCTAGATCAGATTGCGGCCACGCCGCGCTGCCAAAGCCGACGTAGGCCGTTATAGCCGAGCTAATCTGGTTTCCGAACACTGCGCCTGCTCCAAGCCTTTCCGCCTAGTAGCATGGAGGCAGCGACCGTCGATGTCCGCTATGGGTCGCCAACGGACTCCGCATCGCCCAAGCCTCACGTCCCGCGCGGCTTGGCCCGCGTCGTCGCCTGGGCCAGCCAGGGCTCCTCGGGCCAGACGTGGCGGGGATAGCGGCCCTTCATCTCGGTGCGGACCTCCTTCCAGGTGCCGCGCCAGAATCCCGGCAGGTCTTTCGTGATCTGGATCGGTTTGTGGCCGGGCGACAGCAGCGCCAGCGTCAGCGGGACGCCGGCCGCCGTGGGGTGGTCGGACAGGCCATAGAGCTCCATGACGCGCGCCTCGACCCGGGGACCGCCCTCGGCGCCGTAGTCGATGTGGAACCTCGAGCCGGTCGGGGCCTGCCAGCGGGCCGGGGCCTCGGCCTCCAGCTTCTGCTGCAGGTCCCAGGGCAGCAGGGTGCGGATGGCGTCGGCCACGGCGCCGTCGGACAGGTCCGCCAGCGTGCGTTTGCCGACCAGCAGCGGGGTGAGCCATTCGTCCAGCCGCGCCAGCAGCGCCGGCTCCGACAGGTCGGGCCATAGCGCCGGACGGCTGGCGTGCAGGAAGCAGGCGCGGGCCAGCAGCGACTGCGTGCGCTCGCCGGGCTTCAGCGCCGCCAGCCCCTCGCGCCGCACCTTCTCGGCCAGGGCCCGGGCGATCATCTCCGGATCGGGCTTCTCGATCAGCCGGTCCTCGACGGTCAGGCGGTCGAGCTTGAGCAGGCGGCGGCCGCGCACCTTGCCGTCGGCCTCGATCTCCAGCTTCTCCTCGCGCACCAGCCGGTCGGCGAAGGCCTCGCGCAGGGCCGTCTCGTCCAGCGGCGCGGCGAGCAGGATGCGATCCCGCGCCGCGCCGCCGCCCATCTCGCCGACCGCGATCCATTTTTCGCGGGCCAGCACGTCGGTGGCCTCGACATGGGCGCCGCGCCCGGTGGCCAGCTGGAACTCGCCCGATGACCCGCGCGCCTTGGCGACCCGCTCGGGAAAGGCCTCGGCCAGCAGCAACGCCTCGTCGAGCGGCGGCTGCTTCGGCGGCGTGCCCGCGGCGCGGGCCCAACGGTCGACCAGCTTGCGGGCGTCGTTGGCGCGGGGCGAGCGGTCGCGGTCGAAGGCCTCCAGCCGGTGGCCCAGGTGGGTGGCCCGGCCGCCCAGCCCCCGCTCGGTCAGCAGGGCGGCGATCTTCGCGGCCAGCAGCGCCTGCCCCCCCGCCGCGCCACGTACGACCATGTGGGCCAGCCGGGGCGGAAGCGGCAGACCCGCCAACGCCTTGCCGTGGGCGGTGAGCGCCCCCTGCCCGTCCAGCGCCTGCAGCCGGACCAGCAGCGCCCGCGCCTCGGCAAAGGCGGCGGCGGGGGGCGGGTCGAGGAAGGCCAGGCCCGAGGCGTCTCGCGCGCCCCAGCGGGCCAGGTCGAGGGCCAGGCCCGACAGGTCGGTCTCCAGGATCTCCGGCCGGCTGAAGGGGTTCAGCGCCCGGGTCTCGGCCTCCTCCCACAGGCGGTAGCAGACGCCCGGCTCGGTGCGGCCCGCCCGGCCCCGACGCTGGTCGGCGGCGGCGCGCGAGACCCGCACCGTCTCCAGCCGGGTCAGGCCGCTGGCCGGATCGAAGCGCGGCACGCGGGACAGGCCGGCGTCGATGACCACCCGCACGCCCTCGATGGTCAAACTGGTCTCGGCGATGGAAGTGGCCAGCACCACCTTGCGACGGCCCGGCGGCGACGGGCTGATGGCGAGGTCCTGGTCGCGGCCCTCCATGGCGCCGTACAGAGGCGCCAGATCGACGTCGGGACGCCGCATCCGCTCGGCGATCAGGTCTCGCGTGCGCAGGATCTCGCCCTGTCCCGGCAGGAAGACGAGGACGCCGCCGGTCTCCTCGGCCAACGCCTTGTCCACGGCGCGGGCGACCTGCTCTTCCAGCCGCTTCGCGGGATCGCGGCCGAGGTAGCGGGTATCGACCGGAAAGGCGCGGCCGTGGCTCTCGATCACCGGGGCGTCGTCCAGCAGCCGGGCCACCGCCGCGCCGTCCAGGGTCGCCGACATCACCAGGATGCGCAGGTCCTCGCGCAGCAGCCCCTGGCTGTCGCGGGCGAAGGCCAGGCCCATGTCGGCGTCCAGACTGCGCTCGTGGAACTCGTCGAAGAGGACAGCGGCCACGCCGTCCAGCGCCGGATCGTCCTGGATCATCCGGGTGAAGACACCCTCGGTGACCACCTCGATCCGGGTCCGGGCGGAGATTTTCGACTGCAGCCTGACGCGATAACCCACGGTTTCGCCGACGCTTTCGCCGATCGTCGAGGCCATCCGCGCCGCCGCCGCCCGGGCCGCGAGGCGTCGTGGCTCCAGCACGATCAGCCTGCGGCCCTGCACCCAGGGCTGGTCCAGCAGCGCCAGCGGCACGACCGTGGTCTTGCCCGCGCCGGGCGGGGCGACGAGGACCGCGCAGGCACGGTCCGCCAGGGCCTGGGCCAGGCGCGGCAATGCCTCGTGGATGGGCAGGGCCGAGGCCGCGATGAACCGTCCGGAATCGGCCTGGTTCGTCAGGGGATCAACCCAGCAACTGCGGGAACAGGCCGAACAGCAGGATCAGCGCCACCGCCAGCGGGCAGAGCCAGGCGATCAGGAAGCGCCAGACCGGCAGCAGGCGCGGCGACAGGCCCGTCTCAGGATTGACCAGCTTGCGGTCCGCGACCCAGCCGATGAAAATCGCCGTGATCAGGCCTGACAGCGGCAGCATGATCTTGCCGGTCACCCCGTCGATGGCGTCGAACCAGGAGGCGTTCTCGAAGCCGGGCAGGAACGGCAGCGGCCGGTGGTCAGCCCAGACGTTGAACGACAGCACCGAGGCCAGGCCGATCAGGAAGAAGCCCGCGCCCAGACCGAACGAGGCCACGGCCCGGCTCATCCCGAACCGCTCCATGAGCCAGGCGACGGAGACCTCAAGCAGCGAGACCGACGAGGTCAGGGCGGCGAAGAACGCCAGCACGAAAAAGGCGAAGGCGACGATCGCCCCGGCCGGCATGGTGTGGAAGGCCGCAGGCATGGTCTGGAACATCAGGGCCGGGCCGCCGTTCGGCTCCAGCCCGACGCTGAACACGATGGGGAAGATCGCCAGGCCGGCGATGATGGCCACCGCCGTGTCCGCGAAGGAGATCAGCCCGGCGCTGCCGCCCAGATTGCTGTCCCGCGAGGCGTAGGCGCCGTAGGCGATCAGCGCCGCGCCGCCCAGGCTGAGCGAGAAGAAGGCCTGGCCGAGCGCCGAGAGCAGCACCGACGGCTGGATCGCCTTGCTGAAGTCGGGCTGGAACAGGAATTTGGCGCCGGCCGCAAAGTCGCCCTCGATCGCCGAGTAGAGGGTGATGCCGATGAGCAGGAAGAAGAAGGCCGGCATCAGCCAGACGGCCACCATTTCCAGACCACCCTTCACCCCCCGCATGACGATCACGGTGGTGGCGGCGGCGAAGATGAAGTGGAACAGGGTCATGCGCCACGGATCGCCGAACAGGTCGGGCATCTGCTGGCGGATGTCCTCGACGGTCCAGTTGGCATAGGCGCCGGCCAGAGGCTGGCCCGCCGCGATGGAGCCGAGCAGGTCGCCGCCCGAGGTGGCGATGAACGACAGCACCCAGCCGGCGACGACGCTGTAGAAGCTGAGGATCAGGAAGCTCGAGATCACGCCCAGCACCGCGAGCAGGGCCCAGCCGCTGCTGGCGTTCGATTCGCGCGCCAGGTAGGCCGCGCTGGCGATGGTCGAGCGCTGGCCATGCCGACCGATCAGGGTCTCGGCCAGCAGCAACGGCATGCCGATCAGGGCGACGCAGAGGATGTAGATCAGGACAAACGCGCCGCCGCCGTTGGCCCCGGCCTCCGCCGGGAAACGCCAGAGGTTGCCCAGCCCCACCGCCGAGCCGATCGCGGCCAGCACGAAGGCCGTCCGCGACGACCAGTGCGCCCTTGCGGGGGGCGACGATGCGTTGGCGACCATGGCGGACTCCTGAGCGTGTTGGATCCGGCCCGAGGACCGGCGAACCGCCATCTTTGGACAGCGCCGGTCGATCAAGCAAGCACACCCCCTCGCGGACGGATCGGCAGCGTTGCGCTGTCCGCGCCGGCTGATAATGCTTCTGTCAGCACAATACTGGCCGGCGCGCGGCGCCCGCCCTCGGGGGATCCAATCGAGATGACGATAGACGCCGCGCGACGCGGGAACCGATTCTTCCTGAAAAAATCCATCGCCAGCATCCAGAACGAGGCCGCCAAGAGCGAACTCAAGCGCTCGCTGGGTCCCATCAACCTGATGAGCCTGGGCGTCGGCGCCATCATCGGGGCAGGCATCTTCGTTCTGACCGGTCAGGTGGCCTCGGCCAACGCCGGCCCGGCCATCATGCTGTCCTTCGTGGTCGCGGGCATCGCCTGCGCCCTCGCCGGCCTCTGCTACGCCGAGCTGGCCTCAACCATGCCGGTCTCCGGCTCGGCCTACACCTACGCCTACGGCACGCTGGGCGAGGTCTTCGCCTGGATCATGGGCTGGCTGCTGGTGCTGGAGTACGGGATCGCCGCCTCGACCGTCGCGGTCGGCTGGTCCGGTTATGTGGTGAGCATCCTCAAGGACTTCGGCGTGATCTTGCCGATGATATCGGTCGCCGGCCAGGAGGTGGCCCAGTGGGGCACGCCGCTGATCCAGGCCGTTCCCACCGACGCCGGCAACATCACCTTCCAGCTGACCGGCGGCCTGAACATCATCGCCGCGATCGGCATCGGCATGGTCACCATGCTGCTGGTCATCGGCGTCAGCGAGTCCGCCAACGTCAACAACGTCATCGTCATCATCAAGGTGATCGTACTGCTGACCTTCATCGCGGTCGGCATCGCCTACATCAATCCGGCCAACTGGCAGCCGTTCATCCCGGAAGCCACCGGCCAGCCCGGCGAGTTCGGCGTCGGCGGCATCTTCCGCGGCGCGGCGATCATCTTCTTCGCCTACGTCGGTTTCGAAGCGGTCTCCACGGCGGCGGCCGAGGCCAAGAATCCGAGTAAGGACGTCCCCATCGGCATCCTCGGCGCGCTGGTGATCTGCACCATCATTTACATGGCCGTCGCGGCGGTCATGACCGGCGTGGTTCCCTACAAGGAGCTGGCCAGCCCCGCGCCGATCGCCGTCGCTATCGACCGCATGGGCCTGGAGTGGGCCAACCTCCCGTTCAGCAACGCCGACGGGCAGCCGTTCAACGCCATCAGCCTGATGATCAAGGTCGGGGCCATCACCGGCCTCAGCTCGGTCATGCTGGTGCTGGTCTACGGCCAGACCCGCATCTTCTACACCATGGCCCGCGACGGCCTGCTGCCGAAGGTGTTCGCCGCCATCCACCCGCGCTTCCTCACCCCGTGGATGGGCACCATCCTGCTGGGCGTTCTGATCGCGGTGGCGGCCTCCTTCCTGCCGATCAGCCTGCTGGGCGACCTGGTGTCGCTGGGCACGGCGGTGGCCTTCTCGATCGTCTGTCTCTCGGTGATCTATCTGCGGATCAAGCATCCGGAGCTGCCGCGCCCGTTCCGGGTTCCCGGCGGCATCGCCACGGCGGTGGCCGGCATCGCCGCCTGCATGTTCCTGGCTTGGCAGAACTTCAAGCCGATGATCCAGCACGCCATGGACGACAACCCGCTGCCGCTGATCCTGCTGGCCAGCTACGCGGCGGTCGGCGCGGTCGTCTACATCGGCTACGGCTACTGGCACTCCAAGCTGGCCAAGGGCATCGACATCACCGAGGACACGTCCCTGCCGAGCCCGGCCGAGGCGATGGCCCACGGCGTGGACGACATCAGGGACTGAGCCGCCCGGACGCCGACGCCACAAGCTAAAGGCCCGGGAGCGATCCCGGGCCTTTCACTTTGGTCGGTGCTCCGCCGGCCCCCGGGACCGGCTGCGCCTCCCGCTATTCGTGGTCCTTGCCGGCCGTCTTGTCCCCCCTGGCCAGGGCGAACACCACGCCAGACAGCATCACCAGGGCGATGATGTTGGGCAGGGCCATGGCGGCATTGGCGATGTCCCCCAGGCGCCAGACCAGCTCGATATGCTGGAACGAGCCGATGAAGATCATCACCACCCAGAACAGCCGGAACGGCAGGGCCATACGCAGACCGAACAGGTGGGTCGCCGCCCGCTCGCCGTAGTAGCCCCAGGTGATCAGGGTGGTGAACACGAACAGCAGCAGCGCCGCCGACGCCACCAGGGCGCCCAGGCTGATGTCGCCGAACACCTTGAACGGGAAGGCCGAGGCGTAGGCCGCCTCAGTCATCGCAAAGCCCTTCAGGTCCGAAGTCCAGGCCTGGGCCTGCATCGTCACCACGCCGTCCGGCCCGGTGTGCGGGAAGGCGCCCTGGACGGTCAGGATGACCAGGGCGGTGGCCGTGCAGACGACGATGGTGTCGATGAAGGTGCCCATCATCGCGAACCGACCCTGACGGGCCGGGTCATCGGTCTGGGCGACCGCGTGCGCGATCGGGGTCGAGCCCTGGCCGGCCTCGTTCGAGAACAAACCCCGCGCCACGCCGGCCCGGATGGCCATGATCATGCCGGCGCCCAGAAAGCCGCCGGCCGCCGCCTGGCCGTTGAAGGCGCTGTCGAAGATGGTGATGAACGCGCCCGGAATGAACTGGTAGTTCAGGGCCAGCGCGCCGACCGCCATCAGGACGTAGGTGATGGCCATCACCGGCACCACCTTCTCGGCGATCGAACCGATCGACTTGATGCCGCCGATGATCACCGCAAACACCGCGATGGCGGCGATCAGGCCGGCGACCCATTCGGGCAGGCCGGTCAGGCCGCTCACCGAGTCGGCGAACGAATTAGCCTGGATCATGTTGCCGGTGGCGATCGACGAGAACAGCAGCCCCACGCAGAACAGCCCGGCCAGCCAACCCCATTTCTTGCCGAGACCTGTGCGGATGTAGTTCATCGGGCCGCCCTGATAGTGGCCCTCGGCATTTTTCGTGCGGTAGCGAATCGCCAGCGAGCCTTCGGCGAAGGCCAAGGCCATCCCGAACAGGGCCGTGACCCACATCCAGAAGACGGCGCCCGGTCCGCCCAGCGTGATGGCGGTGGCGACGCCGGCCAGGTTGCCGGTGCCGATCTGGCCCGACAGGGCGGTGGAGAGGGCCGCGAACGGCGAGATTTCCCCTGCCCCGCCCTCGCCTTTCTTGAACAGGCCGGCGAAGGCCGAGCCGAGCTTGGTGATCGGATAGAACTTCAGTCCGATCATGAAGTAGAGGCCCGCACCGAGCAGGACCACGACCATGGGCGGGAACAGGAGCACCTGCTCGCCGTTCCATGTGCCTCCCCAGATAAAGTCACTGACGTTGGTTACGCCGTCGTAGAAGCCCTGAAGGGCGCTGGCATCTTGAGCCATGGGATCCCCCGATCATTTCGATGGCGGAAGGTACCCACACCCATGGCGCATTGACCACCCCGCTTTGGAGCACGACGTTAGGGGGCGCTTCCCCGAACTCTCTGGATCATCCCGTGACCGATACGCCCGCCGCCTCCACCGCCAACCAACCGCCCATCCGCGCCATCCTGGCGCCCGTGACGCCGCTGCAGCAGAACTGCACCATCGTCTGGTGCACCAAGACCATGAAGGCCGCGATCATCGATCCGGGCGGCGAGGTCCCCAAGCTGATGCAGGCGCTCAAGCAGTACGGCCTGACGCTGGAAAAGATCTGGATCACCCACGGCCATCTGGACCACGCCGGCGGCACGGCGGCGATCAAGGAGCTGACCGGCGTTCCCATCGAAGGCCCCCACCCGGACGACCAGTTCTGGATCGACCAGATTCCGGAGAGCGGCGCCCGCTACGGCATTCCCGACGCGCGCGGCTTCACGCCCGACCGCTGGCTGGGCGACGGCGACGTCGTCACCCTGGGCGAGACGCAGTTCGAGGTCATCCACTGCCCCGGACACACGCCCGGCCACGTGATCTTCTTCCACCGCGAGAGCCGTTTCGCCCAGGTCGGCGACGTGCTGTTCAAGGGCTCCATCGGCCGAACCGACTTTCCGCGCGGCAATCACCAGCAGCTGCTGGACTCCATCACCCTCAAGCTCTGGCCGCTGGGCGATGACGTCGCCTTCGTGCCCGGCCATGGCCCGATGAGCACCTTCGGCGCCGAGCGGCGGAGCAACCCCTTCGTGGCCGACGTCGTGCTGGGCGCCGGCGCCGACGAGGCGCCGGACCTGGCCGGCGACACAGTTCCCAAGCGCTACATGTGAAGGCGGCTGTGTTGCAGCCGCGAAATCCGCCTGCCATCTGCGTTGGGCACAAGGCGGGCATGGAGCTCGTGATGGACAAACCCGCGACCTTGGCCGAGGAGGCCGGCGCCCGCATCCTGATCGTCGATGATGATCCGGGGATTCGCGACGTCATCTCCGACTTCCTGACCCGGCACGGCTATCGCGTCGAGAAGGCCTCGGACGCCCGCGCCATGGAGCAGGTGCTGCAGCGCACGGCCATCGACCTGATCGTGCTGGACGTGATGATGCCCGGCGAGGACGGTCTGTCCGTCTGCCGCCGCCTGTCGGGCGCGCCCGGGGCGCCGGGGATCGTCATGCTTTCGGCCATGGGCGAGGAGACCGATCGCATCGTCGGCCTGGAGCTGGGGGCCGACGACTACCTGCCCAAGCCCTGCAATCCGCGCGAGCTGCTGGCCCGTGTCCGCGCCGTCTTGCGCCGTCGCCAGGAGCCGCGCGGCCCCGAGGACCACATCGCGGCGGCCTGCGAGTTCGCCGGCTGGCGGCTCGATCTCGTCCGCCGCGAGCTGCGCTCGCCGCAGGGCGTGATCGTCAACCTGTCCAGCGGCGAGTTCTCGCTGCTGCGGGCCTTTGTCGAGCGCCCGCAACGGGTGCTGACCCGCGACCAGCTGCTGGACATGGCGCGCGGGCCCGACACCGAAGCCTATGACCGGGCCATCGACGTGCAGATCAGCCGCCTGCGCAAGAAGCTCGACGACGGCGCCGGGGTCGAGATCATCCGCACCATCCGCAGCGAGGGCTACATGTTCTCGCCCAAGGTCGTGCGCCAGTCATGAAGACCTTCGGCCGGGGCGCGCCGCTGTTCGCCCAGGTCCTGGGCCTGGTGGTGCTCAGCATGGTGCTGGTCCACGTCGTGCTGGCCACGCTGATCGCCACCGTGCCGCCGCCGCCGCCGGAAGTCTATCGGCTCTCCGACGTCGTCAGCGCCCTGCGAACCACCGGCCTGGTCGAGGTCGAGAACGCCCGACCGCTGGTTTCCACGATCCGGAAGACGTCGCCGCAAGAGCCGCAGTCCCGTCGGGGCCGCTGGCGCGACGATTTCCGTCAGCAGCTGGCCAGCGCGCTGAAGGTCGAGACGAGCGACATCGCGATCGAGACCAGGGGCGGCCCCCGCCGGATGATGATGCAGTCGATCACCGGCGAGTTTCGCGCCGTCCGGCCACCCCCGCCGGGAGCGGGACCGGGGCGTTACCAACACCCCGCTCCCGCGATGGAGGACGCGCCGGCCGAGGGAGTCGGGGTGACCATCAAGCGCCAGAGCGGTGGTGGACGCCCGCCGGAAACGCGCGTGTGGAACGAGCGCGTCGTCTTCGCGCCATTCAAGGTCGGCGTACGGCAGGAGGACGGCACCTGGCGGGTAGTACAGCCCCGACCCTCCCTGCGCATCGGATCCTGGCAGCTGCACATCCTGCTGACCATCGCGCTCTCGACCCTGATCGTCGCGCCCGTCGCCTGGCTGTTCGCCCGCCGGCTGTCGGCGCCCATCGCCCTGTTCGCGGAAGCCGCCGAACGCCTTGGCCGCGACCCGAAGGCGCCGCCGCTCGAGGTCGCGGGCTCCCGCGAGGTCGCGGCCGCCACCGAGGCTTTCAACCGGATGCAGGAGCGGCTGCGGCGCTACGTCGAGGATCGCACGGCGATGGTCGGCGCCATCGCCCATGACCTGCGCACGCCGCTGACGCGTCTGCGGTTCCGCATCGAGGCGGCCCCGGACGAACTGCAGGGCAAGCTGGCCGCGGAGATCGACCAGATGGACGCCATGATCTCCGCCACCCTCGCCTTCGTGCGCGACACGACGCGGGCGGGGCCGCGCGAGAAGCTGGAGCTGTCGTCGCTGGTGGAGAGCATCATGGACGAGGCCGCCGAGACCGGGTCGGACGCCACGGCCCTGTCCTCCGAGCGTCTTGTGGTCGAGGGCGACCCCATCGCGCTGCGCCGTCTGGTCGGCAATCTGGTCGAGAACGCCCTCAAGTACGGCAAGCGCGCCCGAGGCCGGGTGTTCGCCGAGGACGGCTGCGCCATCATCGAGATCGAAGACGACGGGCGGGGCGTGGTGACCGAGGAAATCGAGCGGCTGTTCGAACCCTTCTATCGGGGCGAACCGTCCCGGAGTCGGGAAACCGGCGGCGCGGGCCTGGGCCTGGCCGTGGTGCGTTCGATCGCCAGGGCCCACGGCGGCGACGTCACGCTGCACAATCGGGCCGGCGGGGGACTGACCGCGCGGGTCTCCCTGCCGTTGTAGGGCGCAAAGATGTTGCGCCGTCTGACCGGCGGCGTCCAATTGGGCATTGGGTAACGTCCGCGCTCCGCGCGCGGCGGTGAATGAGGATACCGCATGAACCGCCTTCCCGTTCTCGCCGCTCTGCTCTGGTTCGCCGCCGGGTCGGCGATGAGCCAGCCGCCGGCGCTCCCGCAACGGACTGACCCCGCGCCGCCGCTCGACGTCGACGACCCCATGCGGGGACCGCCTGAACGCGTGTTCGTCAGCCCGGCGGGAGAGCCCTTCCGGGCGCCGATGGACGGCCCCTACCCTTCGGCGGAGTGGTTCGCGCGCGCTGACACGGACCGTGACGGCGTCCTGACCATCACCGAGTTCACCGCCGACGCCCTGTCCTTCTTTGATCGGATCGACGCCAACAGCGACGGCATCGTCGACGGCTTCGAGAACGCGGACTACGAGCGCGACGTCGCCCCCGAGATCACCGGCGTGCTGCGCCGCCCCGAAGTTCGGCGGCCGGGGCTGCTGGGCGGCTGGCGCGCGCCGTCGCGGGGCGACGTAATGTGGGGCCGCTCCCCCATGCTGGCGCCCGGCGGCCGAGGCGACAGGGCCCCGCCAAGGCGCCAGGGCGCGGCGCAGTACGGGCTTCTGAATGAGCCGCATCCCGTCCGCGCGGCGGATCATGATTTCGACGGCAAGGTTACGCGCGCCGAGGCGGAGGCCGCCGCCCGGCGCAGGTTCGGCCTGCTGGATGGCGACAGGGATGGGCGCCTGACCGTGGAGGGCCTGCCCCGCACGCCGGCCCAGACCGCCTTTGGCGAAACCATGGCGCCGCCGGCCGGACGGAAACCCTAGGCCGACACGGTTGAAATGCGACTGCAACCTGCCGTCGCTATCTGCTTTCTCAAGACAACCGATTTACCACGCCAGTCCCCGGACCCCATGAGCATCAACACAGCCTCTCCCCGTCGCCGGGGTCGCCTGCCTCGCCCGGTCCTCTACGGGCTGGCGGCGCTCGCCGTGCTGATCGCCGGGTTCGCCGGCTGGCAGCTGCTCAAGCCCAAGGCGCCGAAGGACCCCTATCGCACCGAGGCGGTGACCCAGGGCGACATCACCAAGTCGGTGTCCGCGTCCGGCTCGCTGCAGGCGCTGGTCACGGTGGATGTCGGCTCGCAGATCTCCGGTCAGATCCTCCAGGTGTTCGTCGACTTCAATGATCAGGTCCGCAGGGGCCAGGTGCTGGCCACCCTCGACCCAGAGACCTACGTCAGCCGCCTGCGGCAGGGCGAGGCCGAGATCGTGGCCCGCCAGGCCAGCGTCGCCCAGGCCCGGGCCCAGGCCGCCGAGGCCCAGGCCGCCTACAACCGCACCAAGACGCTGTTCGACCAGGGCATCATGGCCAGGGCGGCGCTCGAGACCGCCGAAGCCAGCTGGAAATCGGCCCGCGCCAACGTCCAGGCGGCTTCCGCCGGAGTCGCGCAGTCACGCGCGGCCCTGGCCAGCACCCAGACGGACCTCGGCCGCACCAAGATCGTCTCGCCGATCGACGGCGTGGTCATCAGCCGGACCATCGAACCCGGCAACACGGTGGCCGCCAGCCTGTCGGCGCCGGTGCTGTTCCAGATCGCCCAGGACCTGTCCAAGCTGGAGGTGAGGATCACGGTCGACGAGGCGGACATCGGCCAGGTGCAGGAGGGCCAGGCGGTCCGCTTCACCGTCGACGCCTTCCCGGACGACACCTACAGCGGCGTTGTCACCCAGGTGCGCAAGCAGCCGGAAACCTCGGCCAACGTCGTCGCCTACATCGTCATCGCCCAGGCCGACAATCCCGGCGGCAAGCTGATGCCCGGCATGACCGCCAACGCCGACATCGTGCTGGAGCGCCGCACCGGCGTCCTGAAGGTTCCCGCCGCCGCCCTGCGCTGGAGCCCCCCCGACGCCACGCCGCAGGCACAGCGGAGCGGAGGCGCGATGGGCGCGGGGCCCCAGGCCGGCGGACGGCGCCAGGGCGGCAGCCAAGGTGGCGGCGGCGGCCAAGGCGGCGGCATGCGGGGCGAGCGCGTGCTCGAGCAGCTCGACCTGGACGCCAGCCAGAAGACAAAGGCCGACGCCATCTTCGCCGAGGCCATGAGCAAGGCCCGCGCGCAGGCGTCCGGCGACCAGCGCGCCCAGCGTCAGGCGATACGTGCGGCGACGCAGGAAGCGCTGACGAAGATCGAGCCGATCCTGAAGCCGGCCCAGAAGGAAAAGCTGGTCGCCCTGCGCGCCCGGATGGCTTCGGCCGGCGGCGGACGCGGCCAGGGCGGCTTCACCAGCGGCGTGGTCTATGTGCTGCGCGACGGCAAGCCGGTCGCCGTCCCGGTCCAGGTCGGCGCCAGCGACGGATCCTTCACCCAGGTGGTCGGGGACCTGAAGTCCGGCGACCAGGTGATCACCGGCGGCGGTCCCAAGCCCAAGGCCAAGGCGGCCCAGGGCGGCCCGATGGGCGGCGGCCAGGTCCGGGTGCGGACCTAGGCATGATCGAGGTCCGCGATCTGGAGAAGATCTACCAGATGGGCGAGGAGACGGTGGCCGCGCTGGCCGGCGTCTCCCTGACCATCGAGCGGGGCGAGCACGTCGCGATCACCGGCGCGTCGGGATCGGGCAAGTCCACCCTGATGAATCTGCTGGGCGGCCTTGATCGCCCGACCCGGGGAACCTACCGCTTCGATGGCGAGGACGTCGGCGCGTTCAATGACGACGACCTGGCCGATTTCCGCAACCGGCGGATCGGCTTCGTCTTCCAGTCGTTCCAGCTGCTCCCGCGGCTGTCGGCGCTGCAGAACGTCGAACTTCCGATGGTCTACGCCGGCCTGCCGCCCGTCGAGCGGCGGGCCCGCGCCGCGGCCCTGCTCGAGAGGGTCGGCCTGGGCGCCCGGACCGGCCACCGCCCGACGCAGATGTCGGGCGGCCAGCAGCAGCGGGTGGCGATCGCCCGGGCCCTGGCCAACTCGCCCGATCTCCTGCTGGCCGACGAGCCGACGGGGGCGCTCGACAGTCAGACCGGCCAGGACGTCCTGGCCCTGTTCCGCGAGCTCAACGCCGAGGGCCTGACGCTGCTCATCGTCACCCACGACGCCAAGGTCGCCGACCAGGCGCGCCGCAGTATCGTGTTCAGCGACGGCCTGATCATCCGCGACGAAAGGGAGCCCGACCGTGAGGCGCGCTGATCTTGTCACCTTCGCCGCGCGGGCGATCATCGCCCACCCGACGCGCAGCGCCCTTACCTCACTGGGCGTGGTCATCGGCGTCGCCGCCGTGGTCATGATGACCTCCATCGGCCTGGGCGCGCAGCAGCGTGTGACCAGCGCCATCGGCGGCCTGGGCTCCAACCTGCTGATCGTCTCGCCCGGCGCCTCGCGCGGACCGGGCGGCGGCTTCGTCAGCCAGGGGGCCGGCAGCGGCATGTCCCTGAACGACGATGACGCCGAGGCCATCGGCAAGCTCGACGGCGTGGCCGCCTCCGCCCCGTCCGTCCGCGGCGGCGCCCAGCTGGCCTCCGAAGGCGCCAACTGGAGCACCCGGGTCGAGGGCGTGACGCCCGACTATCTGCTGGCCCGCGACCTGACGATCGCCAGCGGACGGATGTTCGACGAGAACGAAGCGCGCCAGGGCCGCAAGGTCATCGTCATCGGCCAGACCATCGTCACCGAGCTATTCGGCGAGGGCTCCGACCCCATCGGCAAGCGCATCCGGGTCGGCGCCGTGCCGTTCGAGGTGATCGGCGTGCTGGAGTCCAAGGGCCAGAGCGGCTTTGGCCAGGACCAGGACGATATCGTGCTGGGCCCGCTGCCCGCGGTGCGCTCGCGCATCGTCGGCCGCCGGGTGCGGGGCGACAACGTCCAGACCATCTACGTCAAGGCCGCGAACGCCGACGACATCGACCGGGTCCAGGAGGACCTGTCCAACCTTCTGCGCGAACGCCATCGCATCCGGCCAGGCCAGGACGACGACTTCAGCGTCCAGAACATGGCCTCGATCATGGAAGCCATGCAGGCCTCGGTGAAGACCTTCACCGGCCTGCTCGCCGCCGTCGCCGCCGTGTCGCTGGTGGTCGGGGGCGTCGGGATCATGAACATCATGCTGGTGGCGGTGACCGAGCGCACCCGCGAGATCGGGCTGCGCATGGCGCTGGGCGCGCGGCGCAATGACGTGCTGTTCCAGTTCGCGCTGGAGGCGATCACCCTGTCGGTGATCGGCGGCGCCATCGGCCTGCTGCTCGGCCTGGGCGGCGGAGTCCTGATGGCAAAGCTGGGTGACTGGCCGGTGGCGATCGCCGCCTGGTCGATCCCGGTGTCGCTGGGCTTTTCGCTGCTGGTCGGGCTGGTGTTCGGCGCCTACCCGTCGTGGAGAGCGGCGCGGCTGGACCCGATCGAGGCGCTGCGGCGGGAGTAGTGGGAGCCGGGGCCATGCACTTCAGTGCATGTCCCTCGCCGCTGCATAGCTGCTGGGGACACGTACCGAAGACGGTACATGTCCCCGACCGGGGCGCCGCCATCGCCACCCACGCCGACTTCTGTTACCAACAGGTCTCATTCGGCAAGCCCGCGTCGGCGGGCTACAGGGACCCCCATGTACGACGCCGCGCCCCTCCCCTCACCCGTTCGCCGCAAGCCGCGGGTGGATCATGACGCCCGGCGGGCCGCGTACGTTTCCGTCGCCGCCAGGGTGCTGCTGGAGAAGGGCCTGCACGCCGCCACGATGCGCGACATCGCCGAGGCGGCGGGCGCGTCCAAGGTGCTGTTCTACCGCCTGTTTCCGTCCCGCGAGGCCTTGGTCGAGGCGGTGTTCGAGCGGGTCGAGAACGAAATCCGCCACGCCCACGACCAGCCCTGGGAGGGCTATGGCTCCCTCGTGCGCCATGTGCTGGCCGCCGCGCGCAAGGAGCCCGCACCGTTCCTGCTTGTGTTCAAGAACATCCGATCGGCCGGTCTCGACTGGGAGGACCGTCTGCGCGTGATCCTCGCCCAGGTGTCGATGCCGCTCTTCACGCCCGGCGACCAGGCGCCGGAGGGCGCGGACCGACGCGCCATTCAGGCCTCGGGCGCCATGTTCGGTCTGTTCGTCGACAGCATGATCACCTGGCTGGAAGATCGCGACGGCCTGACCGACGAGGAGCGCATCCGCTGGTGGGGCCGGATCGTGAAGGCCTGGCGCGAGGCCGCCCGCGAGGCCTTCCGGCTGGATTGACAGAGACCGCCCGGCGCCGTTCCTGAGCGCCAATCATAAAACCAATGAGGAACGCGCCGTGATCCCCGGACTGATGCAGGACGTCCCGCTTCTGACGACCAACATCCTGACCCACGCCGAGGTCGCCCACGGCCGGGTCGAGATCGTCTCCCGCACCGTCGAGGGCCGCGTCCATCGCTACGACTACGCGGGCCTGGCCCGCCGAACGCGGCAGCTGGCCCGGGCGCTTCAGGGCCTGGGCGTCAAGAGCGGCGACCGCCTCGCCACCCTGGCCTGGAACACCCACCGGCACCTGGAACTGTTCTACGGGGTGCCGGGCCTGGGCGCGGTGCTGAACACCGTCAATCCGCGGCTGTTCGACGACCAGATCGTCTATGTGCTGGAGCACGCCGAGAGCACCGTCCTGTTCTACGACCGCACCTTCGCCCCGCTGGTCGAGCGGCTGGCGCACCGGTTCACGACGGTGAAGACCTTCGTGCTGATGTCGGACGCCGAGCAGCACGATGCCGGCGCGGTCGGGGCGCTGAACTACGAAACCCTGATCGGCGGCGAGAGCGGCGAGGCCTTCGACTGGCCCAGCTTCGACGAGAACGCCGGCGCCTTCCTCTGCTACACCTCCGGCACCACGGGCGATCCCAAGGGCGTGCTCTACAGCCACCGGGCCGTGGTGCTGCACGGCATGGCGGCGGGACTGTCGAGCGCCTTCGGCCTGACCGCCTTCGACGTGGTCATGCCCTGCTCCTCCCTCTACCACGCCACCGCCTGGGGCCTGCCGTTCATCGCGCCGATCAACGGCTGCAAGATCGTGCTGCCGGCCGAGAAGATGGACGGCGCGTCCCTGCAGGAGCTGATCCTCGGCGAGGGCGTCACCTTCACCGGCGGCGTGCCGACCATCTGGACCATGTACCTCGACTGGCTGGACCAGAACGGCCAGGGCGTCGGCGACCTGAAGCGGGTCATCATAGGCGGTTCGGCCGTGCCCCGGGCCATGGCCGAGACCTTCAAGCGCAGGCACGGCGTCCAGGTGCTGCAGATCTGGGGCATGACCGAGACCTGCCCGCTGGGGGTGGTCGCCACGCCCACGCCGTCGGTCACGGCGCTGGGCGAGGACCAGGTCGACGAGATCATCTGGACCCGCCAGGGCCGGCTGCAGTTCGGCATCGAGCTGAAGGTGGTCGACGACGAGGGGAACGAATGCCCGCGCGACGGCGAGACCAGCGGCGCCCTGATGGTGCGCGGCCCCTGGACCGTGAAACGCTACTTCCGCAAGGACGCCGACGTCACCGACGCGGACGGCTGGTTCGACACCGGCGACATCGCCACGCTGGACGAACACGGCTTCATGCGCATCACCGACCGGGCCAAGGACGTCATCAAGACCGGCGGCGAATGGATCAGCTCCATCGACCTGGAAAACATCGCCGTCGCCTGCCCGGGCGTGAAGATCGCCGCCGTCGTCGGCATCCCGCACCCCAAATGGGAGGAACGCCCGCTGCTTGTCATCGAGACCCACGAGGGCCGTACCGTGACCAAGGAGGACGTCCTCGGCTTCCTGCAGGGCAAGATCGTCAAATGGTGGACGCCCGACGACGTGGTCTTCGCCCCGGTGCCCCTGACCGCGACGGGGAAGATCGACAAGAAGACGCTGCGCAAGGCGTGGAACGAGCATCTGATGGGGTGACCGACCATCCTCTCCCCTTGGGAGAGGTGGCCTCGCGGAGCGAGGTCGGAGAGGGAAGAACCGGCGCAAGACTATCCCGCCGCACTGCCTCCCTCTCAGTCATGCCTCCGCCATGACAGCTCTCCCAAGGGGAGAGCATGGCTCCCAAGCCTACAGCACCTGCGTCGCGGTCCCCGCCACCACGTACCAGGTCACCAGCAGGCCGCAGATCAGGGCGCCGGGCACGGCGCTGCCGGTCCGGCGCCAGGTGAAGGTGGCGATAATCGCCACCGCGGCCAGCAGGGGTGCGAACTGGATCGCGATCACGGTGGTCAGCGGATCGAAGCCGGTGACCAGCCGTCCGGTCGCGAACAGCAGGCCGTAGATGACCGCCAGCATCACCGCGAAGCCGCCGGCCATCGCCGTGATCGCCCAGCCGTACTGGGCCCCCGCCCCGTCGCCCTGGACGGTGAGCCGCGACAGGCCGCGCAGCGCCACCAGGAAGAACAGCGTCAGCGGCAGCACATAGACCAGCGCCGTCATCGCCTGATGCGGGCTGAACAGCTTCAGCGCCACGACCCAGAACCGGAAATCTACGGTGAACAGCCGGTCCACGACCAGAAGCGACAGGTAGCCGACGCCGGCCGTGGCGACCGCCGCCAGCGCCGCCGACAGCCAGCGCGGCCGGGCAGCCTCGCCCTTGTGGCGGCTGAACAGCCCGATCAGCAGGGCCAGCACCAGATTGACCAGCGCCCAGACCATCACCTGGTTGGTGATCGTCTGCTTGAACAGCGCCGACGGCGGCATCAGCAGGGTCACGGCGATGAAGGCCGGGAAGAAGGTGATCACCGGCGCGAGCGCCGTGGCCGTCAGCATCGACCACCAGCCGGCGGTGCGGCGCTCACGCGCCGGGTGGGCGGGCTGCCGCAGCGCCCGGATCACCGGCAGGCGCAGCAGCAGGTCAAAGGTTCCCAGGAGCAGGACGACGAAGCCGACCAGGGCCACGCCCGTCCCGACTTCCTTCCAGAGCCAGATCTGGTCTCCGGCCGGGCGCGGCGTGCCGCCCTTCAGGGCGCGGGAGAACCAGTCGAGGCTGTGACCAATGGCGCGGTGGGAGATGTGGTCGCCCGGGTGGGTCACCGGCGGGTCATGGAGCACCCGGGCCGTCCCGGCGCTCAGGTCGCCATAGAGGCGCCCGGGTTCTACGGGCTCGGTCGTCCCGAACAACGCCCTGGCCTTGGGGCTGGTCCCGGCCTCGGCGGCGTCATCGACGCCCCACATGAACTTGCCGAACTCGTCGTAGCGGCTGAACACCAGCGCCAGGTTGCGCGGCCAGGCCGGCGTGCCCTCGGCCGCGAACGGCGCCCCGGTCGAGGAGCCCTGCAGCACCACGGCGCGATAGGCGTCCGGCATGGCCGCCGCGGCGGCCAGCACTGTCCAGCCGCCCATGCTGTGCCCCTCCAGCCCGATGTTGCCAGCGTCCACCATCGGCTGGCGGCGCAGGAAGGTCAGGCCGTCCGGCCCGCCGAAGCCGTTGGAGAAGGCCGCTCCGCCGCTGTAGCCGTGACCGGTCTGGTCCAGGGCCAGCACGACATAGCCGCGGCGGGCGAACTCGATGGCGAAGCCGCTCTGGGTCTCGCGACTGTTGATGTAGCCGTGCACGGCCAGCACGCCCGGCGCCGGGGTTTGCGCCGTCGCGTTGGGCGGGACATAGAGCAGGCCGCTCATCACCACGCCGCTGTCGCTGAGAAACCGGACGTCCCGGACCTTGATCCCGCCGCTGGTCTGGATCGCGCTGGCCAGCGCCGCGCCGCCCAGGATCAGCGCCCAGCCGGCCAGGAACAGCAGCCACCCTTTACGCATCGTCTTCCCCCGCCCCCGCCGCGCGGCGTTTCGCCGGCGCGGTCATTGTGCCGGGAGCATCCGCCACAAGGGGCCGTTCGACAACCTGTCGCCGGTCGGCAAAGGTCGGTCAGGCGCCCCGGCCCTTCAGCGGCGGGCCGAGGTCATCCACCGGACCGAAACAGGTCCGCTGCACGGCCAAACCGCCCGGGGTCGGAATGGCCGGCGTGCCGCGCCCCGGAACGACAGGCGGCGGCGATGAAATCCGCGTCGGCCGTGCATTGCGAAGCGCCCGGCACTTGGATATGAGGAGCGTCCCGCGACGCGGGGGTCCAGGAGACGTGCCCGAGTGGCCGAAGGGACTCGTTTGCTAAATGAGCGTACCCCAAAAGGGTACCGTGGGTTCGAATCCCACCGTCTCCGCCACCCCCGCCCCAGCATTGGTCTCTGACCGGCGGGGCTGCCTGTCCCAGGACCTCCCGGTCAATTGGCCGTGTCAAGCCGCCACAGGGTCCGAACCCGGCGGCTCTTCCTCCGGCGTTTGGGCCTTCCGGGCCGCACGATCTCGGCGCGTCCGCGTCCAGTGCGGCTTCCATGGCGACAAGGCCGATCTGCGCCTCTCGACATAGGTCGCGCGGGCGCTCGAGCCGTGCCCGGAGACCACCGTGCCATGGAAGCCAAACCGGGCCTGGAAGACCTTCAGTCCTTGCGGCGGCGCCGTCGCCCAGCGCTATCCCTTGCGATCACCACGATCACCGTGGCCGGGCGTGGAGTCGGCCCTGGCGGCTTGCCGCTGATCGGCGGCGAGAGACCTGCCCACGTCGGCCTGCTCCTTGAACTGGCCTTTCTCGTCACGGCGGCAAAGTGCTTGTCGCCCGGGGTCGGTTCAATCAGTTGGCGTTTGGACGCTTCCGGTCTCCTCTGGATGAGAATCCGGAACGGCGAAACCGGTTGCGGCCACGGCGGGCTTTGAGCTGATCGATGAGCCCCTCCGTCCGGACCGGCGGGATGACCCTCGGAGCCAAGTGGCCCGTGGTTCGTTTGCGGCCCGGAGCCGCCTGCACGCGGCGCTTGGGCCGAGGAGTATGCAATGTCGAACGTCAATGGCCCTGGAGCGCGGGCCCCCTTTGACAGCCTTCCCGAAGCGCAAAGGGCGTCGGATGCGGACGAGCTGGATGTCATCATTGTGGGGGCCGGCCCCGCCGGCCTCACCGCGGCGCTGTATCTCGCGCGCTATCGACGCTCGCCGCTCGTGCTGCACGACGGCGCCAGCCGCGCCTTGCGGATTCCGCTGACCCACAACGCCCCCGGATTTCCGGACGGGATAGCCGGCTCGGCGCTCATCTCGCGGATGACCGCCCATGCGGAAGCCTACGGCGCGCGGCTCGAAGCGGCAGAGGTCGAAACGGCTGCGTTCAGGGACGGCGTCTTCCAGTTGAACGGCGGAGGTCGGACCTGGCGAAGCCGCGCACTGGTCCTCGCCACCGGAATATCCCTGCACCAGGTCGACCTGCCGGAAGCGGAGCACGAGGCGGCGATCCGGGCCGGCGTGCTTCGCTACTGCCCGATCTGCGACGGCTACGAGGCGATTGACCGCGCCATAGGCGTGATTGGCTGCAACGAGAATGGCGCCGCCGAGGCGCTCTTTCTGCGCCGGTACTCAAGCGACATCACGCTGATGCCGCTCAGCCACTCGGATCTGTCGCCGGCCCAGGAGACTGAACTGGCCGCTGCAGGCATTCGAATCGAATACGGGGCGCTCCGCAGGCTCGCCCCGGGTGAGAGCAGAATCGACGTCGTTCTTGAGGACCGGGAGACGCCGCTCCCGTTCGATGTCGTTTATCCGGCGCTGGGATGCTCGCCGCGAACGAAGCTTGCTGTCCAGCTGGGCGTCCCTCTCTCGGAAAAGGGGTGCGCGCCTCCCGATCCCAGATCCAGCGGCGTGGAGGGCCTGTTCGTTGCGGGGGATGTCCTCGAAGGTCTGGATCAGATCAGCGTCGCCGTCGGCAACGGAGCTGTCGCCGCCACCCACGCCCACAACTGGCTGCGAGAGAAGGATGGGCAATCGCTGCAATGCCGGAAAGCTGCCCAGTGACGCAGCTTCCCCATTGACGGCGGACGGTCAGGACCCGACAGCGGGTGTCCGACCGGATCGTCGAGCTAGCCGCCCCTGCTCGACGAGCCGAAGCGTCGCCGCAGCCACAAAGGTCTTGGTGAGGCTGGCGATCCGAACCGTGCGGGCCCATCGTGCACTGGCGACGATACCGCCGGAGCCGCCGATCGCCTTGATCTGGCTCAATCGGAGGGTTCACGATGAACGGGCCGTCTTGAACCCCGGCAGGCGCCGGCGGCGAGGGCAACTTGTCGAGGGCCATCGACCGGTTGGCCTCAGCCTTGATCCCGCTTCGCCCTGGGCGCTCCGCGGTTGTTCAGACCGAGAATGGCGGTCGGATCAGCGGAACGCCGGGCCGGGCCGAACGCCGAGCTTCTTGAACGCCATGGCGGCGGGACAGAAGCCGGTGAAGGCGGCCTGGATCATGTTCAGCCCGGCGAAGACGCTGAGCAGGAGCCACCAGGGGCTCACGTAGTGACCGAGCGTGACGCCGGCCAGGACGACCAGGCCAGCGAAGATGAAGACGGCGCGATCAACGGTCATGGCACTTCCTTCTTTGCAGTCAGGCCGGAGCCTGGGGGATACCTGGCTTGCAGGCGACGTCCTTGTTGGCGTTGATCGCGTCATCAGGCCGGGCGCGATCTGGCCGCCACGGCCTCAGGGCTTGATCTTGCGGATGCCCATGACGTCGAGCGCCAGCCTTTCGTAGAAGGGCTCGCTCTGGCCGCGCTTCACCTTGGCGAGGAAGTACTTTTCGAAGCCGACCTTCGCCAGGTGCACCCACTTGCCGCTGGCCGACCAGTTGACGTTGCGGGGCGGGATCTGCGGCTGGGCGACGAAGGCCACGCCGCCGTCGCCGAAGTCGGCCAGGCAGATGGCGTTCCAGGTCGCCTCGTGCTTCGCCGGGCGCCCGTCGACGATGTCTCCGAGATTGTGGGCGATGGCGGTGACCATGCTCTCGATCATGAAGCCGGTCTTGGGCACGCC
>JAUSPV010000030.1 GCA_030652755.1 Caulobacter sp. | reverse complement strand
CATAACTCTCTCCTGATATTGAACAGACATTAAATGATAGTGCCTCACCCGAATATTGCAGATACCGCAACGACAATAGGGTTTCGGCCGCCCCAAAGAAAAAGGGCCGGTGTGAACCGACCCTGTCTCTCTGATTTTTTGGTCGGGACGAGAGGATTTGAACCTCCGACCACTTGACCCCCAGTCAAGTGCGCTACCAGGCTGCGCCACGCTCCGACACCGTTTTCGAGGGGCCGCGAACGACCCGCCGTTGGGGAGCGCCCTTATAGGCGCCCCCTCCGGGCCCGGCAATGGGGCATTTGCGGAAGTTTCAGCCGCCCTCGAGCAGCGCGTCGAGGCGGGCCTTGATGTTGGTCAGATCCTCGAGCGCGAAACCCAGCCGGTCTCGCGCCGCGGCGTCCAGCCGCGCCGGTTCGCCGGCCTGGGCGGGCCCGCCTGGGGCCGTCGCCACGGGAACCGTTTCGCCGGCGCCGACAGCGATCAGCCGCCGTACGCCCTGCTCCTTGTGGAGCTTCTGGACGCCTTTGATGGTCAGGCCTTCGTCGTGCAGCAACGCGCGCACCCCGCGCAGCACGGCGATGTCCTGCGGGCGGTAGAACCGTCGCCCGCCAGCGCGTTTCATGGGGCGGATGAAGGAGAACTTGGTCTCCCAGAAACGCAGCACATGCTGCGGCACGCCAAGCTCGTCGGCGGCTTCAGAGATGGTGCGGAAGGCGTTGGGGCCCTTCGCCACCGACGCGCCCTAGTCGCTCAGCGCGCGATCGATGCGCGCTTTCATGACCTGCGAGGCCCGGAAGCCGATGACCCGGCGGGGCTCGATCTCGGCCGGCTCGCCGGTCTTGGGGTTGCGGCCCATGCGGGCCTTCTTGGCGCGGACCTGGAAGACGCCGAAGCCGGACAGCTTGACGGTCTCGCCGTTCTCGAGCGCCTCGGCGACCAGATCGAGCGTTCGCTCGACCAGCCCGCCGCAGTCCTGCCGCGTGAGGCCGACCTCTTCGTGCACCGCTTCCGTCAGATCCGCCCGCGTGAGGGTCTCGCCCTTCATGCCCCCGGCCTCCAAAACACCCCGTACAAGGCAGGGTGCATGGCCCGATTGCCGCGTCAAGTCAAAGGGTTCCCGCCGTGAACGGAATCCGGAGCTAAAGGCGAACCACGCAGGCGCCCCAGGTCAGACCGCCGCCCATGGCCTCCATCAGCAGCAGGTCGCCCTTCTTGATCCGGCCATCGGCGACGCCGTGGGCCAGGGCCAGGGGGATGGACGCCGCCGACGTATTGGCGTGGTCGCCGACCGTCTGGATGACCTTGTGCTCGTCGATGCCCAGCCGGTTGGCCACGCCCTTGAGGATGCGCTCGTTGGCCTGGTGGGGGATGAACCAGTCGACGTCGGAAACCTCGACGCCGGCGGCCTTCGCGGCGGCGATCACGGCCTCGGAAATGTTGACCACCGCATGCTTGAAGACGTGGTTGCCCTGCATGCGCAGCTTGCCGACCGTGCCGGTCGTCGACGGTCCGCCGTCGACGTAGAGCAGGTCCTGCTTGGTCCCGTCGCAGCGCAGGGCGAAGCCGAGCAGGCCCCGGTCGGCGGTGGTCCCCTGCCCTTCGACCGGCTCCATGATGACCGCGCCGGCCCCGTCGCCGAACAGCACGCAGGTGCCGCGGTCGGTCCAGTCCATCAGCCGGGTCATGGTCTCCGCGCCGATCACCAGCGCGCACTTGGCGTGGCCACGCGCCACGAAGCCGTCGGCGACGCTCATGGCGTAGACAAAGCCGGAGCAGACGGCCTGGACGTCGAAGGCGATGCCGATCGGGCAGCCCAGCTTGCGCTGCACGATCGCCGCCGTGGCCGGGAAGGTCAGGTCGGCGGTGGTGGTGGCCACGATGATCAGGTCGATGTCGGCCGCCGTCCGCCCTGCCGCCTTGAGCGCCTGCCGGGCCGCTTCCACGGCCAGGTCGGACACAGCCTGGTCGTCGGCGGCCCGATGCCGCTGGCGGATGCCCGTGCGCTCGCGGATCCAGTCATCGGAGGTGTCGACGACCCTGGATAGTTCCTCGTTGGTGACCACGTCCGGCGGCAGGTAGCCGCCGACGCCGGTCACGACGCTACGCAGAACGCTCACTCGCTCGCTCCTTCGACCGGCGCGGGAACCGGCTGCGACAGGGTTGCCGTCAACCGCGACATGTTGCGGTCGATCTCGGCGGAAAAATCACTGCGGGCCAGGTCGACGGCCACGCGGATGGCGGCGGCGTAGCCCTTGGCGTCGGCGCCGCCGTGGCTCTTGACCACGATCCCGTTCAGACCGAGCAGCGGGCCGCCGTTGACGGCCCCCGGGTCCATGCGCTTGCGCATCTTGCCCAGCGCCCCGGACGCGAACAGCGCGCCCAGCATCGACAGCGGGCTCGACTTGAAGCTGGCGCGCAGTTCGTTGGCGAAGAAGCGGGCGAGGCCCTCGGCGGTCTTCAGGGCGATGTTGCCGGTGAAGCCGTCGGTGACGATGACGTCGACGGTGCCCTTGGCGATGTCGTTGCCCTCGACGAACCCGTGGTAGTCGAGGTCCAGCTTGGTGGCGCGCAACAGGGCGTGGGCCTCGCGGACATCCTCATGCCCCTTCTGCTCTTCCGAGCCGACGTTGAGCAGGCCGACGGTCGGTCGCGTCGAGCCATGCACGGCGTGGTGGAAGGCCGCGCCCATGATGGCGAACTCGACCAGCTGCTCGGCGTCGCTCTCGACGTTGGCCCCGACGTCCAGCACGGCGGTGATCCCGCGGCTGGTCGGCCAGCTGGCGACGATGGCCGGCCGGTTGATGGCCTTGGCCATCCGCAGGATGAGCATGGAAATGGCCATCAGCGCGCCGGTGTTGCCGGCCGACACGGCGGCGCCGGCCTCGCCGGCCTTGACCGATTCGATCGCGTTCCAGACGCTGGAGCCCTTGCCGCGCCGCATGGCCTGGGCCGGCTTCTCGTCCATGGAGATCGCGCGGTCGGTGTGGCGAACCTCGCTGACGGCGGCGGCGGCGGGATAGCGGGCCAGCTCGGCGTTGATCTTCCCGGCGTCGCCGTGGAGCAGGAACCTGACGTCCTGCTGCGCCCTGGCCGCGACATCGACGGCGGCGACGGTCACGGCGGGGCCATGGTCGCCGCCCATGGCATCGATGGAGATGACGAGTGTCTGGGGCAAGGCCGGTCGCGATTCCGTCACGGACGCGCCCTGGAGGCGCAGCGGCCGGAACTTACCCCCGCCGGGCGGGGATGCAAGCCCGGCCTCCGGATTGGGTCATTCCGGGGCATCATCCTTCCGCAACAGCTTGAGCACCGCGAAGGGCGAGGCCGATTCGGTCGGTTCGGGGGGCTGAAACGTCGCGCCGGGCTTGCGCGGGAACGGATCCAGCTCCAGCGACAGGTGCTCGACGACGTAGCCGCCGAGGTCGAACGCCCCGCCCTCGACCACATCCGGCGGATCATCGGCCTCGGGATCAAGGTCGACCTCCTCGCCAACGGGTTCGGCCGGGGCGTTCGGGCTGTCGGCGGCGAGGACCCGCACCATGAAGTCGCCGGCCACGTCCTGGTCAAACGGCTCGGCGCTGACACTGCAGAGTTGCGTCACGACGGCGCGGAACCGGCCGCGAACCTCGGCCCCGTCCAGCCAGGGGCGGACCGTCAGGTCGGCCGACAGCGACGCGATCGCCTCGATGTCCAGATGCCGCGCCACGGCCTCGCGGGTCGCGGCGTCAGCCTCGAGCGATCGTTTCACCGGCGCGGCGCCGATCTCGATGAAGCGGAACATCTCCTTCCAGGGCGACTCGCCGATCATGCCAGGGGCTCCCAAATGACGACGCCGTCGCACAGGCGCTCGAGCGGTTGTTTGTTCAGCGCCTCGCGGCTCCTGACGACGTAGGCGGTCAGGGCGTCGACATCGCCCGCGCCGCCCTCCAGCACCGTGCGCGCCACGACATCCCGCAGCGGCGCGGCGTCCGGCAGGGCCGCGAAGGCTTCGCTGTAGGCCTTCAGCCGGCCGAAGAAGGCCTGGCCCAGCGCCTTCATCCGCTTGGCGAGACCGACGTCGCCGATGCCGAGCTCCCGGAAGGCGTCGTCGAGCCCGCGCACATAGCGCTCGGACAAGGCCTGGCTGGTTTCATCGGCCGGCGCCCCCTGCCCGCGCAGCCGGTCCATCAGCAGGATCACATGCAGCGTGTAGAGCTCGAAACGGCCCTCGCGCGTGTCCGGCGCGCCAGCGTCGACGTAGAAGCCGGGCAGCCGCGCCTGGGCCGCTGCGGCCGCGTAGAGGGCTTCGCCCGCGATCCTGGCGGGCCTGGGTTGGAAGAAACGCTTCAGCATCGCAGATATGTCGCCTCGATTTCGCCGCCAGCCGGGGCTAAGCGAGGCATTGAACTAAGCGCCCGCGGGCGATAGGTCAAAGCACTGCGCCGCGAGTGGCGCACCCGGGAGCCGAGATGTTTCGCAAAGCCGTCCTTGCCGCAGCTGCCGCCACGGCCCTTCTGGCGACCGGCGCCTGCACGCCGATCACCACCTATTCGGGGTTCCAGGCCGTCGAGGTCAATCCGGCGGACGTGAAGGTCGGCGAGGACACCAAGTCCACCGTGATGGGCAAACTGGGCTCGCCGTCGGTGCAATCGACCTTCGATCCGAACCTCTGGTTCTACATGAGCCAGGTGACCGACCGGGTGGCCTTCTATCAACCGCGCGTCGCCCGCCGCGACATCGTCGCCATCGCCTTCGATCCGGCGACCGAGCAGGTGACGACGGTCAACGCCTACTCGCTGCAAGACGGCAAGGTCTTCGCACTGAACGACCGCGAGACCCCGACCCGTGGTCGCGAGATGACCATCCTCGAGCAGCTGCTCGGCAACGTCGGCCGCGGCGGCATGCTGCCCCGCGACGAGGAAGAGCGCGTCCCGGGCAACCGTCCGGGCGACCGGTAAGCGCACGACATCGCCGCACGGCTCAAGCGCCCGCTTCACCGTCAAACGACGCTGGTGCGGGCGTTTTGCTGTCTCCTGCTCGCTTCGATGGCGAGGGCGCCCTTCGCCTAGCCCCTGGCCAGCGCGCTGGCCGCCTTGCCGTCATACCGGCCGCCGAAGCTCTCCTTCAGGTGAGACATGATCGCGCCGACGTTGGCGTCCGGGTGCGCGGCCCGGAAGGCATTGATGGCGTCGCGCAGCTCCGCTTCCGTCATCTGCTTTGGGCTGTACGAGGAAAGGATCGCCTGTTCGGTTTCCGCCGCCGTGATGCGCGCGTCGACCTTCGAGGGATCGCCACCGGTTTCGATCAGGCGGGCGCGCTCGCTGGCGAGGTTCTCCAGCGTCAGCTTCGTGTTCTTCAGGAACTTCGCGACGGTCGCGGCGACCTTTTCGTCCGTCACCTCCGTTACGCCGCGCTTGAACTCCTCGGTGGTGATCTGCGCCGCTTCGCCGATCAGGGTGCTCAGCAGGTCAGCCTTCAGACGGTCGTTCGACTTGCGCGCCGCCAGCTGGTCCGCCTTGAGCTCGTGGAGCAAAGCCATATCGCCGTCCTTTCAGGTCACTCTGTTCGGTCCCACCATAGTGAGGGACAGGCGGCCGCCGTCCAAGGGCGCGCGCGGGCCGTAGGGCAAACTGTCCGCCGCCCGGCCCGCTGCGACCGTTGTCGACCCGTTGCGGACATTGGCAGGTTCCCTTTCGCAGCGTAGCGTTCCCTCAGGGCGGTAAGGACGCAAGGGTCGAGAGGAAATGCGAAGATTTGTCTGGTGCGCCTCGGCTTCGATCGCCGGAGGTCTAGCCGTCGGGTTCCTAGCCTGCACGATCGCCCTCGACCATAATCCGCAGGGAGAGTTTCGGGACGCCCTAACGGGTGTGATCGACTGGCCCCATTTGCTCACGTTGGGAGCCCTTTGGGCGGGAACGACTGCTGCAGTCGCATTCATTCCGATCGCACTCGTCTCGCTGGTATTGTGGCGGCGACCGGCCGCCCGTGGGCGGACTTGATGTCCGCTTTCCACCCTTAGCCGCACCCCGGAAAGTCCGCTTCCGCCACCGGCAGGCCCCGCCCTGATGCCTTGGCGGAGCATTG
>JAUSPV010000029.1 GCA_030652755.1 Caulobacter sp. | reverse complement strand
TCCCGGAATGAGCTGGTGCGGGTCGATCTTGAAGATTGACGGGTCCTTGGTCCAGGCCTCGCAGATCACCTGATAGGGCGTTCGCCATCGCAGGGCCTTGAGGTGCTTGGCGAAGTTGTAGGCGGTGACGAAGGCCAGGACCGTTGGGCGGCGACCGGCGGTCTGGCCGGATCGAGCAGCAGGCCGAGGTGATCCTGGGCCTGCTGGAGAGCAAGCCTGACATCACGCTTGCGGAGATCGAGGCGGCGCTGGCCGAGCGCGGCGTGGTGGTGAGCAGCACCTCGATCTGGCGGTTCTTCGACCGTCGCAGGATCACGCTCAAAAAAAGTCGGCGCACGCGGACGAACAGAGCCGTCCCGACGTCCTGAAGCGGCGCGAGGACTGGTTCGAGGGCCAGCTCGACCTGGACCCGAGCCGGCTGGTGTTCCTCGACGAGACCGGCGCCACCACCAAGATGGCCCGCCGCCATGGCCGGGCTCCACGCGGCCAGCGGCTGCGCTGTAGCGTTCCTCATGGACACTGGAAAACGACGACATTCATAGGCGGCCTGAGGCTGGGCGGCATGACCGCGCCGATGGTCTTGGACGGCCCGATGACCGGCGTCTGGTTCCAGGCCTACGTCGAGCAGGTGCTGGTTCCGACGCTGCGGCCCGGCGACATCGTCATCCTCGACAATCTGGCCGCCCACAAGAACGCCGCCGCCCGCCGTGCCATCGAGGCCGTCGGCGCCAAGCTTCTGTTCCTGCCGCCCTACAGCCCAGACCTCAACCCGATCGAGAACGCCTTCTCAAAGCTCAAGGCCATGCTCCGCAAGGCCGCCGCCCGCACCAGAGACCACCTCTGGAAGGCCATCGCCCAGATCATCGACACCTTCACACCCACCGAATGCGCCAACTACTTCACTGCGGCAGGATATGATGCAGACTGATCGGAAAATGCTCTAGCCCCCACCCGGAACGCTCAGCACGAATCCCTCATAGTCATTGGCGGCACTCGCTTCGCACATCCGCAGGTACAGGGGTACGCCGCCTGGGTAATTTAGAAACTCGCGCGGCTTACCTGGGATATTAGCGCCCATGTACCAGGAGTCTGCGAGGGGAAAGAGGGTCATGGCGCCAACCTCGTTGACATGTGTTCGCCAAGCATCCTCGGCCTCCCTGGTGGCTTCGAAGCGTGCGCCTCCCCTCTCCCGCATCTGTTCGAGAAAGGCGACTACCCAGTCGCCCTGCAACTCAGCGCAGGTTGGTCCGTTGCAGAAGCCTGAGGGGCTCTGCGGACCGTAGAGGAACACTAGATTGGGGAAGCCCGCGCTGGCGATGCCCAGGTGGGTGCGTGCGCCGGCCGCCCAGTGTTCCTTCAGTGAGACGCCCTGGGTCCCCGTGATGTCGATCTGGGTAAGGCCGCCGGTCACGGCATCGAAGCCAGTGGCAAGAACCAGAATGTCGAATTCGTACTCGTCCTCGCCGGTCCGTACCCCCGTCGGAGTGATCTCCTGGATCGGCGTTTCCTTGAGATCCACCAGTCTGACGTTGTTCTGATTGAAGACATCATAGTAGTTCTGTTCAAGGGACGGTCGCTTCACCCCGAATGGATGCGGCGGGTCTTTGGGCGCGAGCTTCTCCGCCAAAGCGGGATCGTCTAGGCGCGCCTGGACCTTTTCGCGCCAGAAATCATAGGCCGTGCGATTGGCCTCCAGATTCATCATAATGTCATAAAAGGTGGACGCCCAAAAGCTGAAGCCCCCCGCAGCCCAGGCCGCTTCATAGACTTCGCGCCGTTCTTCGGGGGAAACCTCCAGCGCCGACTTCCCGCTGGCGTGGAAATCAAACCCGCCGAAGCTCTCCCGCCGCCGTACATACCGGGCGGGGTAGTCTCGCTTCATCTCATTTTGGGTTCCCTCGTCTAGCGTGCATTGCTGCATCGCCAACGCCAAAATCGGCGTGCGCTGGAATACCGTCAACTGCGAGGCGACCGCGGCGGCTTCCTGGACGACCTGGACGCCGCTGGCTCCGGTGCCGATGACCCCGATACGCTTGCCCGCCATGTCGAGGCCTTCCTGGGGCCACCATGCGGTGTGGTGCTTCGCACCGGCAAACAGACTCAGCCCCTTGAGGTCCGGGGTGTAGGGCTTGGCGGCGAAGCCTGTACACATGACCAGATACCGCGCCCGAACGATGCTGCCGTCCTGCGCGCGCACGACCCACTGGTTGCGTTCAAGGTCGAATTCCGCTCCTTCGACACGCGTGTTGAAACGTATGTCGCGACTGAGATCAAGCTTCTTGTCCACATAGTGGAAGTAGCGGCGCAACTCGTCCCAGGCCGGGAATCGCTCTGTCCAGGTCCAGTCCCGCCAAAGTTCTTCAAGGGAGAACTCGTACATCGGAACGTGAGTGTCCACCCGGGCGCCCGGATAGCAGTTCCAGTACCAGATACCACCCAGGTCGGCCGCCGCCTCGAACAGTCGCACCGAAAAGCCCAGTTCCCGCAGGCGGTGCAGCTGATAGAGGCCCGTGAACCCGGCGCCGACCACCAGGACATCCAGTTCTTCGACCGGCCGGATATCCGGCACGATGGCTGCTTGCGCTAAACTCATGGATTATTGCCCTGTTCACGGCGCTGCGGCCGACGTTGAATGGATCGTCAGGTTCTGTTCACTTGATCAGCAAGCCCGATGGGGCTTCTCAATGTCTCTTCAAATCAGCCCAAGATTTCTGCGGGCAAAGTCCGTGACCGCCTTGTAGTCAGCCTTGCCATTTGAAGCCCGCAGCGGAACCTCGGCCAGCAGGACGCGCTTGGGGGTCTTGTAGCCGGCCAAGGCGGCGCGCACGTGCCGCCTAAGTTCGTCCTCGTCAAACGAGGCGCCCTTGGCCAGCACGACGACGGCCGTCACGGACTGGCCCCACTTGTCGTCCGGCACGCCGACCACCAGGGCGTCATCGACGCCCGCGTGAGTCTTCAGGGCCTCTTCGACCTCCTCCGGGTAAACCTTCTCGCCCGCGGTGTTGATACAGGCGCTGCCGCGGCCCAGCAGGGTCATGGCGCCGCTGGCATCCACCGTGCACCAGTCGCCTGGGATGGAGTATCGCTGGCCTCCGATGGTGCGGAAGGTCTCGGCCGTCTTCTTCGGATCCTTGTAATAGCCCACGGGAATTGGGCCGCCGATGGCGATGATCCCGGACTTGCCGCTCCCGGGCTCCACCGGCACATCGCTCTCGTCGAAGACCTTGCACCGCTCGCCGATCTGGAAGGTCGCCGTTCGGACCTCCCCGTCCTTGGTCATCGCCGAGGACCCGAAGCCTAGGGCTTCGGAAGCGCCGAAAGAATCCATCAGGACCACCTGCGGAATGTGGCGCAACAGACCCGCCTTGACCTCGCGGCTCCACATCACCCCGGAGGAGACGATCGAGATCAGGCTTGAGGCGTCGTACAGTCCAGGTCTCTCGTCGAGCGCCTTGAGCATGGGCTTGGCGAAGGCGTCGCCGACGATGGCGATCGACTGCACCTTGCGGTTCGACACAGTCGACCAGAGCTCATCGGCGTCGAACGAGGGGCTTGGCAGGGTGACCACGCAACCGCCGCTCATCATGCAGCCGATGGCGGTGATCAGGCCAGTTCCGTGCATCATCGGACAGGCGGGCAAGGTGCGATTGCCGGGTCCGTTGATCCTGATGAATTCTAGGTGTTCGCTCAGGGTCTCCGGCGCGGGGCCGAGCCGGCGAACCGCGTCAAGTTGAGCTTCGCGGAGGTCTTGATGGCGCCACATAACCCCCTTCGGCATTCCGGTTGTCCCGCCGGTGTAGATGAACAGCAGATCGTCGGGCGAACGCTCGATCTCCAGCGGCGCTCCGTCCCCCTCCATGGCGAGGGCTTCATAGAACTCCGCGAACGGTGCGGTCGTTCCGTCCTCGCTGATCTCGATGAAGGTCCGGACCTTGGACAGACCATTCTTGATCTGGACGATGGTGTCCCGAAACTCGGAGCCGTAGACTACTGTTTGCGCATCAGAGTCGTCGAAGATGTAGAACACCTCGTTCGGCTTGTAGCGATAGTTCACGTTGACGTGGATCAGTCGGCCCTTGAAACAAGCCGCCAGGGTCTCGCCGTACTCTGGACGGTTGCGCATGTAGAAAGCGACCTTGTCGCCGGGCCTTGCACCCAGATCGAGTATCGCGCGCGCCAGATTGTTGGACCTGCGAGTTGTCTCCCCCCACGTAATCGTCCGGCCCTCGTGGAGGAAGGCTGGCGCCTCGGACGGGATGACCTGCGGCAGTGCGTCGAGAATATCGCCGAAGTTCCAGGCCATTTATATTCTCCCAAGACAGTGCGGCGGCGCTGACATCCCCGACCAAAAGTCAGAGGCTTGATGAGTCGGGTCGCCGCTAGGCGGCGACCCAGCCTTGCAGCCTGGCGGCCTCGTGGCGCACGCGTTCAGGCCCGCCGAGGAGTTGGCGATCTGCGCCGATCCGCTTGAACCAAAAGTGCAGCCCGGCCAAATCTGTGAAGCCCATTCCGCCATGTACTTCTGTCGAGGTGCGCGCGACGAACCGACCGACCTCGGAGAGATGGGATTTCGCGTGGCAGGCCATCAACGACGCCTCATCCGGCAGCTGGTCGAAGGCGTGGGCCGCGTACCAGACAAGGGACCGGCAAGGCTCAAGCGCCGCCGCCATCTCGGCGCACATATGTTTCACCGCTTGGAATGATCCAATCGGCCGACCGAACTGGACGCGCTGACCGGCGTAGATCACGGCCTGTTCAATCATGGCCGTACTGGCGCCGAGGATATCGGCGGCTAGCATGATCCGCCCGGCATCGATTACCCGGCGAGTCCGGTCTGAGCCTCCATGCGGCAAGGCGTCGGCGGTGACTCCAGAAAGGTGTAACTCGCCAACCGACCGCGTCTTGTCGATCGTTGCCAGGGGGATCATTTCGAGACCCGGCGCGTCGGCCCCCACGAGGTGAATCAACCCGCTTCGGTCAGCGACGAGAAAGACATCGGCGTCCGCCGCGTCCAGAACGAAGAGCGATGTGCCCTCAAGACGCCCGTTCCTGGCGACGACGCCCGCGCCGTCGCGGGCGGCGATGCATTCCGTAACGGCAACGGCCGCCCGCGCCTCGCCGCTCGCCAATTTAGGCAGCCATGTCAGCTGCTGATCGTACGTTCCGCCAAGCATGATCGCCAACGGGGCCATGACATGGGCCGCCGCGAAGTGAACAGGCGCGACGCCGAAGCCCAACGCCTCGGCGACAAGGGCGGCGTCCAGCAAGCCCAGCCCCATTCCACCAAACGCCTCGGGAATGATCATACCGGGGACGCCTAGTTCGGCCAGGGCCTCGGCGACGCGAGGACTGTAAGGCTTCTCGGCGCCGACGGTGTCCCGCACCTGCTGCAATGGACAAACATTCGCAAGGCGCCGCCGGACGCTCTCCTGCAGCATGCGCTGCTCGCTCGAAAGTCCAAAATCCATCAGACGCCAGCCTCCGCAATCCGGAGCTTTGGCTCGCGGGGCATGCCGAGCCCTCTCTCCGCGATGATGTTCTTTTGGATCTGAGCGGTACCACCACCGATGATCAGGCCAAGCTGGAACATGTAGGCCTGCTGCCAATTGCCATGCGACCGGAGGTGAGGGCTGTCGTCGTAGAGCACCCCCAGTTCCCCAAGGGCGTCTATCGCCAGCGCGGAGATCTGGTGCGCCAGTTCGCAGGACTGAAGTTTGACGATCAGGCGCGCGAGGCCGGCGTCACTGCCGTTTGAGGATGCGCTGAGGATTCTCAGGCCATTAAACTTCATCGCGGCGAGCTCGGCCTGCAGCCGGAGCAGACGATCGCGCAGAACTGGATTATCCATGATCCTGGCGCCATCCGCTGTCTCGTTGCGCATCAGGTCCGTCAGGGCCAGGAAACGGGCCTCAAGTTGTCCGGGGTCCCCCAGCATTCCGCGTTCGTGCTTGAGGGTCGCGTTGGCGACGAACCAGCCTTGGCCGCGCTCCCCCACGATTTGGGTTTTCGGCACGCGGACATCAGTGAAGAAGGTTTCGTTGAATTCGGCATGCCCAGTCATGGTCACCAGGGGCCGCACCTCGATGCCCGGGGTGTCCATGGCGAAGATCAGATAGCTGATCCCCTGGTGCGCCGGCCTGTCGGACTCGGTGCGCGCCAGGCAGAAGATCATGTCTGCCTCTCGCGCCGTGCTGGTCCAGATTTTCTGACCGTTGATGATGAAGTCGTCGCCATCCTCGATCGCCCGCGTCTGCAGGCTGGCTAGGTCGGAACCCGACCCGGGCTCCGAATATCCCTGACACCAGACCACTTCGCCCCGAATGGTGGGCCCTACCCATTGCCTTTTCTGGCCTTCGGTTCCCAACTCCAACAGCGTCGGAACGAGCATCGAAATGCCCTGGTTCTGCAGCCCAGGCTGCATCCCCGCCCGCGTAAACTCCTCGGAGATGATACGGGACTCGAGGATGTCGGGTTCGGCGCCAAAGCCCCCATAATCTCGCGGAATGGTGCGCGCGGCATACCCGTGCCGGATCAGTTTCGTCTGCCAGGCCACCGCCTCTGGAGACGGGCGCTGAGCCGCGCCGCGCGATTTTGGCGCCTCGTCTCGATGCGCCTCGAGAAAGTCGATGACTTCCTTGCGGAAGGCCTGGTGTTCGGCGCTGTAGGTCAGATCCATCAACTTGCTCCCTAGACCGACGCGCTGGGACGAAAGCATGGCAATCGGAAATCGGCGCTGATCTCGCGAAAGACCAGTTCGACCCGCATACCCAGCTTGAGGGCTGTCCGGTCGCAATCAAGCAGACGCGTGGCCATCCTTACGCCCTCATCGAGCTCCACTAAGGCGGCGACGTAAGGAATTTCCGCCGCGAAGGCCGGGTGGAACGCCTGATGGGTGACCGTCCAGGAATAAAGGCTGCCTGTACCCCTCGTGGCCGCCCATTCAAATTCAGGCGACCCGCACCGGGCGCACATGTAGCGTGGCAGAAACCGCCACGCGTGACAGTTTTCGCAGCGCTGAAAGCGCAGGCGCCCATCCTGGCACCGCCGCCAGAACTCGTCGTCCATCGGGTCCTGGGTCTTGGGGAGGGGTGCGGGAACCATCGTTGGCTGCATCGGTCCTATTTCCTGAGTATTGCCAAGCTGCCGTCGCCAAGGTCGCCCCAGCCGCTGACGAGGCCAATGCTGGCGTTGGGAACTTGGCGGGCGCCCGCGTCTCCGCGCAGTTGACGGACCGCTTCCAGGACGTGATTCAAACCCCAGACATGGGCCTCGCTGAGTAGGCCGCCGTGGGTGTTCAGCGGGTAGCGTCCGCCGTGCTGAATCTGGCCATCCTTGACGAAGTCATAGATGCCCCCCGGCTCGCTGAAGCCCAGCGCCTCTAGTTGCAACAGGACCACGTAACTGAAGCAGTCATAGATCTGCAGGAAGTCCATGTCCCGGGCGCTCACCCCCGCCATCTCGAAGGCCCGGGGCGCGGCGTAGGCTAATCCAATCTTGAGCATATCCGGTCGCGAAGGGATGTCGTCGGCAGGATAGGGGTGCCCCTCGGCCGCGCCGGCGATCAGCACCGGCGTGTGCGGCATGTCGCGGGCGCGCTCGGCGCTCGTCACCACCACAGCGCAGGCGCCGTCGGTTTCCAGGCAGCAGTCGTAGAGACGGAAAGGCTCGGAGATCCATCGCGCGGCCATGTACCCTTCCATGTCGAGCGGCCGGCCATAGGTCATGGCGCGCGGGTTCAGCTGCGCATGGGCCCGGCAGGCCAGCGCGACTTCCGCCATCGCCTCGTGGGGGACGCCGTAGATTTCTTTGTGGCGCATGGCGATCCAGGAATACATCTGCACCGGCAGCATCACCCCGTAGGGCAGGTAGAAGCCCTGGATTGTTCGGGTGAGTGTGTTCATGTTCATGGCCCGCTGGGGCGGCCGGCCAGGTTTCGGGCGCAGGGCGGAATAGCCATTCCAGCCCAATACGACGAGCACGTTGTCGGCGACTCCGGCGGCGATCGCGGTCGCGGCGTTCTGCAGCGCCGTGGTCGGACTGGCGCCGCCCATGTGAACGGTCGAGGCGTACCGCAAGACGTCGATACCCAGATTGGCGGCCAGCTCTTCCGACGTCGTGTAGATCGGCGGCGGCACCATGCCGTCGATTTCCGAAGGCTTCAGGCCGGCGTCGGCGATAGCCTTGCGCGCCGCCTCCAGCATCATGTCCACAGCGGTCCGTTCCGAGCCCTTGACGTACTCGGTCTCGCCGATGCCAACGATGGCGGCCTTGTCGCTGAAGCGCACGATATCTCCCTGTTTTGCTGCAGTCCCCACCGAAGCCTTCGACCCCGAGCCAGTCGGTCGTCTAGGTCGGCGGAATCAGGCAGGAGTGGATGGACTCATCCCCATCGACCTGGCGTGCCAGGGTACGGATCGCCAGTTCCGCGTCCTTGAGGTCGAAATCGTGGGTATGCATGAGCTCCAGCGGGAGCGTGCGCGCCTCGATCAGGTCGATCGCCTTGCGATACCCGGAAGAGGTGACGCCGATCGCGCCCTTGATGGTGATTTCCTTGAAGACGATCAGGTCTGAGACGAATTCGGGAATGGGTTTGAACCCCTTCACCCCGGCCAGCACGATCGTCCCGCCCGCACGGACATAGCCAAGGGCCTCACGAACGGGGTCGGTGGCGTAGGATGTCACCTCCACCACGACGTCCGCCCCCCGCCCTCCGGTCAGTTCCTTGATGCGCTCGGCGGCGTTTTCATTCTGAACATCGATGGTATGGTGAGCTCCGAAGGCTCGCGCGATCTCAAGTTTCCTGGCGTCCGCCGCCATACCGGTGACGATGATCTTGCCTGCTCCGGCCTGGCGCGCGGCGATCACGCTGGCCAGTCCCCGCTGCCCGGGGCCCAGGATAACGATCGTGTCCCCGATCTGGGTCTGCGGAATCTCCACCGCCCAGCGGAATCCCGCGCCCAGGGGGTTGAACATCACCGCGATTTCAGGGGGCAGGCTCTTGTCGATCTTGTGAACGATCGTCTCGGGCGCGAGGAACATGTACTGGGCGTAGGCGCCCCAGAGACCCGGCGCGTCCGATAGCGGCATATAGGAATAAATCTGCCGCTCGGGGCACAGATGATAACGCCCGCCCCGACAGGTGTCGCAGGAATGGCAGGACAGCATGGTCTCGACAGCCACGCGATCCCCGACGTCGACGCCCCATCGGCGAGCAGCCTTGTCGCCTATAGCCTCGATGACGCCCAACGGTTCGTGGCCGGGGATCACAGGCATCGGCGTGTTCAGCACCCCTTCGTACTGTTCGTAGTCGCTTCCGCAAATGCCGCAGGCCTCGATCCGCAGGATCGCCGTGTCGTCGCTGATGTCAGGTATCGGAAGGTCGCGCATTTCCAGCTTCCGCGGTGCGGTCTGGATCATCGCGAAGGTGGTGGCCGGCATCATCGGCGTTTTCTCCGAGAACGGCTGAATCCGCTTTTGGTAACAGATACATGTAGCGCAGTACGCATATCTGTTATACGGACGGGAAAAGCAAGCGCCACGAAATTCCGGGGGCGGGCCATGAGATCGGGGTCGGACGCGCCGAGAAGTGACGGCGTCCGAATTCCGGGCGGAGGGAACTTGATGGTCGTTGACAGCCCAAGGATCGCGTTGCTGACGCTGGACGAGGCGAGCAGCGCGGCGAAAGCCGCTGGCGTTTCCGAACAGATGGCGCCCTTGAGCGTGTTTCGGGTGCTCCTGCGTCACCCGGTCGTGGCAGAGGAGCTGGCCTCGACGCTGACAACGCTTCTATTCCGCGGCAACAGGCTGGATGCCAGGCTTCGCGAACTGATTATCATGCGTATCGGCTGGAGGACGGCCTCGGCCTATGAGTGGACCCAGCACTGGCGCGTGGCGCGGGGGCTTGAGATTCCGGAGGCCGATCTGGCGGCCACGCGCGATTGGCGCGGTTCCACGATCCTGTCGGACGCCGACAAGGCCGTGCTGCAGGCCACGGACGATACCTTGGACAATGGGATGATCAGCGATACGACTTGGGGGGCCTGTTGTCGGCATTTGCCGACAGAGGCCGAGCGGATTGAACTCGTGATCGCCATCGGCAACTGGACCATGTTCTCCCAACTTCTCAAGAGCCTGCGCATCCCGCTTGAAGACGGCGTTGCGGCCTGGCCGCCGGATGGAAAGCACCCGCCGGCCTGGGGGGGGGGGGGGGGGGGGGGGGGGGGGGGGGGGGGGGGGGGGGGGGGGGGGG